>JAEXVC010000004.1 GCA_023406715.1 Bacteroidota bacterium | reverse complement strand
TTACCTTTAATGGAGCTGTGCGGAACGATCTTTTCCCTCCGGCCAGTTTTGTTAGTTACGCTGGGTTTAACTGGAGCGTTGCTAGGTTCGGGCCTTTTACAAATGCTCAAATCCCTGCTGGAGTTAGCAACTTTATGAATAACACCAAGGATATTTTTCACCTTGGGATTGTTAATGGTGGTGCCGGTTCTGGTTGTTACTATGGTTATTTTTCTGATTATAACGAGTTAAAAGTTCAGGCAGTGGTTGCAGGGACAAACTCATCGGTATTAAAAACTTGCTATGGTAATCCAGTCCAGCTTAGGGCCTTTGGTGGTACAAATTATCTTTGGTCGCCCGATAGTACTTTGAACGATGCCCATGCTCAGCTTCCTTGGGCTTCACCAAAAATCAATGCTAAGTATAAGGTGGTAGTATCGGGTGCTTGTAATATGAAGGACAGTGCTTATATAGATGTTTTAGTTTCTACTCCTTTAACTGCAGCATTTACTACAGATAAGGTTTCGGGTTGTGCTCCACTAACAGTCAACTTTGAGGACAAATCCACAGGTATAAAGTATTGGCGTTACGATATGGGCGACAGTACGGCCTATCGCAAATGGGACAATGACGCAGGAACACCCGATCCTTCGCCCCCTGTTCCTTTCACTTTTTCTCATACATTCAACAATAATACTAACGACACTATCGATTACAAGGTAGTACTGCTTGCCAAGAATCAGGATGGTTGTGCTTTAGTTTATGAGAAGATAATCACGGTTCTTCCTAGTATTGATGCAAATTTTACGCGTAATCCAATAGAGGGTTGTAATCCTTTGGCGGTTACATTTACCAATGCTTCGTCGAGCAACACCGCTGATAGTTATCTATGGGAGTTTGGCGATGGATTTAATCAGGTAACCGCCAATCCAGTGGGAACATTAACGCATACCTATAATAATTTAGTTCCTAGGGATAGTTTATATACCGTGAGGATGATAGCTACATCGCCCCATGGATGTAGAGATACCTCTATTTCAACCGTAAATATTTACTCTTATTTCAATGCCGATTTCAAGGTCGACGTGGCTTCGGGGTGTTCTCCTTTAACGGTTAATATTGATAATATTTCCGTGGGCGATACTGCAAGGTACGTATGGAGACTCAATGGAACTCAAATTAAGACTACGGGAAAAGATACTACCTTAATATTGACTAATTTAACTGACACGTATATTGACTATGTGATTCAACTTCAGGTATATAATCAGGGCAATAGGTGTAATCAAGTAGTTAATCGTACCGTAAGAGTTTATCCACAGCTGCAGGCAGGATTTTTGGTACCCCAGCCTGCATACTGTAATTTATCAAGCATAGGTTTTACCAATACCACATCTCCTGCCTCTACAAACCCTGGCGGTATTGTTAACGTTTATAGTTGGGACTTTGGTGATGGTGCTAACTCTGCGTTAGTTAATCCAACACATATTTACGATAACCAAACCAACAACTTTAAGGATTACACAATTACTTTAACCGCACGGAACCAGTTCGGTTGTCAAAGCACTGCTACCCGAAATGTTAGGATTTATAGCCAGATTTATGCTGATTTTGCGGTTACTCCAACTCAAGCTTGTTCTCCTGTTACTGTTAATATTGACAATAATTCACGAGGTGGAATTGTGTCATATAGCTGGGATTATGGCGATGCTACCAACAGTCCAACAGATTTGGACCACACGCATCCTTATACAAACAATGGATTAGTGCCAATTACCCGGACAATAAATCTTACTGTTACTAATGAGGGGAATTGTACATCAACTCTTTCACGCGATGTAACCATTTACCCATCCGTAACTGCATCGTTTACACCAAGCGTAACAGAAGGTTGTAATGAGTTAACGGTAAACTTTATCAATTCTTCGAAAGCCAACGCAACAGTATTTAATTGGAATTTTGGAAACGGAAATTCATCTGTAGAGAATTCCCCCACACATACCTTTGTTAATCCTACGGGAAAAGACACTGTTTATACAGTTACCTTAAATGTTCAAACCGATTACGGATGTATTGCTACCGCATCCACCAATATTACCGTTTATCCTTTCGTTGATGCAAACTTTGTCATAGACACTAGCTATGGTTGTTCTCCACTGGATATTTGGTTTAACTACACAAAACACCCAGGAATAACAGACTACCGTTGGGATTGGGACGGAGGTGGAACAACTGATTTAACAACTCTACCGGCCGATCCTTCAAAGGTATTTCACCAGTATGTAAATCAAACTGGCGCCGTCCAAAACTTTACACCTCGTTTAACAGTAAGGAATCATGCCGGTTGTGAGGATTTTATGTCTATTCCGTTAGTAGTTTACCCTGAGGTTACCGCTGCATTTACTGCTAGCGATATTGCTGGTTGTAATCCAATTGATGTAATGTTAAGTAATACCAGTTATTTTACTGGAACGGCGCTGCCTTTAGTTAACACAACTTACTACTGGAATTTTGGTGATGGAGGCTCGTCAAATGTAGCTAGTCCTATACATATTTATAGTAATGACGATCCGGTTAACGACATTGTTTATACTACATGGTTGAAAGTTGTAAGCCAGTATGGATGTAGCGACTCAATTTCACAGAACATTGAAGTTTATAACAGAGTTGAATCACATTTTACTTTTGAATACGCATCGAACTGTACTCCTTTTGATGTTACCTTTTACCCTGCGGCTATAGGAGCATCAACATATAACTGGACTTATGGAGGTGCACCTGGGTTACCTGCGGAAAGTTTTCCAAATGGCAACTCATTTACTCGAACTTTTACAAATCTTGATCCTGATATTCCGGCAACATATACTGTTACGTTATCGGTAGAGAACGACGAGGGCTGTCCATCTGTCCAATCAAGAGAAATAGAGGTTTATCCCGTTGTTGATGCTGTGTTTATGCCTTCAGTAAATATTGGTTGCTCAGATTTGCCAGTAACATTTAATAATACCTCCACAGGAGGAAACTTGGTTTATCTGTGGGATTTTGGAAATGGACAAAGTGCAACAACTGCCACAAAGATAGCAGTATCGCATATCTTCACAAATAGGGGAAGTATTGATAGTGTTTACAATGTAAAATTAAAAACTATCAATCCCAATGGATGTCGCGATAGTTTAACACTACCAATAACCGTTCATCCAAAGGTTGAGGCTGGTTTTGTTTTTGCTCAGCAATCGCAGTGTACTCCATTCTACCTCGATTTGTCGAATACTTCGTTGAATGGATCAAAATTCTTCTGGGATTTTGGTTACAGTGGACTTGACACTGTGGTTAATAATAAGAATACATTTGCCTACATATTCGATAACTTTACTCCAAATAGCATCCTAACATATCAAATTCAACTAATATCCCTAGATTCTATAACGGGATGTAGAGATACAATTGCAAAACCAATAACTGTATACCCTCGGGTGGTGTCCGAATTTGACATTGATAAGGTAATTGGTTGTAATCCTCTAGTGGTGAAATTTACCAACAACTCCTCTGGTCTAGGAACATATCTATGGGAGTTTGGCGATGGAGGTACTTCTGTTGATTTCACTCCAGCAGACCATACCTATGGACACCCATATAAGGATCAAAACCAAACGTATACTATTAAGTTAACGGCAACCAATAGCTATGGATGCAAGAGTTTTGCAGATACTTTGATTACTGTTAATCCTTTGGTGGAAGCTGATTTCCAGTGGAACAAGTTTGAAGGATGTACTCCATTAACGATTAATTTGAACAACTCATCAACTTCTCCACTTTACAAGTATCGTTGGGACTTTGGCGATGGATCTGCAAAAACGTATGTTGAACAACCAGGTTCGCATCTTTATACCAATGCAACAAATGCTCCTCCTGTTATATTAAACCGTACAATAACATTAAGAACCAGCTATGTTAATGATACTCTATGTATTGACTCTTTGAAGTTGCCTTTAAAGGTATTCCCTCATATCTACCCTGATTTTATAACTGACTTTGAGGGTTGTCACCCACATAATGTGCTATTTAATAACCAAACCGTATCATTTAACACCTCTACCGATACTTATTTCTGGGATTTAGGAACAGGGGTTGGTTCTATTGATGCAAATCCGTTGATTACATACTATAATGTATCTAAAACAAAGGATACAACATTCTCAGTTCGCTTACGTTCAGTGAGTGAGCATGGGTGTGTGGATTCTATCAGAAGGACAATAACCGTTCATCCTAGACCATTTGCGGCAATGGAGCTTACTAGCGAGTATATATCATGTCCTCCGTTTGATGTGGAAATTGAAAATAACTCCCTTGGAACTAATCTTACTTATTACTACAAGTTTGGTGATGGAGCAGATTCTACCACAACAAACTCTGCGAATATGATTCACACTTTCGATAATCTAACTTCAGATACTCAGCCATACCAAATTGATTTGAAGGCTGAGAGTCAGTTTGGTTGCGATGACTCTGTTTCTCAGACTATTTACGTTTATCCACATGTTTTTGCAAACTATGCGGCAAGTCCGGGTTATCAGGCATGTAGTCCGTTTGAGGTGAAATTCAATAATACTTCAATAAATTCTCGTTTCTATAAATGGGATTACGACGACGGCATTACATCGTCATACACGGACCCATCACATACTTTCTTGAATTTTAAGGAAACCGATACAACTTTTAACGTGAGCCTTCGGTCTTGGTCTGAATTTAACTGCGTGGATAACGATACTCAGCAAATAACGGTTTGGGCAAGACCTATTGCTAATATTGCAGCCGAACCCCCGCTTAAAGTCTTTCCCGATGCGACATTTGACATTTACAATCAATCCAACCCTGGTGCTGCCGGTTGGACCTATAGTTGGGATTTTAACGATAACACCTTCTCAAATCTTCGAGACCCAGGCTCTCATACTTATTTGCGTTGGGGACCTAAAGAGAATAACTATAAATACAATATTAAATTAAAGGTTGAGAGTCCACATTGTGTAGATTCAACTATGACAACTTTGTATTTATTGCCCGCTGTTCCAGAGGCAAGTTTTGCAGGTAATATAGACTCTGCATGTTCTCCTTTAGAGGTACACTTTATAAATACTTCGCTTTGGGCAGATTCTTACCTTTGGGAATTTGGCGATGGGACTACGTCCACAGATAGAGAGCCTATTCATACATTTACTGAGCCCGGGTACTATACTGTCAAACTTACTGTTACAGGCGATGGTGGTAATAGGTTTTTCTATAGAGTTTTCAGGGTATACCAAAATCCAACAGCGGCCTTTGCAATTCATCCTTTTAGAGTAATGCTCCCCGATGCAACTGTACATGGGTACAATTTATCCACTGATTTCAGCCGAAGTCTATGGGATATGGGGGATGGAACCATAACTACCGATAAAGATCCAGTGCATACCTACACTGGACTGGGTAATTTTAAAGTCTCGCTCTGGGTTTATATGGATTATGGTGATGATGTTTGTGTTGATTCAATTTCAAAAAATCCTGCGGTTTATGTTGAGGGAACAGGTGTTGTTAAGTTCCCTAATGCGTTTAAACCCAACAAAAATGGCCCTAACGGAGGGGTGTACGATGCCATTGACTATAAAAATGAAGTTTTTCACCCATTCCATCAAGGGGTGGTTGAGTATCAATTAATGGTGTTCTCTCGTTGGGGCGAGCAAATATTCACCTCGAGCAATGTTAATATTGGGTGGGATGGCTATGTGAAAGATAAACTTGCCGAGCAAGGCGTTTACATGTGGCGAGCCATAGGTAAATTTACAAATGGTCGATCTTTCGATATGAAGGGAAGCGTTACATTGTTACGGTAGTTAGAATAGTAATTTTAATTTATTTATCTATTTTTGTTTTAATATTGAAAGGGTTGAGCAATTTTAAAAAATATATAGCTTCTGCTTTGTTAATCTTGAGTTTAAGCACAGTTAGTGCTCAAGATCCTCATTTTACTCAGTTCTATGCGAGTCCGCTATTCCTTGCTCCGTCTTTTACTGGAGGTATATTAGGATATCGTACGGTTCTTAACTATAGGAATCAATGGACTTCAATTCCGGGTTCTTACAATACTTTTAGTTTGTCATGGGATCATAACTTTATTGCATTTAAAAGTGGTTTAGGGTTTGTTGCAGTAAGGGATCAGGCTGGTGCTGGGAAACTTGGAAACACAAAGATAGGAACTTTATATTCATATGATTTCACGCCTACCTCTGAGTGGCATATACGCCCAGGGCTTGGTTTTTACTTGCAGCAGATATCAATAGATTTTAGCAAGTTAATTTTTAGCGATCAACTTATTGACCCTGGGACACCCACCTCAGTAGCTCCTCCTGCGAATAGCAGTGTTTGGGATATTGATGTGGCTACATCTGTTTTGGCATATTCTGATAATATGTGGTTTGGCGCAACATGGGATCATATGCTAAAGCCTGTTGCCTCGTTTTACGATGAGGACTCGAGGACTCCCTATAAATTTTCTGTCTTTGGGGGATACCGATATATTACGAAAGGTTTCTTAATGAGTAGAATAGAGGAGTCTATTACATTTGCATTTAATTTCAGAGTGCAGGATATTTATAGACAGTTGGATTTGGGTTTATATTGGTTTACACAACCCTTAAGTTTTGGTGTATGGTGGCGAGGTATGCCTAAGAATAGTACAACTCGACGTGTAGATGCCCTCGCATTTATGGCAGGCTATAAGTGGGATCAAGTTAGCATAGGTTATAGCTATGATTTTACTGTTTCAAAATTAGGCTTGAACTCTGGTGGATCCCACGAAATTTCTTTTATTTATGAGTTCAAAGTATTGACTAAAAAGAAGTGGAAAGCAATACCATGTCCAACATTCTAATTATTGGAGATATCAACAATGAGAAAATTTTCACTGGTTCTTCTATTCATACCTTTTCTTATCTCTTGCAAAAAACAAACTAAGGAATACTTAAAAATTGAAGGTTTTGCACAAGGAACCACCTACAGTATTGTTTATTACGATTCATTGAACAGGAATTTTTCTCCAAATTTTGATTCTTTGTTCGCTGTTATTGATAATTCTATGTCAGTATACAACGATAGTTCAATTATCTCTAGGTTTAATAGAAACGAAATATCAGTTGTTGACGCACAATTAGCGGAAGTAATAACTATTGCTGATTCAATCTATCGGGAAACCAATGGTACATTCGATATTACAGTAGGACCAGTTATTAAATTACTTGGTTTTTGGAAAGATAAAACAAAGGGTATTGATTCTGCAAAAGTAAAATCGCTTTTACCCTTGATTGGGATGAATCAAATCAAACTCGATGGATTTAACCTAACCAAATCCAACCCTCAAATTCAGATTGATGTGAATGCCATTGCACAAGGATATACAGTAGATGTATTTGGTGCTTTCCTTTTATCTAAAGGCATAAGTAATTACTTGGTTGAGGTTGGTGGCGAAATTACAGCTAAAGGAGTTAATAGCAGGGATACATGTTGGGTTGTTGGTTTAGATAAGCCCGTGGAGAATGCTATGCCTGGTGAGAATTTACAAACAAAAATATATTTAAGTGATGAAAAAGGCTTGGCAACTTCAGGTAATTACCGCAAATTTATTGAGGTTAATGGCCAAAAGTATTCACATACTGTAAATCCCAAAACAGGATTCCCTGTTCTAAATTCATTGCTTAGCGCTACAGTTATTGCTAATTCTGGTGCAAGAGCCGATGCTTTGGCCACAGCCTTTATGGTTAATGGTTTAGATTGGAGTATTAACTATATTCAGACACACACTAACGTTGATGCATACTTAATATACTCCGACGAATCAGGCGGATACAAAGTATGGATTAGCGAAAATCTAAAGAAAAAAATAAAGGAGTAGTTAAAACCCTTTCTTAGCACTATTTGTACTGCAATTACTTCCTCCTCCACAACCGCAGGAATAACCTACATCGGAATTGTCCGATTGGCAGTCTGTTTTCTTTGTTTTTCCTAAAATTACTTTTAACGAAAGTCCAATAAAAACTAAGCCTATTAGAGCAACAGTTAGTAATATAAGTTTAAGAATTGCCATGATATTTTAAATTTTCTTAAAAAATAATTAATCTCTAGCATGCTCATAGCATGTAGCACATTCGTTGTTCTTTTTCTTTCCCCAGCACTTGATTTCATCATGCTTAGGACAACTAACCCCTCTTTTTCGTAGTTCTTTGTTGTGTCCAGCAGAGGTTTCTGGAAATTTATGGGTTTTGTGGAAAAGTATTTTTATTCCCATACCCAACAAGGCTATGAAAAGAATACCAGCAGCAACCGCTATTAGTTTTAATATTTCCATTACTTAATTTTTCACAAAAGTAAAATTTGAAATTCACATTATTGATTTTTTAATCAATTTGTGTCAGTCAAAAATTATAAGAACTCCAAATCTTGTTTTATAACTCTGCATTATTAACAACAGAAAGTTCTTGTTGTTCTTGGAAATTTTAAAAATATTATTAAATTTGTTAAGGATTATAAATTTTATGTGAAATGATTAGTTTGGCATATGCCCTTTTTCTTACACTAAGTTTAACCCTTCAGCCAGTAAATAAAACCAACGAATCAATAGAGGATTCTGTTAATCAACTCACTAAAGAATTGGCGAGTAAATACTCGAATAATTTCAAGGTTAATGTTGCTATTTTGGAATTTCGTACATCCTCAAATAAGATATCGCGCCTAAATCAACGAATTCAAAGACAGATACATCAATCGCTTGCTGCTTATAATAACTTTAAAGTAATTGAGCAGTATAGCGTTAACCATATTTTAGAGGAGCAAGGGTGGAACTTAGAGAATGCTAATAGTTTCAAGGTTTACTCTACTATCAATGAAAATCTATTCAAAAATACTGGTACCATTGCCGATGTTTTTTTATATGGGGTAATATCAATGGATAACGAGAATGTTTCTATTACTGGATTTATTATTCCCGGAGGCGTGGCATCAAATGGTTCAAAGATAACTGTTAAAATACCAGTCAACAATTTACCTGCAAATTACTTGGAGAACGATTAGCTCCTGTAAACTACCTTTATATATTAGCTCTCGTTTAGAACAATCTTTTATTTTTATTGTTGTGTAATGCAAAAAGTTATTACATAAATTTAGTTGATTATGTCTAAACAGAATACTACGCAATTTTCGAAAGAGGAAATATTAAACGATTACTATTTGGCAACGCTTAGCCGTCAAATTAGCTTGATGGGGCGTAAAGAGGTGTTAACCGGAAAGGCAAAATTTGGAATTTTTGGCGATGGTAAGGAGTTAGCCCAAATTGCTTTGGCAAAATTCTATAAAGATGGCGATTGGCGTTCAGGCTACTATCGTGACCAAACCTTTATGATGGCCGTTGGGGCTTTTTCTGCCGAGGAGTTTTTTGCTCAACTTTACGGTCAAACAGATGTTAAGTTGAATCCCGGTAATGCTGGCCGTACCTTTAACAATCACTTTGCTACTCGCAGTCTGAATAACGATGGAAGTTGGAAGGATTTAACCAAACAGCGTAATAGCACACCTGATATTTCGCCTACGGCAGGTCAAATGCCACGGTTGTTGGGTCTTGCATGGGCATCAAAGTTGTTTAGAGATAATAAGGAATTATCAAAGTACAGTAAGTTTAGCAATAGTGGAAACGAGGTTGCTTTTGGAACCATTGGCGATGCCAGTACATCCGAAGGCCATTTTTGGGAAACAATAAATGCCGCTGCTGTTATGCAGGTTCCAATGGCTTTGGCTATTTGGGACGATGGTTACGGAATTTCTGTTCCTCGCGAGTATCAAACTACAAAGGGAAGTATCTCCGAGTTACTTAAAGGTTTCGAGAAGGGTGATAAGGATTCTACAGGCATAATTTTATACAAAGTAAAAGGTTGGGATTATGCAGGAATGATTGCTGCCTTTTCCGAAGGGGTTGAGCGCGCACGTAAAGAGCATGTACCTGTAGTTTTTCACGTTACTGAGATTACTCAACCTCAGGGTCACTCCACATCTGGTTCTCATGAACGTTACAAATCCGCAGAGCGCCTTGAGTGGGAGAAAGAGTTTGATTGCAACAAGCGTTTCCACGACTGGATTGTACAGGAAAAAATTGCCACAGAGCAAGAACTTACCGAAACTGAGCAAAAGGCTATTGACGATGCTAAAATTGCACGCGATAAAGCTTGGGATGCATTTACATTACCAGTAAAAAAGGAGCGCGATGAGTTAATCAAGATTATCGACAATCGCTCCTGCATGTGTAAACGTGAGCATGTTGATAAGGTTGGAATTATTACTAACCAACTAAAGGCCATTCAGAATCCTATTCGTAAGGATAATATGAGTGCGGCAAAGAAAATTCTTCGCCACGTTTGTACTGATTGTACAATGCGGGAAAAACTTCAATCCGACTTAAGTGCTTGGCTGGATCGTAACCAAAAGGATGGCTACGATAGGTATAGTTCAGACTTATACTGTGAAACCGACCGTGCTGCATGGAAAGTTAAAGAAGTAAAACCAGTATTTTCTGAGAATTCACCAATGGTTAATGGCCGAGAAATTCTGCGTGATAACTGGGATAAGGTGTTTGAGAAAAATCCGCTAGTTGTAGCATTTGGCGAGGATGTTGGAGGTATAGGTGGCGTAAACCAATCCTACGAAGGTATTCAGGCTAAGTATGGTAAAAATAGGATTACCGATACAGGTATACGCGAGGCAACAATACTTGGACAAGGATTAGGCCTTGCTTTAAGAGGGATGCGACCAATCACAGAAATTCAGTATTTTGATTATTTGCTCTATGCGCTTCAAACAATGAGCGATGACGTTGCTACAACTCGTTGGAGAACTAAGGGTGGACAGATGGCTCCAATGATAATAAGCACTCGTGGTCATAGGTTAGAGGGTGTATGGCACTCCGGTTCTCCTTTAAGCATGGTAATTAATTCAATTCGTGGAATTTATGTTTGCGTTCCACGCAATATGACTCAAGCCGCAGGATTTTACAACACGCTTCTTGATTCTGACGACCCCGCTTTGGTTATTGAGCCGCTTAATGGTTATCGTTTAAAGGAACGTCGCCCCGATAATATTGGGGAGTACAAAGTTCCGTTGGGGATACCTGAAATTCTTAAGTCTGGAACTGATGTTACGCTGGTAACCTACGGAAGTTGTATTAGGATTGCTCAGGATGCTGTTGACCAACTTGCTGAATTTGGAATTTCAGCTGAGTTAATTGACGTTCAAACACTACTTCCTTTCGATTTGCCAAACATCGTACTGGAGTCGATTAAGAAAACAAATCGTGTTGTATTCTTTGATGAGGATGTTCCCGGTGGAGCCACTGCATTTATGATGCAGAAGGTGCTTGAGGAACGCAATGGTTATCAGTACTTGGATTCTGCACCAAAAACTATTACAGCAAAAGAGCATCGCCCAGCTTTTTCAACCGATGGTGATTATTTCTCCAATCCAAATGCCGAGGATGTTTTCGATGGAATCTATCAGCTAATGCACGAGGTTAATCCAAAGCGATATCCAAAATTATACTAGAAGCATTTTAACAATAAACTCTGACAGGTCTCAAAACCATGTCAGAGTTTTTGTTTTTGGTAATAACTATACTTGAAGTTACTGCTCAAATTTTAATTCAGCCTCTTCCATTTTTGCATCATCAGCCTCAATTTTCTTCATTTCTTCCTCGGTGTATTTTCTAATTTTAATGTTGAATGCGGCCATAAATACACTCATGAATGGGCTAATAATGTTGAAAAATGCATAAGGAGCATACGTTAAGGTTGGAACTCCTAACACTGCAGCTTGTGTTGCTCCGCAAGTATTCCAAGGGATTAGTGCCGATGTTACTGTGCCTGAGTCCTCCAATGTTCTGCTCAAAAGCTCAGGCTTTAATCCTCGCTTACGGAAAGTTTTTGCAAACATCCTACCTGGTACAACAATGGAAATATATTGATCCGATGCTGTAACGTTGAAAAACAGACAACTACCCACAACCGAAGCAACAAGGGAGCCCGTTGATTTTGCGAATCGAATAATAGTTTCAGTTATTTTGACCAACAATCCTGCAGATTCCATAACTCCTCCAAAAATCATCGCGGTAAGAATCAGCCAAATAGTATTCATCATTCCAGCCATTCCTCTTGTTGTTAATAATTCACTAATTTGAGGGTTGGATGTTTCTACGGAAACTTGTCCGTACATACTTTTCATTACAGTAATATACGATGCTTTAGCATAGTTGTTTGTAACTCCGGATATTTGCTCAATTATATGGGGTTGAAGAATTATAGCAAAAACACCCCCCAGCAACACTCCAAACATAATGGAGGGTAATGGTGGGAGTTTTTTTACAATGACTACTATTAAAAGTACCGGAACTAAAAATAACCAAGGAGATATGTTGAAGGTTGTATCCAACGTGCTAAGTGTATTCGAAATATCGGTGGTACCATCAAACTTATATGTAAATCCAATCACAAGAAAAATGATAAGAGTGATTATTAGGGTTGGTGCGGTTGTGTAAACCATATATCTTACGTGTGTAAATAAATCCGTACCAGCCATTGCAGGGGCAAGATTGGTAGTATCACTTAGGGGTGACATTTTGTCGCCAAAGTAAGCGCCCGAAATTATTGCTCCTGCTACAATTGCAGGATTGAAACCCAAGGCATTTCCTATTCCCAGCAATGCAACGCCAATTGTTGCTACGGTTGACCAGGAACTTCCAGTAGCTAATGATACTAGCGAGCATATTACAACTGTAGCAAACAGAAATATTTTTGGATGAAGAATCTGAAGTCCATAGTATATCATTGTTGGTACAACACCGCTTATCATCCAAGTGCCGGCCAGAGCACCTATTAGCATCAGTATCAGTATTGAAGGCATTGATGCTCCGATGGTTTTTACAATTATACCTCGGACACTATACCAGCTATGACCCAAATAAATTGCAATTACAGCACCGATTGTAGATGCCAATAGCAGAGCAATTTGGTTTGCGCCTGAAAGTGTGTCGTTGCCAAAGTAAATAACATTTAATGATAGAAATAAAATAAGGAATATAATAGGTATAAATCCTTGAAGCAAGTTTGGTTGTTTAATTGTTCTGGCCATTTTTAAAGATTTTTTTCATTTCGAAGATAGTTATTTAGTTGATTAATACTACTTATCAACACAATTCCATTAAACTTTTACATTGTTTGGCGTCAAATATTTGTAAATAAGATATTTATTTTGGCATAATTTTCGATTAGTATAGTTTGGGTTTTAATCTGACATTTTTAAGTTTATCACATAAATCTTACAAAATGGCCACTTCAAAAGAACTAGGATTCGACTTTTTTAAGTTCAACTTTGAGCAAATTCCACCCAAAGGCGGACGCCTTTTAGTTGCTCAACCTGAACTTTCCGACCCATTCTTTAAAAGAACAGTGATATTCCTAATCGACCACGATAAGAATGGCTCCATGGGTTTTATTATCAACCGTCAACTAAATCTTAGTTTGGGCGATATAATTAGTGGATTTCCTGATATCGACGTAAATATTTCCGTTGGCGGTCCTGTAAGTTCCGAAACAATTAACTTTCTTCACACCTTTGGTGATGTTGTCCCAAACTCCGTTAATGTTGGAAATGGGCTTTACCTTAATGGAGATATTGACGCCATAAAAGGATTAGCCATAGCAGGTAAACTTAACAAGGAGAATTTTAGAGTTTTTATTGGTTATGCAGGCTGGGGTGCTCGTCAGTTGAGCAAGGAATTAAAAGAGGACTCGTGGGTAGTTACCAATTTGGATTCCACTCAAATGATGAAAGGGCTTTACGACAACTGGTATTTTACTGTTCAGCAACTGGGGAAAAAATTCAAAGCTTGGACTATTTATCCCGAAAATCCTGCCTTAAACTGATTTTGGGAAAGTATACTTGTTTAAAGCATCAATAATTTTTTTGCTTGCATTGCAGAAGTAACGGTTCTGTTTTATTCCTAGTACCCAGCGTATTCCGTTAATCGAGTTGGTTAGGAAGACTTCATCGCTATCCATAAGTGCTTTAACGCTAAACGCAACCTGATTGTTGATTTCATATCCCAATGTTGGGGCAATTTTACACACAACCTCGCGCATTATTCCTGGAATACAACCTTCGGCCAACGATGGGGTGTAAATAGTGTTGCCTTTCACAATAA
Source organism: Bacteroidota bacterium (assembly GCA_023406715.1). Taxonomy (GTDB): domain Bacteria; phylum Bacteroidota; class Bacteroidia; order Bacteroidales; family Tenuifilaceae; genus SB25. The sequence goes on along the minus strand of JAEXVC010000004.1, from coordinate 25,527 downwards.
ATATATTGGACGATATTGTTTCTGCCACTCTATCCTCATTATTCAGAATTATGCAATCATCAAGTTCGTTTGCTTTTCGGTATAAACCAGCCTTAATAAAAAGCAATGCGTTACAACTTTTAATAGACGATAGTTTGTTGATTGGCTTTTTAATATCGGTGTAAGTGTCGAGTAAGTATCCTTGCTTGTTGAGTTCGTAAGAGGTTGTGCTTAGTTCTTGAGTTTGGATAATAACTCCTGCGTTATTATTTGTTGGTGTGTAAAAACCATCGCTATTTCGGAATACCGTTATTCTAACGCGAGCGTTTCCAAAAAACCGATTCTTATTCAGTAAACGGGTAATGGTTTCGGAGATAAAAGTTTCGTTCAAGTAGGGTGGAATATCTATCTCCAAAACCTTCATCCCCTTAATAAGTCGGGCAATGTGGAGTGGAAGATGTTTGGCTTCGGTGCCGTATGCTAGGATTGTTTCAAATACTCCATCGCCATATAGGAACGACCGATTGCTTGCGAGCAACGTTGGGTTGTTCCCATCCAAAATGTTCCCATCAAGCCAGATGAAGTTTTTTGTAGGCATTAAATTAACCCTTTCTGAACGGCTAAATTTAGTGCTTTTTCGAATAATATTGGTTGAATAAGTGGGTAGGTTAAATTATCCGGTAAATTTTTGGAGATTTGTATTTCGGCTATTTCACTGTCAGGAAGTGACCCTAACGTAATTTCCTGTGCAATAAAAACTCTTCCTGAACTTTTTGCAACATCTGTTTCAACTGAATAATCCAACAGCGCTGTAAGTTTGAATTTTAATGCTCCTGTCTCCTCAAATAGTTCTCGTTTGGCAGCATCAAATACCGATTCGTTTGGCTCTATGTGCCCTCCGGGCAACTCCCATGTGGTTCGTTGTTTATTTCTAACAAATATCCAATCTTCTTCTGTCGATGCAAGAATTACAACGTATTGATGAGTGTTATTCTCGGATATATCAGATGTGTTTACTTTTATGGCCATCATTTTTTATATCAACTTCAAACTACTCAAGAAGTGTAATATTAATTTTGGGTTAATCAGCAGTGGGTATATAAATCCAAATACAGCTCCAATAAAGTGTGCATCATGGTTAATATTGTCGCCCTCCTTTTTGCTCATGTAGTGCGAGTATGCTAAATACGCCACTGCAAAAACAATTCCTGGTATTGGAATTATTGCCATTAAGTAGAGTTTTTCCAATGGGTCGAAGAAAACACAGAAGAACACAAATCCAGATACCGCGCCCGATGCCCCCACACTTTGGTAGTAGTAGTTATCCTTATGTTTTTTTAGCGTGGTAAGTGTAGCAATTACAACTCCGCCAAAGTAAAGCGTAAAGAAGTGAAGAATTGGATAATCAATATAACCGCTTGCCTGTAATTGTTTAAGCCAGTGTTCAACGGCCATTCCAAAAGAGTAAAGCACAAACATATTGATGAAAAGATGCAAAAAGCCTGCGTGAACAAAGGCGTGGGTAATAAGCCTATACCACTCCTTGTTTTTGAAAACACGGTATGGACTTAAAAGCAGCCGTTGCATAAGATTATTCTCGCCAAAAGCATATAGCGATATGGCAACAGTGACAACTATAATAATTAGGGTCATACTTAGTGCAATATTTTGAAAACTAATTCTCGGAGCAGTTCGCCGTGGTCGGTGGAGTTGTTGTTAACTCCCTTCGAGCGCATATCGTAATCACGTAGTAGCGCAAAAATATCGATACACTTTTTGGGGTCGTACTTTTTTGCGGCTGTTTCGTATTCGGCTGTAAAGAATGGGTTTACACCCAATTCGCGGGCAATATTCTCTCGGCTTTTATCCTTAAGGAAATGTAGTCGGAATATTTTTACAAAGTACTGATGAATTGCCGATATTGTTAGCACAAATGGGTTTGCCGAGGCGTTGTGTGCAAAGTAATCCACAATTCTATTGGCTTTTAGCACATTTTTTTCGCCCAGCGCTTTAGTTAGTTCAAATCGGTTGAAATCCTTGCTAATGCCAATGTTTTGCTCTATGTTTTGACTTGTAATCTGTTTGTTATCTGGAGGCAATGTGATTATTAGTTTCTCTAGCTCATGCGAAATTTTGCTTAAATCGTTTCCGAGATATTCGTTTAGCAGATTTGCCGCAACTAGGTCAATTTTGATATTCTTTTGCTTGAGGTAATTAATAATCCAATCGGGAATTTGGTAATCGTAGAGCTTTTTCGATTCAAAGAAAACACCTTTTTGCTTTGCAAGGTTGGTTACCTTGGTTAACCTGTCGGATTTACCTTTTCCGTCCGATTTTGGTTTGTGGCAAACTACCAGAATAGTTGAGGGTTGTGGCGTTTTAAGGTAGATTTCGAGGTCGGCAAGGTTTTTTATGTTTTGCGCCTCCTTTACAATGATAACCTGATAGTTGGACATCATTGGGAATCGACGAGCCGAGTTAATTACATCGGCAATGGAGATATCCTTTCCGTAGATAATTGTTTGGTTGAAAGCCTTTTCCTCTGCTGTTAGCACATTATCGGCAATGTAGTCCGATATTTTGTCGATGTAGTAAGTTTCGTCGCCGGTAAGAAAATAGATGGGCTTAAAAATCTTGTTCTTAAGCTCATCTATTATGTTGACGTACGAGTCGAGTGTTAAGTTCTGTTTTGCCATTTATTGTTTAGAATCGAAGATGCTTTACCGATTCGCTATTGTTTATTAAGCGTTTCATCGACTCAATTCCAATCTTAATTTGTTCCTCCACAAACAGGTTATCGACCTTTTTATCGCTATCGGTAGTTTTTACACCTTCCGAAATCATAGGCTGGTCGGTAACAAGTAGCATAGCTCCCGTTGGAATTTCGTTATAGAAACCAACTGTAAATATAGTAGCTGTTTCCATATCTATTGCCATAGCTCGGGTTAATCGTAGATATTCTTTAAAATTATCGTCGTATTCCCATACCCTGCGGTTGGTAGTTACAACAGTTCCTGTCCAGTAGTCGCGTTGGTGATTCTTAATGGTTGATGAAACTACACGTTGAAGTGTAAATGCAGGTAGTGCAGGCACTTCTGGGGGCATATAGTCGTTCGATGTTCCTTCGTGACGAATTGCTGCAATGGGAATAATAAAATCGCCCACCTCATTTTTCTTCTTTAATCCACCGCATTTGCCAAGGAATAAAACTGCTTTGGGTTTTATGGCACTTAAAAGGTCCATAATTGTTGCTGCATTAGGACTTCCCATTCCAAAGTCAATCATTGTAATGCCATCAGCTGTGGCACAGGGCATATTGGCTAGTGGGTTTACAATTTCAACGTTGTGATACTTGGCAAAAAACTCCAAGTAACCTCTGAAATTAGTAAGCAAAATGTGCGAACCAAAATCCTCGAGCTTTTGTCCGGTATACCGGGGAAGCCAATTCTCTACAATTTCTTCTTTGGTCTTCATATGTGTTGTTTTAGTTTAGATTCTTGTGCTGGATAAATTGTGTTCAGCAATAAAACTTGCTGCTTTTTTTAAAAATTCTAGTTGCAATATCTATCTTTTTTTGAAAAAATAAATTTTGCAAAGATACTCCTTATCCTCTAAAGCAAAAATACTGTTTTTAAACATAGTATGCCGAATAAAAACTTTATTTTGACAAATAATTGTAATTCAGTGTATTAATTCGCAAATGCATCATCCTTAAAAAATCTTAATACTGTAAGAATGTAATAAAAACCCACATCTACAGTGTTTTATAGTATAAATATCTATATATGTTGCTACAAATTATCTAATATATATTTTTGCACTATGAGCGAAATGGTTAAAATACCGCTAAATCTGCCTAGTTACTCTTGTAAAACCAAGGAAAATGAACTGGGAATGCAAATATTTGACCCAATAAGGAAAAAATATGTGCAATTAACGCCTGAAGAGTGGGTTCGCCAGCATTTTATCAATTATTTGGTTGAGCAATGTGGTGTACCTGCAGGTTTAATTGGTGTAGAGGTCGCTCTGAAATTAAACGCAGTAAACCATCGGGCCGATATTGTAATCTATAGTAAGCAGGGGAGTCCTATAGCGCTTGTGGAATGCAAGGCCCCTGAGGTGGATTTAAATGCATCAGTTATAGAACAGGTGGGGCGTTATAATATCCATTTTAAGGCAAAGTATCTGTTTATAACCAATGGTTTAAAACATTACAGCGTAATAGTGGATTGGGAGAATAAACAGTTTATGCCATTATCGACCATTCCTAGTTATATTGAAATGATTAGTTAACACAATATATACTTATTATGAGCAACTTGGAGAAATATTTTGAGAAATTCCGGAACAATATTGTCGGAATCGATGCAACATATAAGACCATTTATGGTGAGCAAAAGTTAATTTATGCCGATTGGATTGCCAGCGGTAGGCTTTACCGTCCTATCGAGGATAAAATGCTCAATCTATTTGGTCCAATGGTAGCCAATACACATACCGAGAGTAGTCATACAGGTAAGTTTATGACCGACGCTTACCATTTTGCCTTAAAGGAAATTAAACGTCATGTAAATGCTGCTAAGGAGGATGTTATTGTTACATCGGGCTTTGGAATGACCTCTTCTATCAATAAATTCCAACGTATACTAGGATTTAAGAATAGCAGTTTTGTATTCGAGAACCCAAAGGAGTGTCCTGTTGTGTTTGTAACACATATGGAACATCACTCCAACCAAACCTCGTGGTACGAAACTATTGCTGAGGTGGTAGTGGTAGAGCCAGATAATCGTTTAACCGTTTCGCCCGACGAACTCCGCAAGGTTGTTAAGCAATATGCCGACAGACCTATGAAAATAGGCTCATTCACTGCCTGTAGCAATGTTACTGGCATAAAAACTCCTTATCATGAACTTGCCAAGGTAATGCACGAGGAGGGAGGTTTATGCTTTGTTGATTTTGCAGCATCGGCACCCTATGTGGAAATTAATATGCACCCAGCAGACCCAATGATGAAGTTGGATGCAATTTTCTTCTCGCCCCATAAATTTCTTGGTGGTCCAGGTGCATCGGGTGTGCTAATATTTAACTCTCACCTTTATAAGAATCGTGTTCCCGACCATCCAGGTGGAGGTACTGTGGATTGGACAAACCCTTGGGGCGAGTACAAGTATATTGATGATATCGAGCGTCGTGAGGATGGCGGAACTCCTGGTTTTCTTCAGGCAATCAGAACTGCTTATGCAATTAGGCTTAAGGAGCAAATGGGTACCGATAATATTCAGAAACGTGAAGAGGAATTGGTTGAACTTGCGTTCGAGAAAACTAAAGGAATTCCTGGCTTGCATATTTTGGCCGATAATTGCAGGAATAGGATAGGGGCAATATCATTCTACATGGAGAATATTCACTATAACCTTGTAGTTACATTGCTGAGCGAGCGTTATGGAATACAAATGCGCGGTGGTTGTGTTTGTGCTGGAACTTATGGTCACTTCTTGTTGAATGTAACCAAGGAGCAATCGCACAAGATTACGGATATGATTAATCACGGCGATTTATCGGAGAAGCCAGGCTGGGTTCGTTGGTCAATTCATCCAACCACAACCAACGCAGAGGTTGAGTATATTGCCAATGCTTTGAGGGAGATTGCCCAGAATGCAAATGTTTGGAAGGAAGATTACTCCTACTGTAAGCACTCCAACGAGTTTTGCAATAAGAATCCTGAGGCCAGAAAATTCTGGACTCCAGTTCATGAGCATTTCAATTTAGATTAACTTTTAGGAATTCTAGGTTTTGGGTTGAGGAGCTGGAGCATAATTTCATCTTCCCAACCTTCCCTTGTTTTTAGCCACGATTTTTTAACTCCAACCTTTTCGAAGCCTTTGTTTTCGAACAGTTGTAGACTAACTGTGTTGTTTGCCGAGATATTACAGTAAAGTTGGCTTAACTGAATAATTTCGAAACTGTATCGAATAAGTAGGCTTAATGCCTCCGAGGCATAACCTTTTTGCCTATGTTCTTTGTTGGAAATAAGAATTCCAATCCCAGCACGTTGATGGTAAGGGTCAAAATCGAAAAGGTCAATTAAACCCACAGGAAAGTTCATTAACGAACTCTGATTTTTTGCTTCAATAATCAACCTGAGCTGCTTGGTTTCCCAAATATCGAGGTGTGCTGTTTCTATATATTTTTTAAGAACAAAACGTGAGAATGGAGTAATGGTGTTACTTACAGTCCATATCTCCATGTTATTTTCCCAAGTGTAAAGAGTTTCAATATCAGTTGGTTCTGGAGCCCTCAGTTTTACAACACTATTTTCCAGAATATTCTCGGTCATCCGTTTATTTTGCGATTTACTTGAACTTAACAATCATTGCGTTAGGGTATCCCAGAGGGTTTATCTTTTCGAGGTTCGAATGTGCCTGTTCTTTTGAACTATATGTACCAAAGTAATACCTGTAAATTCCATCGGTTCCCTTTTGTTCAGTGGGGACAACGCCTTTGAATGAACTTTTACTGACAGGTGTTTCGCTGGTCATAAGAAGAATAGTATAAACAGTTTTAGCATTTTCCCTAATGCTGAATTCATACTTGATTAACCTGCGAAGTTCAACCTCACTAACCAAACTGGCATTTGGGAAAAACTCAACCACCTTGTTAAGAGTCGAAATAGCTTTGGACTTGTTCTCAAAACTGCCAATATTTAGGTAAAACGCAGCGCCAATATCTGTTCTGGTTGAGTACATATCTAACTCACGTTCAACGTTCTTAATGCTCTGATTGTTAGTTGAATCACCAGTCCTAGCAATAAGAATGGTATAGGTTAAGTTCTGAGGCTTAAGATTCTCTGGAACATCAACATTATCAATCTGTATGCTTTTGTTTCCACTTATAATTTTAATGCTTGCTCTGCGATTCAAACATCTTCCAGCAGGATTATCTGTGCCATCGGGGTTTACATTCGATGCAATGCTCGATAAGGCTCCTAAGCCTTTTACGATAAATCTTCGCTCATCAATACCTTTGGCTACTAAATATTCCACTACAGATTTAGCACGTTTTGATGATAGTTTTAGATTGTAGGTTGGAGAACCCTTGCTATCGGTATGTCCAATCACTTCGATATAAAGTTGAGGGTTTGCCTCCATCAAACTATATACTTTCTCCAGTTCAAATTTAGAGTCACGTGAAAGCGTGTAGCTATCGAAATCGAATAGAATATTCTTAAGTTTTAATGCAAGGCCTTGTGAAACTATTTTGGGTATAAGTGTGAGTTCTAAATTAAAGCTATTTTGCGAGTGGTTTTCAGGAATAAATAAATTTACAGGTTCCATCGTGTAGTTTCGGCATGTGGCTTCCAGCACATAATTGCCTGGAATAATTTTAGTTGTAAAATCTCCCAATGAGTTTGTAGGCTTTACTTGTGCGAAAATAGAGGAATCACTAATGTTTTTTATGGTTACAAGAATGCTATCTGAGTTAATTTCGGCATTATCAGAAAGTATTGTTTTGCCAAGTAAAGTGATATACTTTTGAACTATGGCAGGCTTGATATCAACCTTATATATCTCATAAAAAGTAATTAAATCCTTACTTACAAGTGGCATTAAACCCGATGTGCTATCGAGTGGGAAGTAGTAAAACTCATCGTCGGGTGTGTTTATAGGGTAGCCCATGTTAATTGGAGTGGACCATTTTCCGTTGGGTAGTAGTCTGGAGTAGAAAATATCGAAACCGCCCATAGAATTATGTCCCTGCGAAGCAAAGTAAAGAGTTTCTCCATCACTGGATAGTATTGGCGATTCTTCGTTGTAGGGAGTGTTAATGTCGGAAAGATTTCTAATATTACCCCAGGAGCCATTGGGCATTAAATCGGCCATATAAATGTCAATGCCCCCTAATCCTCCCTTCCTATTTGATGTAAATAGCAATGTTTTATCGTTATTAGCAAAGGACGCAAATGTTTCCCAATCCTTAGATGAAATGCCATTGTTGATTTTTTTTACTGGTTGCCATTTACCATTAATTAAATTGGAGTAGTATATAGTGCCAGTTGTTATATCGTTTTTGAAAAGCAGAAGTTGTGTTCCGTTTTGGTTAAGTGCAGTTGAATAAACCTCACCTTCAATGGCCAGTTCAAGTGTAATGTTTTTGGGGGTACTCCATTTATCCTGCTCTTTGGTGCAGTAAAAAATTCCGCTATAAAACTTCTCCTTAACTGTAAAAATCATCGATTGTCTATCGCCCGAAAGGGTAGGGTAGTTGCAATTTTTGTTTCGTTCAGCAAAAGGAATTACTTTTTCAGTTTCAATTCTAATAGGGGTTTTTAAAAACTCATTGGCGTTTTCGCAGGCCTTTATTTGCTGATTAACGTAATCTAAATTGTAAATATCCTTAACATCGAGCCTTTCTTTAAACTGTGAGAAAACTTCTAGTGCCTTATCAAGCATATGGTTTACCATGTATGCTTCTCCTAAGTTAAAAAGTGAAACAGGAGGGGCTTGTGTTTCTTTGTAAGAACCCTCATTATATTTTGGGTTAATACTTTTTGTTGCATTTTCAAGGTAAGGTATTGCTTTACTCTTTAGCCCAGGAATGTTTAGGTAGCATTGTCCAAGCCTATAGTTTACATTTGCGTTGGTTGAATCCATTCTATACAATTTCTGGTACAGAGGAAGGGCTTCGCGGTAATCCTGCATTAGAATGTAGTATTCTGCATCGGTAAATGTCTGCTTGAATAAATTACTTTGGGCAAGCAGTGAGTTATACGATGAGAGAAACACTAGAATCGTAATCAGAAATTTTATGGGTAATCTTCTATTCATTGATTTATTGATGATTTGCATTGTAACTCAGGTATAATAGGCTTTCTGAAATAATTCATTTAAAGGAACAACTTCCTTATTAAAAGCAAATTTAACATAAATTCAATAAACTGATTAAAAAACTTTTCCACAGTATTTTAACGCAATATTCCGTCGACATAGTTTCTAAACACAAAAGCCCCTTTATTGGGGCTTTTGTGTTATTTGGTATTTTTTGATATAAGTATTACCAGCTTCCGCCAGCGCCACCGCCGCCAAAACTTCCGCCACCACCACCACTAAATCCACCGAAACTTCCTGAACCTGACGAGAAATTTCCGAATCCACTTCCTCTTCCACTTCCGCCCAACATGCTCATTGCAATCCAGAATGGAACGCTCTTTCCTAAAGAACTTGAGTTTGTTCGATTGTGCTTGCCCATCGACAAGATTATTATTAAGAAAAAGATTATGATAAAAATGATGCCTCCAATAGGTGATTCTTTGCTTTTGTATTCATCGGCAGTGTATAGTCCTTGTGCCAAATCAATGATTACATCGGTTGCCTTGTCTAAACCTTTCAGGTAGTTGTTTTGTTTGAAGTAAGGAATCATCTCCTGGTCAACAATTCTGTTGGTAATTGCATCGGGTACAACACCTTCAAGTCCATATCCAGTTGCTATAAACGCTTGTCCACGTTCATTGCCTACTTTGGGTTTAATAACTATTACAATGCCATTGTTCTTGCCTTGTTTTCCAACTTTCCATTCTTCACCAAGTCTTATAGCAAAGTCGGAAATATCATAACCTAATAAATCGTTAACAATAATAACATAAATTTGTGTAGATGTTGTATCGTGGTAGGCTCTGAGTTTTCCTTCCAAAGTTGTCCATTCGCTTTCCGAAAGCAATCCTGTAAAATCGTTAACTAACCTTGGGGGATTCATTGGCTTAGGAATATCCTGTCCTTGAACCTGACTGCCAATTAGTAGTGCTAAAACTAGAAGTATTTTGCTAAATATTTTGTTCATTGTATTCTGCTGTATTAGTTCGAATATTTAGTGTTTGCACTACCCAAATGAGATGTTATTATCAAGTTCATTGATATCGTCATCCTTGTATGGGAAATACTTTTTTAACTGTTCTCCAGCCATTGTAATTCCAGTTACAAGTCCCTCGGTAAGGTTGTTTTCCTTTAGCTTATCGAGCATAGCCAGTTTTGTGAACTCCCAAAAATTTTCAGGAACTCGTGAGTTTATTCCGGCATCACCCAAAATAGCAAACTTATGGTCTTGGATTGATAGGTAAAACAGAACTCCATTCCTCAGTTTTGTTTTGTGCATTTTAAGCATTGCAAATGTTTTGGCCGCACGGTCAAGCACATCACCTTTACAGGTTAAATCTATATGCACCCTTATTTCGCCAGAAGTATTGAGTTCTGCTTCCTCAATAGCATCAACAATCTGTTTTTGTTGCTCAGGTGTAAAATAATCTTTGGGCTTCATTTCTTATTGTTTGTTAACTAGGCTACTCGATTCTTGTTGTAATCTCGAATAGCCTAATATTTTTTAGAATTTTACCTCAGGGGCTTTTTCTGCTCCAGCTTCGGCTTCGAAATAGTTTTTCTTTTCAAAACCAAATATACTTGCCCAAATATTTTTAGGGAATTTACGGATGTAAGTATTATAATCTTGAGCAACTTCGTTGAACTTTCTTCTTTCAACAGCAATTCTATTTTCGGTTCCTTCGAGTTGTGCTTGCAAATCAAGGAAGTTTTGGTTGGCTTTTAGGTCAGGATACTGCTCCACAACTACCATTAATTTAGATAGAGCACTGCTCAACTCGCCTTGTGCTGCTTGGAATTGCTTTAAACTTTCGGCATTCAAATTTTGTGGATTGATGTTAACTTGAGTAGCCTTTGCCCTTGCTTCAATTACCTTTGTAAAGGTTTCTTGCTCGTGTGCAGCATATCCTTTCACAGTGTTAACCAAGTTTGGAATAAGGTCTAATCTGCGTTGGTAAACGTTTTCAACATTTCCCCACTGCGATGTTACGGCCTCATCCTTAGTAACCATATTGTTGTATGAGCCTTTAATTGATGAGTAAAGAATGATAACCAAAAGGGCAATAACCCCAACAATAATCCAAGTTTTGTTAATTTTCATAGTTGTATTTTTTAGTTTTTAGTTTTATCCAGCAAATTGTTCAAATTTAGGTTAAAATTTGACAGGATAACATATGGTAATTTAATAATCAAAAAGTATGCTGAATAATTATTCTATGTTTTTTAATAACTTTTTTGGCTGTCCGAAATCGATTTAAATATTGTAATTTTGTGTCACTAACGAAAAATAAAAGCACTATAAACGATATGACACGCGAGGAGTTTCAAAAGCAAATACTACAAGGGATTCCATCGGAAATCCCTGCTGCAAAATCATGGGATAATTCAGTGAACCATGCACCAAAACGCAAGAAAATTTTAACCGTTGACGAAAAAAAGTTGGCCATCAAAAATGCCCTTCGTTATTTTCAGCCAAAACATCATGCCGTTTTGGCAGAAGATTTTGCCAAGGAGCTCGATGAGTTTGGTAGAATTTACATGTACCGCTACCGTCCCGATTATAAAATTTACGCACGCAATATTTACGATTTTCCTCATAAATCAATCCAGGCAGCATCAATTATGTTGATGTTGAGCAATAATCTGGATTATGCAGTTGCACAACATCCTCACGAGTTAATTACTTACGGAGGTAATGGTGCAGTGTTCCAGAATTGGGCGCAATACTTGCTTACCATGAAGTATTTGGCCGAAATGACCGATGAGCAAACACTTGTGCTTTACTCGGGTCATCCAATGGGACTTTTCCCATCGCATAAGGATGCTCCAAGGGTTGTTGTTACCAATGGAATGATGATTCCTAATTACTCAAGCAAGGACGATTGGGAGCGTTTTAACGCGCTAGGCGTTACACAGTATGGGCAAATGACCGCTGGGTCGTTTATGTACATTGGCCCACAGGGCATTGTTCATGGAACAACCATTACAGTGATGAATGCTGGGCGTAAACGCTTAAAACCCGGAGAAACCGATTTGCGCGGTAAAATATTTGTATCGTCTGGTTTAGGCGGTATGTCAGGAGCTCAGCCAAAGGCTGCCGTTATTGCAGGTGTTGTTGGTGTAGTTGCCGAAATTAATCCAAAAGCAATGGAGGTTCGCCATAGCCAAGGTTGGGTGGATGAGGTGTTTACAAGTTTAGATGAAATGATTCCTCGTATTCGCCAAGCTTCGGCTAATAAAGAGGCGGTTTCGTTGGCATACTTAGGAAATATTGTCGATTTATGGGAGCGTTTAGTTCAGGATAATGTTCATATTGATTTGGGTAGCGACCAAACCTCGCTTCACAATCCATTTGCAGGAGGTTACTATCCCGCAGGTTTGACTTTTGAGGAGTCGAACAAAATGATGGCTGAAAAGCCTGAACTTTTCAAGGAAAAGGTTTACGAAAGTTTACGCCGCCATGTTAAGGCCGTAAATGCAATGACCGCAAAAGGGATGTATTTTTTCGATTATGGCAATGCATTTTTACTTGAGAGTGGAAGGGCAGGAGCCGATATTATGAAACCTAATGGCGATTTTATTTATCCATCGTACGTTCAGGATATAATGGGTCCAATGTTCTTTGATTATGGATTTGGTCCTTTCCGTTGGGTTTGCACATCATCTGACCCTGACGATTTGGCAAAAACCGATGCTATTGCTTTGGAGGTACTTGAGAATATTGCCAAAACTGCACCTGCCGAAATTCAAGGTCAGTTACAGGATAATATACATTGGATTCGTGAGGCTGGTCGCAATAAACTTGTTGTTGGTTCACAGGCGCGAATTCTTTATGCCGATTCCGAAGGCCGTATCAAGATTGCCGAGGCATTTAATAATGCAATTCGCGATAAAAAGATTTCAGCACCAATAGTTTTGGGTCGCGACCACCACGATGTGTCTGGAACAGACTCTCCATACCGCGAAACATCCAATATCTACGATGGCTCACGTTTTACTGCCGATATGGCAATACACAATGTTATTGGCGACTCGTTCCGTGGTGCTACCTGGGTATCAATCCACAATGGTGGAGGTGTTGGTTGGGGCGAAGTGATGAATGGTGGTTTTGGAATGACCCTAGATGGAACACCTGAAGCAGACCGTAGATTAAAAATGATGCTGCTTTGGGATGTTAATAACGGAATTGCACGTAGGAGCTGGGCTCGCAATAACGAGGCTATATTTGCTATTAAGCGTGAGATGGAACGCACTCCTTTACTGAAAGTTACAATACCAAATATTGCAGACGATAGTATAATTAATAATGTGGTGAAGGAGTAATCCTTCACTTATTAGTATCGTTTTATTTAAATTGGCCATTAAACGAATTGTAACTCTGTTAGGGTTTTAAAACCTGACAGAGTTATCTAAAATATAAATAAGTTGAAAGCAAAAAGCGTTTTTTACATTGGGTTTTTATTGATTTCCATGTGTTGGAGTTGTGAAAAGTATGATGGACCTGCTGGAATTACAGGAATATGGGAAGTTCAAGAAATAACAACACAAGGAAACCCCAAGATTTACAATGTTAGCGTTGAAGCATTTGGCGATAATGATTCTACTAAGTTTATAATTTTGAACTTTTATGATGCGGGTATGGATTTTGAGACCACTGTTGAACTTAAGGATTCAATTTTTACAATAATATCCGGAAATTCCTTTGAGTATTCCATTCAAGGAACGGGTGTGCTTCATAAAAAAAGTTTCACCATAGATTGGCAGTATAGTATCACGGGCGACCCATATGTGCAAGCACATTTCGAAAAACCTTAGTTGAATAGTAGGTTATAAGGGCGTTTTAATGTTTCTTTAAGGGCGGCTAAATTGATGTTTCTGGCATATCGGAGTGATTCTTTTCCTTCAAAGAAAATAAGCAAAGAGGGGAATGTGAATACGGTTAACTTTCCACACAAATCCATCGATTCATTTGCATTTATCACAAATAGTGGGAGTTTTGGAAAATTGTTACTAAGCATCTCATCGAGTTGAGGTAATAACACATTGCAAACCCCACAGGTTTCAGAATGAAAGTAAATTGCTGCTGCAGGCTTACTTATGGATTCATCAAAATCAGCAAAACTTTTTATCACTTTAATCATTTGAAATAACTTCCATTTTTAAGCATTACCAGAGTACAGTCGAAAATAACTTCTATATTATTTTCTCTTGCTTTAGAAAGTAATTCAGGATTCTCGGTTCCAGGATTAAAAATTATGCGTTTGGGTTTAAGCCCAACAATGTAGTCGATATATGATGCTTGATTCTTTGAGTTGAGGTAAAGTGTAACCGTATGAATATTGTCGATGTCTGTTTTTTGAGTGATAATTTCAACTCCATCAACATTACCAGTCCTTGCACCAATGGCAAAAACCTCAACATTATGACTGACTAAACTTTTAATTGCAAGGTACGAGAATCGGCCTGGTTTGTTACTAGCACCAAGGACAAGAGTTCTGTAATTATCCCTATCCGTATTCATATTAGATTATTCTTTTTGCAATAGAACAACGGCATAGGCCGCAACACCCTCTTCTCTACCTGTAAACCCCAACTTTTCGGTTGTTGTGGCTTTTATTGAAATATCTTCCGTTGAAATTTCCAGCACTTTTGAGAGTGTGCTTTGCATTTCATCGATAAAGGGTTTTATTTTGGGTTGCTGGAGGCAAATGGTAGAGTCTATATTTCCTATAGTATAGCCTTTACTCCTTATTAAGTCATTTGTTTTCTTGAGAAGTATTTTGCTATCAATTCCTTTTAGAGTCGGGTCGTTGTCAGGAAAATGGTTGCCAATGTCCCTAAGGTTGGCTGCGCCAAGCATTGCATCGCAAATTGCATGTATAAGAGTATCGCCATCGGAATGGCCAACAGAACCCTTTGAATGAGCTATTTTGATACCGCCAAGCCAGAACTCATAACCTTCCTCTAACCGATGTACATCGTACCCAAAACCAACTTTTATCTTCATTATTTAATGTTTTAAAGATAAAGTTACGTCATTTTTTCACTACTGCCAATATTATCCTTTTTTGCCTTTTGCGCGAACAGGTTCAAAATCAAAAGATAATGAGAATCTTACTGTATTTGCCATTGGACTGTTGAAACCTCCAGTAGGTATTAGGTATGCAAAGTCTATGTTGAAGATGTTGTATTTTAATCCTGCTCCTAAGGTAAAGTATTTTCTATTTCCCTTATTTTCATGTTCATAGAAGTATCCTCCACGAATTGCAAACTGTTTGGCATACCAATACTCAACGCCAGCAGAATAAGATATTTCTTGAAGTTCCTCTTCCATACCGTTGGGTGCATCGTAGAATGATTGTATCATACCCTGAACAATTGGTACGTTTGGATCCATTCCAGCAACAATTACATTTTGTCCTCCAACAGTACCATAAACAGGAGGGGTGGGGACAAGAAGTTTATTGGCATCAAGCATTACGGAAAAAGAGTTATACTGGTCGATATTCATTGTCAATCGGCCTCCAAGTCTCATATTTATTGGAATGAAATTTTTGTTATCGTCATCATCGGTATACGATAACTTTGAACCAATATTGGAAATATTAAGACCAAATGCCATTTCACCATTCTTATCACTAAGCCTAACTGGGTGTTGATAATACATCGCAACATCTGCGGCAAAAGCTGTGCCTGCTTTTGCTGCAGCCTGACCAGGCTGTGAGTAACCTCCAGTTAAATCGGATCGTATGTACCTGAATGCCAATGCTCCGGAAATATAATCCGAGAACTTTCTTGAGTAACCAAAATCCAACGAAAATTCATTTGGATTAAAGAATTTAATGGGAGGATCTTCAGCGTTGTTAGATCTAAACGTTATTTCACCCATCGAAAAATATAGAAGAGAGCCGCTAATAGTTTGGTTTTCGTCGAGTTTATAATATCCGGAAAGATAGGATAAGTTAATATCGTTTACCAAATTTCTTAGCCAAGGGGTGTAAGAAAAAGCCACTCCCCATTTTTTATCAATAAAAGGATACTTTGCTGGATTCCAGTGCTGAGAGTAACCATCGGGTTGCGTAGCAACTCCAACATCGCCCATTGCTCCAGCCCTAGAGTCAGGTGCGATTGTTAAAAAGGGAACCGCAACCTTAAGAGCGTTTAAACCTCCAGTCAGCGAAACATCGTCATCAAATTGTCCCTTTGAAACATTTGAGATTAATAATAGGCCAAGTATGGCAAAAATTGAGAAAAATCTTTTAAACATATAAATTAATTTAAGCGGCAAATTTAATGATTTGTTCAAAACAAATCGTAAACGAAAAATTAAATAAATTATTGCATTGAGAGTTCCGATTTAGCGAAAATAGGTTGGTTTTATCTCATTATCATAATTTTTAAGTGTTTGCTAGCGCTATATCCATCGGAGGACTTAACAGTTAATTTACAGATATAAATGCCCTTGTCCAATTTGTTACCAGTATAAGTGTTCCCTGTCCATGATAGTGGTCCTATTCTAAAGTTCCCTGGGTTTGTTTCGTTATATGAAAGGCGTTGCAAAAGCATCCCGGAAAAATTAAATATTTGGATTTCAATATCGAGATTGGCATCAGGTTTATTATGTTCAAAGTAGAACGATGTATTGTCAGAAAAGGGATTTGGATAGTTAAAAAAGTTTTCGAGTTTTAGTTGTTCTCCAGTGGTCACATTGAATGCAATTTCAGTTTCAGAGCTGTTATTATATATGTCCCATGCTTTAACCTTTAACTTATGCAAACCCGGAGTTAGGTTACTCATCTGATAATCAATCGTTCCGCATTTGAAGTCATCAATAACAGACTGGTAGTAATTATTTAGGTTGAATTTTTGTTCCTGTTGGTTAAGGGGAGATAATGTGGCTATAATATCATGACCAATGCCAATACCCGTAGTATTTATTCCACTTTCGTCGGAGAGTTTAATTAAAAATCTGGGGTTTGGATCCGACATTCCCCCGGTTACAAAGTTTTCATCGTTTAGATAAATCTTAATTAATGGACCGTTGTTGTCAATTACAGAGTTTGAGTTTATTCCACCAACAGTAACAGTTTCGTTATAACCCATTGCCGTTTCAGTTTCGTTCTCAGCATAAAGGCTTATTCGTCCATTACCATATTGGTAGTTAATGTCCTTTGGTATAATAAAGTTGATTGAGAAACTACCGTTCTCAACGGTTGCTTTACCTTTGTAAAGTATGTTTTCTTCTGAGGAGAAAGTCATAGTACTACCACCGTCATTTGCTAGTGTCGTAATTAATTTTGCTTTATCAAAAACGGTAATAGTTGCTATTCCGCTGAAACTCTCATCATTCGCACCATTAAAATAAGTGACCTTTCCTGTTAAGTTAATTTCGCTAAGAGCCTTTAATGTATCAATTGGTTCAGCAACGGGCGTATTGTTTACAGTTAGTATTTCTAAATTTTTCTTAGGGTATTGAAGTTTTAGAGCAGGATCGCCCAGAAGTGAAAAGTTACGTTTATTATATCCAGTGCCCGATAGATTTTTTGTAATACGAACTAAATCTCCTAAAGTATTATAGGAATCATCGGCATTTCTTTTGAAAATATTTTTTACAAAATTGTAATTAAGAACAAAGTTAGGGCTTGAATAAACTAAACGAGTGGTTGATAGAAGTGCAACCCCACCTCCCTTGGGCGAAAGCAGGATCCACTCGCCTGTAGAGGTCATATTGTAATCGTCGAAACGGCTAAACTCACACGTAGCAGTTACAAAGAGCGAAAGAGCATTTGAGTTTTTCCACGATAATACGTCATCTAGCATCAATACTTTTTCGTGGGAGAGCCATCGTTCATTGCCATGTCCCGTATAGTTTACAAGTAGTGCACCATTATTTACAGTTGTATTTATTGCATTAGTAACATCAGGATAACTTGCTCCGCCCGAAGAGGTAATTTGTTTATATGCATCAAAGTATATTTTCTGAACATTATACTCTTTGTGGTTTGTTTCTATATACTCGGCAAGGGTATTGGCATCTTGCATATGTACATTCCCGTCCTCATCATCGCCAATAAAGCAAAGTTGATTTTGCCATATCCCATTATTACTGCCATTCATGTAATTCTTGATTTTATTTACCACAATATCGGCTTCTTCTAGGTTTTTTACGGGCAGTCTTCCAATTCCAATGTCCAGTAAACCATCGGCTTCTCCCTCATTATCATCGAGTAATCCAAAAAAATCGTCGGTTACAAAGGAACTGGTTTTGTTGATGGAGCGGTCCGATTGGTAAGTCAAAATGAGGTTTGTATTGCTTTGAGTATTCGACAAGTTATCGTAAGAACCATCGCCAAAGAGAAGCAGATACTTTGGCATCTCGGACTCTCCGCTGGCTCTTTTATAAAGTGTTCGCATAAGATTTCGGATGGCACTAACATCAGGGTTTCCAGAAGAAAATTCGTTATAAACCTGCTCATTGGTTACCACTGCAACACTTAGCCCATCTTTTTCCTCATGAAGCGAGGCAATTTCTTTGGAGTGTTGTGAAAATATAGGATGGGTAACAATAACCATATCGGGTTGGTTTAAACCAAGTAAATTCTGATTTGGCACTTCGCCTACAAAAGTTACATTCATTGCATTACTTGGCTCAAAGGCAATAAATTGTTTAAGTGTCTCAGTCTCCTGCTTAAAGGTTAATAGGTTGCCTGATAGTTGTGGCTGAAGTTGCTTGGTTTCGTTGATATTAGTAATATCCCATATTTTTGTATTTGAATTGGCATTTTGGAGGGTGAATTGCGAAATTTTTCCACTTCCAACGCTTTGGTTATCTCTAAAAACTATTTGATTTCCTTTGTAGGAAAGGTTTTGTCTTGCGTTAATGGTTATGAAGTCAAGCCAACCAATGGAGGCTGAATTTGGTTTATTGTAAATTAATTCAACCGTTAAATTACTAGGTGGAATTGTAGTGGTGTAAACTTGACTGTTAACTGAAGCAACGTCGGCCAGTTCATCTCCAATAATCACACCATTCAAACTAAGGTATCCTAGCGATTGCGAATTTACCTTTACTTGAAAATTACTGGATGATGAAGACCGTGCTGCGGCTCTAACCCAAATTTTGAGAGTACTACCTATTTCTGGGTCGGTAAGGTTTGTGTTGTAGCTCCGGGTTGTTGTAATGTCGAACGATTCTCCAAACCATTCCCTGCCCGATTTTACAAGGTTGGTGTCATTTTGCTCAAAAGTAACAATTGCATCGTAGGCATTAACATTATTGGTTACTCCTCCCGACGGAGTGGGTGATGTTTCAATTATTCGAGGAGTTTGATCCGTTGTTAAAAAATAGTGTATCTTTTTTGTGTACGGATGCTGCTCTAAAGTCCACATGCTTGCAGATGAATTGTACGATAATGTTCTTGGCCCTTCTGCATAGAATAGAATGTAATCGCCCTGGTTGAAAATTCCATCTGTACCCTTCTCAATATATATAGGTATAGGGTTTAAATCGTTGGATGATGGTTCGCTGTTCATATACGGAAGTTTTTTCCCGCCATTACCCCAAACGCTTATATTAGAAAGGTTCGCAAGTCCTGAGTTTTGTAGTTCTGAGTAGGTTATTTTGTGAACTCCACTGTTTTCAACACTAATCTTAATCCATTTGCCTGAGCTTAGTACCGATGAAGTTTTAGAGATATTTTTATTGACAATATTTTTTTTAGCAGTGTTTTTTTGAGAAATAGATATTGAAAAACAAACTAATTTTTCGAAATTATTGTTGATATGTCGTATTGTTGGAATTGTAATTTGCAGGTAACTTTTGCCTCGTTCTTTTGAGACAGAGTAGCTTGTAGTGTTATTTTTAAGCGAATTTATATTGGTGATTTTTGCTTTGTCCAACTCGTTCAGAGGTTCCCATTTTTCACTATAAACATTTAAGTTGTCAACGTCAACAACACCTAATTCGTCCAGTCCAATTAACTCAAAATAGGATGGAGCCATTGTGGATGGATCTGGGTAAATGGCATTTTCAAACCATAAAAAATTATGGTTTTCAATATCCTTTGTCGACCAATCAATAGTTCGGAGTAATGATTCTTGTGCTATTGATGAATAAAATCTAGTAATTAAAAACAGTGTGATTATAATCTGGCGCATTGTTGAAAAATGATTTCTTTTGCAAATAAACAAAACTTTATTTTACCTTTACCATTCAAAAGCTATAACAATAAAAACGAAAAAACGTAGTTGTTATTATAATATTTTCATTGCCTTGATATTTTAAATGATAAGAAAGTATTTAGCTATATTCTCACTATTCTTCATAACATTATCCTGTTCAAAAAGTTATGGGCAAGATCCTGTTTTTTCCCAACTTTTTTTTAATCCCCTCAATTTAAACCCAGCATATGCTGGTGCAAGCAAGTATATTCGGTTTGGATTAATATATAGAAATCAATGGACATTACTGGACATGCCTTACACAACTTATGGCGCTAGTTACGATAGAACAATTCAGGCTATAAAGAGTGGCATAGGTTTCAACATTGTCTCGGATGTTGAAGGAAAAGGTATTTTTTCAAGAACCTCGGTTGATGTCGTATATGCCTATGGCATCCAGCCGTCTTACAATTCACATTTGAGGTTTGGCCTTCAAACCAGCGTAATAATGCGGACTCGGAACTACTCGGGATTGGTATTCCCTGATATGCTCGATATTGGAGGAAATGTTACTGGAACGCAGGAATATCCTGGTTTTACATCTTGGAATTACGATTTTAGTTTAGGAGTTGCTGGCGATTATGATAATTTTTATGGAGGTGTTGCCGTTCATCATATATTACAACCAGTAGAAGCAACGTACATGGATCACAAGGCCTACATACCCCGCAAATACACACTCCACTTAGGAGCCGATTACAATTTATACAAATGGTATAGGTTTAAGGATGAACTTATTTTCTCGCCTAACGTAATATACATTCATCAGGGTGATTTTGATCAGTTAAATATTGGTTTTTACTTTTCACGCTATAGGGTTGTTGCTGGATTATGGCTCCGCGAGAACCTGAGTTTTAATAGCCATTCATTTATTATTACGGCGGGCTATGCCGATGATGTTTTTAGAATGGGATATAGTTATGATTTTAGTATTTTCCAGTATGGCTTCAGAGGATTACCAACTTCGTCGCACGAGGTAACCTTAGGATGGAATTTTGAGTATAAAAAGGGAAAACGAAAATATAGGTACATAAAATGTCCGAAATTTTAGTTTTTTACGTTACATATATGGATATGATTTAAATTCTTTATATATTTGAGATTGTTTTAAGAGATAAAAATAATGGCTATGAGCTTAAAGTATAATACATTAATTCTAGCCCTTGCAGGTGTTGTAGGGCTATCCTCCTGTGGAATGCTTGGCGGTGGTAAGAGTGGTGGTGCAAACCAATCATCAAAAACCGGATGGGGCTATAACTCAATGGAGGAAGGTGGTTTTGAGGTAGTAACAAATTGGCGTCCTGAGGCTGGACCAGGTCTAGTTTTTATTGAGGGTGGTACATTCATTATGGGACGAGTTGAACAAGATGTTATGTACGATTGGAATTCGAATCCACGACGCGTAACTGTTACATCTTTTTATATGGATGAAACAGAAACTTTAAACGTAGATTGGAGAGAATACCTACATTGGCTAAAAAGAGTTTATGTAGATTATCCTCAGGTATTAAAGAATGCTCTTCCGGATACCTTAGTTTGGAGATCTCCACTAGGTTTCAACGAGCCATTTGTTACAGACTATTTCCGTCATCCTGCTTATAACGATTACCCTGTTGTTGGGATTAACTGGTTACAAGCTAACGACTATTGTCAGTGGAGAAGTGACCGTGTTAATGAAATGCTTCTTGTCCAAAAAGGTATCTTGGAACTTGAACTTGGACAAAAAAATGAGGATAATTTCAATACTGATGCTTATTTAGCTGGACAATATACTGGAAAAGTAAAGGAGAATTTACCAAGTTTAAATCCTGAGCAACCCGAAGGTCGTCCTGTTCGTTTTGAAGATGGCATTTTGTTGCCAAAGTATCGTCTCCCAACTGAAGCCGAGTGGGAATTTGCAGCTTCTGGCCTTGTTGGTAATACCTACGATGAGCGTATGGTTGAACGCAAAATTTATCCTTGGAATGGACATAACGTTCGTAATGCAGCAGCAAAGAATCGTGGACAAATGATGGGAAACTTTGTTAGAGGACGTGGTGACTATATGGGTCTTGCTGGTAATCTTAACGACGAGAATACCTTTCCTGGCCCAGTAAAATCATATTGGCCAAACGATTACGGTTTGTACTGTATGGCAGGAAATGTTAATGAGTGGGTGTTAGACGTTTACCGTCCACAAAGTTCTGATGATGTGGATGAGATTAGGCCATACCGTGGTAACGTATTTAAAACTCCTTATGATGAGAATGGTGTTTTTGCTCGTAAGGATAGTTTAGGAAGAATTCCTTTCCGTGAGGTTACTGAAGAGGAGGCTGCTAACCGTAGAAACTATAACAAGTCTTACTATATCAACTATAAAGATGGTGATGTTGCCTCTTCACTAAACTATATAGAGGGTGCTACATTAAAAGAGAAAAACTCCAATGCCATGTATGACCAAGGAAAAGTTGAGGCTAAGAATGAAGCAATGACCACTTTGGTTAATGACCGTGTTAGAGTTTATAAAGGTGGTTCATGGCGCGATAGAGCTTATTGGTTAAGCCCAGGTACAAGAAGATTCCTTGACGAAGCATCTTCAACTAACGACCTTGGATTCCGTTGTGCAATGGAAGCTGTTGGAGCACAATCTGCAGCTAAGAGAGGAGAATAATTTTTATTAATGATATTTTCAAAAAACCTCATACTTTTATGAGGTTTTTTGTTTTTAATTTAATTGAAGTTTATGCTTGAAAAGTTATATCAACATTTTGAAAAATACCCAGTTGTAACAACCGATAGCCGAAATGTTCCTCAGGGTTCAATTTTCTTTGCTTTAAAGGGCGATAACTTCGATGGTAATAAGTTTGCACAGAGTGCGCTCGAACTAGGTGCTTCTATGGCAGTTATAGATAACCCAGAGTATTTGTCCGAAGGATGCTTGCTTGTAGATAATGTACTTAGGACTTTACAGACTCTTGCAAATTATCATAGAAGGAAGTTGGGAATTAAAATTATAGGAATCACCGGGAGTAATGGAAAAACTACTACCAAGGAGTTATTGGCAGCAGTTCTTTCGACGAAGTATAATGTTTATGCTACAAAGGGAAATTTAAATAACCATATAGGTGTACCTTTAACTTTACTGTCGCTTACTAGCAATAATAACCTGGCTATTGTTGAGATGGGGGCAAATCATCCAGGTGATATTAAGGAGTTGGCAGAAATAGCTGAGCCAAACTATGGATTAATCACCAATATTGGACGAGCGCATTTGGGTGGTTTTGGCTCGTTTGAAGGTGTAATTAACACAAAGTCTGAACTATATGGCTTTATTGAAAAAGGTGGCGATAAAGTTTTTTATAATCAGACAAATTCTATTCTAAATGATTTAATAGTTCGTTACCATTTAGAGAAACGAAGTGTAGCGTACTCGAATTTTTGCTCTAGTTATGATATTATCAGAGAGACTGGAAATCCATTTTTGGCTTTAAAAGTTAAATTGGATGGTGGAACTATTCAGGTACAATCGAATTTAGTGGGTGACTATAATACTGAAAATTTATTGGCAGCATTAACTGTTGGTCGATATTTTGGCGTTGAAGTTGCTGATATAAAAAGCGCGATAGAATCGTATAATCCAACCAATAATAGGTCGCAATTCCTCAAAACCGATAAAAATACTGTGATAATGGATGCCTATAATGCAAATCCATCTAGTATGGATGCTGCAATCAGGAATTTCGCATCATTGAACTCCTATAATAAAAAGGTAATAATAGGAGAGATGCTAGAGTTAGGAGAATACTCTAACGATGAACATGAAAGAATTGTTCATTAGGTGGTATCGCTTGGTTTTCAGGATGTATTCTTGGTAGGAAATGGATTTAGGGGTGTTAATGACAAATTCCTTTTCTTTTCTAATACTGACAAATGTGTAGATTACCTTAAGATTTATCCTCTAAGTGGTTGCACAATTTTGCTTAAGGGTTCTCGTGGAGTTCACTTAGAAAAATTGATGGAGTTGTTGTAGTGTCTATTGTATTTTTAGGCAACAATCCTAATAAACAAAAAGTGTTAAAATATTTAATTATACAACCGTTTAGTTTTTTCTTCTGAAATTTAAAGTACCTTTGACAGAACCTCCTATTTCGTTTTATTTAAGGGGTTGATAGTTTAACTTTATATTTAGAATTTTATGATGAACCCCTTACGTATTGGCAACTTAGTTGTTGCTGTTCCTGTTGTACAAGGTGGAATGGGTGTTGGAATTTCTCTTTCGGGCATGGCTGCTGCTGTGGCTAACGAGGGAGGAATCGGTGTAATTTCAAGTGCAGGATTAGGTCTGCTTTATCGGAAATCTGGAGCAGATTATATCGAAGCAAGTATTGAAGGCTTAAAGGAGGAACTAAGAAAAGCTCGAGAAAAAACTTTTGGTATTATTGGCGTAAATGTAATGGTCGCAATGTCGAACTTTGCCGATATGGTAAAAACAGCCATTGCAGAAAAAGCTGATATTATTTTCAGTGGGGCAGGGTTGCCGTTGGACATGCCTAGCTATTTGAAAAGCGATAGCACAACTAAGTTGGTGCCTATCGTATCGTCGGGTAGGGCGGCCAAGATTATTTGTGAAAAGTGGAAGAAAGATTATGATTATTTGCCCGATGCAATTGTTGTTGAGGGACCTAAAGCTGGAGGTCATCTTGGATTTAAATCGGAACAACTTAATGATGAAAACTATTCCTTAGAACGATTAATCCCAGAAGTAGTTGCTGTTGCTAAGCAGTTTGAGGATACTTATGATGTGAAAATACCTGTTATTGCTGCAGGAGGTGTTTATACAGGTCAAGATATCAAAAATATTATGAACCTTGGTGCATCAGGTGTTCAAATGGGAACTCGTTTTGTTACTACTACAGAGTGCGATGCATCCGAGGCATTCAAACAGACATATATTGATGCAACCGAGAAAGATATTGAAATAATTAAAAGCCCTGTAGGAATGCCTGGTAGGGCTATAGGTAATAGTTTCATTGAAAAAGTTAGACTCGGCTACAAGCAACCTATTCGTTGCCCGTTTAAGTGCATCAGAACTTGCGATGTTTCATCGAGCCCTTACTGCATTATTACAGCTCTTTTTAATGCATTTAGAGGGAATTTAGAGAATGGCTATGCCTTTGCAGGAACCAATGCTTACCTTGCAAAGAAAATAATATCGGTTAAAGAAACTTTTAACGAGATCAAAAGAGAGTATTTGGAGAGCAAATAGTTTTCTGTAAATTTTTGAAAATCAATATTCATTGAGTTTTTATAGAAAAATTCAGAAAAATATTTTAAAAATTTTCATCGAAAAATTTGTGGAAATGAAAATTTGGGCTACTTTTGCATCGCGTTTCCAAAGGGAAATGAGCAGTTAAAAGAGATTGGGAGCTTAGCTCAGCTGGTTCAGAGCACCTGCCTTACAAGCAGGGGGTCACAGGTTCGA
>JAEXVC010000243.1 GCA_023406715.1 Bacteroidota bacterium | reverse complement strand
GAGATGATGCAAGAGTAACACTATCAATATTCTTAATAATTAGAGTATTCTTTAAACACAGCTCCACAGCCTTAATACCATTCAAATCCACAAGAGCTTTTTGGGGTAATCTACTACTTTTCATCCTGCAAGCAATAATAGACCCAATCCTTGCTTTACGAAAATCCTCTGCACTAATTGTTTCTCCAGACTTTTTATCGACTGATAAAACATTTAATTTACCCTGTATAACTCTGACCTCATCCAAACCCAAGCCCTTTTGACTTGTACGTCGGTAAACAAAATCCTCGTTTAAATTTATTACCGAGCCTGCCTTTTTAGGCTTATTCAAAACAGGTATCATTTGCGTTTTGCTTAAATATTCCTTCTCTTTATCGTTAATAAATGGCATATCAAAAAGGTTTGCATACTTATATAGCAACTCTACCATCTCCTTGAACCTATCGGGTGTTAGACTGGAATAGTAATCGTACTTTGTTTCGGGGGTTTCCAGCATTACGTGCTTTTCAACTACCTCTACTCCATTTGTATAGGCCACAAGTGGTAAATTAATGGACTCGGCACTTTTGCCATCCACATGATCGGCAAAAACCAATCGGTTATTGAATTTTTGCCGAATAGTGGCAATTTTACATAAGCCCGAATCCTCCAACGAAGTTGGATAAGCCTGATATCCAAATTCCAGCAGCACCTCATCGGGAGTTAAACGCTCCTTTACCCTATTTACTATATCCTCAATGGCACTCATGGGCTGTGCCGCCACATTCAGAATTATTTTTTTTCCCGTTAAACCAACCTTCTGTATTGCATTAAAAACCTCGTAGTTTAGCAACACAGAGCTTTGAAACTTTATTCCGTGTATTAACTTGTAATTGTCCTTTAAAACCTCAACACCATACCAATCGAAAATATCGAGCCACACATCCTTTGTTTTACTGGACTCAAGAATAATTTTACTCCATTGCTCCTTTGAGAAATGGAGAGCCTTGTAAATTTCGTAAGCGCTAAAATCGGGTAGTGCAATTCCATCGTAATGAAATGCCTGAAATTTAATACCGAAGTTCCCTTTATACTCCTGAAACGAATTTACAAGGTTAACTAAGTAATCGAAATTGCCTCCGTGCGTATTGGCCGTTTCAATTAAGATGTAGGGGTTTTGCATTTTGTTGTTATTAAAAGTCTTATGTTATTTTAGATTGCTTCGTCGTTCCGAAGCCCCTAGTTTGTTTGTTCGTCATTGCGAGGGGTGCATTTTCCCCGAAGCAATCTGTAACGTGAGGTTGCTTCGTCGTTCTTCCTCGCAAGGACGGTTTCCCCCTCGTCATTGCGAAGCCTGTATTTTAGGCTGAAGCAATCTATTGTTAGTAATTGACTATTACTTGCTTAGGGCGAGATTGCTTCGCAAAGTACGCTCGCAATGACGAAGTGCAATGGATTGCTTCGTCGTTCCTCCTTGCAATGACGGCACCCGATTCGTCATTGCGAACACACCGTTTTTTAGTGGGTGAAGCCAATCTATTCTACTCGTCAACCTCACTCAAAAGATCATTCCACTGAGGATTAATGCCGTTAATCAATGAAACTTTTTTTGCTCGACTTCCTCCTTTTATCTGTTTTTCCCTTGCTATGGCGTCCTCAATCCGGGCGAAACCTTCGTAAAACACTAACTTATGACATTTGTATTTATTGGTAAACGAACTCGCAAATTTACCCTCTCGATGCTCGTTAACCCTATTGTTTAAATTACTGGTAACGCCAGTATATAGTACTGTGTTGTTTTTATTTGTAAGTATGTAAACGTATCCTCCTCGTTTCATTTATTACTGTTTTTCATGCAGAGAAGTTTGCTTCGTCGTATCTCCTCGCAATGACGCTCATTCCCTACCGTCATTGCGAGGGGTGCATTTTCCCCGAAGCAATCTTTAACGTGAGATTGCTTCGTCGTTCCTCCTCGCAATGACGCTAATCCATTCGTCATTGCGAGGGGCGTTTTTCCCTGAAGCTATCTATTTGTTTCCTTAAAGACAAGATTGCTTCGCAGAGAACGCTCGCAATGACGAGCTTGGTTTAACCTCGAAATGACGAGCGGTAATCCTACCAAATAGTCCATCCCCCATCAACCTGAATTACCTGTCCGGTAATAAAGTCCGAAGCAGAGGAACTTAATAGCAAAGTAACGCCCGCTAAATCGTCGGGATTACCAATCCTATTCAATGGATTTTTCCGGCTAAGCCGTTCCACAAACTTAGGGTTTGCTGCTTGTATTTCGGGTTTAGGGAAGGGTCCTGGCGATATTGAGTTAACACAGATGCCATATGGCCCTAAAAGGACTGCAAAGTAACGGGTTAGCTGGTTCATTGCAGCCTTTGCCGCACCGTAGTGCGGAGGGTTTGTGTATTTTTCGCAATCGTCGCCCTTGTACATACCGAAATCGGGGCTAACGAGCCCATACATCGATGTAATATTAATAATTTTGCCCGATTGCTGCTTTTTCATAATTGGAATAACTGCCTTAACACAGCGGTGCACCGAGCCAACAACGCCATCCATTGTATAAGCCCAGTCGGAATCGGGCATTGCTTCCTGAGAGTTACCGCGAGCTGTATGGGCATTGTTTACAAGTATATCTACTCGCCCGAATTTTGCTTTAACATCCTCGAAAAAAGTACCAATACTCTCCTCGCTGGTAATGTCTATTGGCATAAACTCCAGCCGCAAAAGTTCATCGGGAGTGAACTTTTGCTCGTACTTTTCTTTACTCCTTCCGGCAACAACTACCTGAGCATTTGCGCTGAGTAATGCTCTAACCATTGCAGAGCCTAAATGTCCGTAACCGCCAGTTACAATTGCTACCTTACCTATTAAGTTGAATTGATGCATTGCTGTTTATTTTGGCCACATCGATGGCGTTAAAATTTCGTCAGGGATACTAGTTTTTAACTCGGGCAAAGGCTTTGCCTCATTAATGCTATTGATGTTCTGAAGTAGTTGCTCCTGATTGTTTACCCCAAAAACAACCCTATCGATAAAATCCTGATTTATGCAAAAATTCAGCAGGGCTCCCTCAACGGGTTTACAGTTCTGCTGAATAACTGCAAGCAAATCCTTTACTGGGTTAAAAAACGATGGCAATTCGTTTGGATTTAAAAAAAATAGTCCCTGTAAGAATGCCGAACGGGTGTGTATTTCGCAACCTTTTGCTTTTAACTCTTTTATAATGCTTACAAATCGTCGGTCGAAATAGTTAAATGGAACCTGAACCATATCGGGCGTATAGCCTGCCGATAAAACGGCGTGAGCCTCGGCCGTTGTATTGAACGAAAAACCAATCTTTTCAATTGTGCCACTCTGCTTAAATTTCAGCAGAATATCCCATAACTTGAGGTTTTCAATAACCGATAATGGTCTATGTGCCAACATTGCGTAAAGCGAATCAATTCCAAGTAACTCTAAAGTTGTTTGCACCTGGGCCGCGAGCGTGATAAATTCGGTTGGTGGGATAAACTTTGATACCACTTTAAACCCACTAACTCCAACCCCACCTAAAACCTCCTGGCTATTTCCGTAAGCATAGGCTGTATCAATAATATCGATACCAAATTCTTTTGCTACCGATAAAATACGGGAAACCTCGTTGGTTGGAGTTTTCCCGTTTTTATTGCTAATTCCATAGTTTAGTCCAAACTGAACCGTTCCAAGGGCAAGTTTATTTAGCACTTCTCAAAAAATTCATTGATTTTTTCAATAACAAAATTTTGCTCCTCATCAGTCAAGGTTGGGTACATGGGTATGCTAAGGCACTGGTTATAATACTTTTCGGCATTAGGCATGTCGCCGTGCTTCCAACCAAACTGCTTGTAGTATGGCATTAAATGAACTGGTATATAGTGTACCTGTGCAAATATGTTGTTCGCGCGTAGGTAATCGTAAAGCCCTTTGCGGTTTTCAACCTCAATAATATAAAGATGGTAGGCGTGTCCCTCAACAACACCCGACTGCCATTTTATGTAAGGTTTATTTGAAAATGCCTGGTTATACCTCTCGGCAATTTGCCTACGACGCTCTATACCCCACTCTGCACGTTGGAGCTGACTTAACCCTAGCGCTGCCTGAAAATCAGTAATTCTATAGTTAAAGCCCAACTCCTGCATTTCGTAGTACCAACCACCATGATTTTCGTGTAGTAACGCTGGTTCCTTGGTAATTCCATGGGTGCGCAACAGCAATAGTTTGTTGTAAAGTTCCGCGTTGTTGGTAGTAATCATACCTCCTTCGCCAGAAGCAATGTGCTTAACTGGGTGAAATGAGAAGATAGATAAATCGGCATACGTTCCGTTTCCGCAAAACTGCATTGCTCCTTTAGTATCGGTAAAGTAACCACCGGGGGCATGGCAGGAATCCTCAATTATCCAAAGTCCAAACTCTTTGGCTAATTCGCGGAATTTTTCCATATCCAATGCCCGTCCAGCAAAATCAACGGGTATAATTCCCTTAAACGTTCCCCGTGGCGATTGCTCCAAAATACTCCGAACCTTATTTATGTCGATGAGGTAGGTACTTGGGTCGATATCTGCAAAAACAACTTCGCCTCCGCAGTACCGAACACAGTTTGCACTTGCCGCAAAAGTTATTGGAGTGGTTATTACCTTATCGCCTGGTTTAACATCAAGCGCCAAGGCACAAAGGTGCAGTGCTGCTGTTCCATTGGAAATAGCCACAGCATACTTTGTCCCAATATACTTTGCAAAAGCATCCTCAAACTCCTTTACTTTAGGCCCCTGAGTTAAAAAGTCGGACTGGAGCGTTTCTACTACCGCATTAATATCCTCCTGAGTAATACTCTGCCGTCCGTAGGGTATGGGTTTTTTTGTGGTTTCCATTAATATTTTGGTCTAAATGAATATCTGTTTTGATAACTAAAACCAGTTCCGTCATTGCGAAGGGCGTATTTGCCCGAAGCAATCCTTCACAAGAGATTGCTTCGTCGTTCCTCCTCGCAATGACGGTAAGCCTATTCTTCATTGCAAAGAGTGGTCCCTCAGTCTAAATTGGTTTAAAATTAGGGTCTACATATTTCTGAATAAGTTCACGCATCTCATCAACGCTAACCCATTGATCATTTTGCCCGGAGTTATACTTAAAGCCCATGGGTACTTTTGTTCCTTTGTAAAATTCGAGGTAACGTTCCATGTTGCAACCAGCAGGTAAAATGGCATAGTACTTTCCAATATCAATTGTATAGAAAGAGTCGCTCTCGGTAATCATCTCCTCATGTAACTTTTCGCCTGGGCGTATTCCAATGTCTTGGATTTTTGCACTGGGAGCAATAGCCTTAGCTACTGTTTCAATTTTATATGAAGGTATTTTCGGAACAAATATCTCACCACCAATTGCATTTTCAATTGCCCAAAGCACCATATCCACACCATCCTCAAGCGAAATATTAAACCTAGTCATATCGGAGTGAGTAATAGGTAAAACCCCTGTTTTGGCTTTTTCCATAAAGAATGGAATAACCGAACCCCTAGAACCCATAACGTTTCCGTAACGAACCACCGAGAAACGTAAATCGCGCCATCCTTTAATGTTGTTTGCAGCAATAAATAGTTTATCGGAAACCAACTTGGTTGCTCCATAGAGGTTAATTGGCGCTGCTGCTTTATCAGTCGATAGGGCAACAACAACCTTAACATCGGTAGCAAGCGCTGCATCAATAATATTTTGGGCTCCTCCAATATTGGTTTTGATAAATTCGTCGGGATTGTACTCTGCGGCAGGTACCTGTTTTAGAGCTGCTGCATGTATAATTACATCAATGCCCTCGCAGGCTCTTTTTAGCCTAGCAAAATCGCGTACATCGCCCAGAAAATAACGAATACATGGATACTTATCGTGAGTATAAATTTGAGCCATATCGAACTGCTTAAGCTCATCCCTCGAAAAAATTACCATGCGTTTAATATCGGGGTAGCGCTTTAGAATAACTTCGGTAAATTTTTTACCAAACGAACCTGTTCCCCCTGTAATAAGAATCGATTTTCCGTTTAACATTCTAGTATTTTATTTATTTTAAACCTCTGTCTTCTCTGTGATTATTGGCGTAATCTGCGGGCAACTTATTAGTACCTAAAACAACCGCTTAATCTTATCCCACCAACTCAACACCATATCATCGTCTGTGTAGTAACCTCCAGCGTCCTTATCGTTGCCGTAGCCATAGGTGCTTCCGTAGCTATAGCCGTAGGAGTACCCGTAGTTGTATGCGTAGGCATAACCGTAAATACGCCTATGCTGCAAATCGTTAACAATAAGCGATACGTTCTCGCACTCGCCCGTTTGCTTTAAGCCCTCAACCAGCTTTAAAACCATTTTGTTGGAGTAGTTAAACCTTACCACAAATAGCACCATATCGGAAAAGCGCTGAGTAAGCAAAGCATCAGTAACAATGGCTATTGGAGGAGTGTCGAGTATAATATAATCGAAATTCTTTTTAGCCCAATCAATAAACTCCTGCATACGCTCACTGCTAATTAACTCGGCTGGGTTTGGCGGGATTGGCCCAGAGGGAACGTAAAAAAGATTCTCCCATTGGGTTTTGTAAACAACATCTTCCTGCTTATCGCGCCCAATTAAAAAAGTACTAAGGCCATTATCGTGAAGTTGTCCGAAATAGTTTTGCAACTTTGGCTTACGCAAGTCCAACCCAACCAATAAGACTTTTTTTGAATTTAGCGATATAATTGCCGCCAAGTTTGCGGCAATAAATGTTTTTCCCTCGCCACTCACGGTAGATGTTACGGTAATTACTTTTTGGCTTGGGTCGCGCAGAATAAACTGTAAGTTAGTTCGCACAGCCCTAAAGGATTCCGTTAGTGTTGATTTTGGCTTTTCGAATATTGGAAATTCAGTCGAAAACTTATTGTGGCCAACCGAGCCCAGTATTGGTGTTTTGGTAAACTTACCAATTTCTGCCACATCGGTAATTTTTGTGTTAAGGTAATTAACCAAAACAATAATTATAACCGGAATAGCCAACCCTATAATAATTGCAAGCAGGTAGTTTGACTTGCGGTTAGGTTTTATCATAGTGGCATTATACGGAAGAGCGGCATCTAAAACCTTATTGTCCGAAGTATTTGATGCGCGGGCAATTGCTGCTTCGGCACGTTTCTCCAACAAATAGGTATATATCTTATCCATTAAGTTGAACTCGCGCTCAATGTTTATCAACTGCCTTTCGTTTACAGGCAGTTTAATCATCTCCGTTTCAAGATCGGCAATCCGTTTATCAACATCGGTACTTACCAATTTATTGGCATCTAAAAGGCTGTTGGCCTTTTCTAGTAAGGTTTTTTTATAGTTCTCCAACCTATTGTCCACCTGTTGTAGCACAGTGCTACCCTGCATTGTGGTAAGTAATAGCTCTTCGCGTTGAATGTAGGTATTATTAATTTCGTTTAGAATTGACGCAAGCTGGATATCGTCTATCCCCAATGCGTTAGGTGCAACAATATCCCTTAAGTCTGCCTTGCTTTTAATATATCCTTTAAGATACTCATAGTACCTCCTATTAAGCTCGTTGGTTGCTTTCTGCTGCTGTAACGACTTCAATTTCTCAAAAAGCAACGAGCCTTCCGCCGAAATATTTATTACTCGGTTGTTTACTCTAAAGTTTAACAGCTGCTGTTCTGCGTGTTTCAATGAATCCGACATCTCGCTCAGCTGAGAATCAATAAATTTTACAGTATTTTCAGCCGTGCGATTCTTTTCCTCAAGGCTTTGCCTAATATAAACCTCCATTAGTTTATTTAGATAATCGGCCTCTTGTTCGGCAACAAACCCCACGCTGGTAAGAGTAAGTATTGAGCCTTTTTCGTTATTAAGGTCAATTTTAACTTTACTCTGATATGCTTTTGCAAGATTATTAAGGTTGTTTGCGATAAAGTAAAACTTTTTGCTAACAAGCTCGGCCTTATACTCTCTATCTTCCCTCGGTTTAACTGTAAAACAAAATTTGTCAGTTTTGATTCTGTCGCCAAACTTATAATTCCCGTTAAGCTCGCCAATGGCAGTTTCTAAGCTAAACTCATCCTTTTTTGTAAATGTTAAGAAAAAAGGTACTCCGTATGGTATTTCGGATGTTGAGTCGAATTCCACAACAAAAGGTCCTCGGTTATATAGTTTGCTCTCTTTTATTTCGCGGCGCCCTACCGATACATAGGTAATATGAAAATCCTGAAGTTCCTCAACGGTCTTATATGCAATTGAGTACGATTTAAGTATACCTATCTCGTTCTCAATTCTTTTTGATGATGAATTAAGGTTCATTTCGCGCATTAAAGCCTGAACTCCTGGGCCATACTTACGGCCATCGGCGCCCTCAATAAGTATTGATGAGTGAATTGAGAAAACAGGCTCTGAATATCTGTTAACTAAGTAAGCAATAAACAATCCTACAAAAACCGAAATAACAAACCAATACCAATTGGCCAGTACCTGAAAGAATATCTTTTTGAAATCGAATGTTTCCTCTTCAATCTGAAGATAATGCTTACTGTCGCTTTGTGGTGTCATAGTAAAATGTTTGTTTTTGAACTCTCGGTTGGAAAACGAGACAATCCCTCCAAACCAAGAACGTTTTTACAGCTTCGCCCTGTCAGTTACAAAGCCAATGGCCTGCAATACTTAAAGGCATTATGTATAACCCTGAATTAAAAAGAATTATGCTTTAAAAGTCAAGGGTGTTATCTGAACTATTTTAAAAAGTTCATCATTAGTAGTGCAGTACTAATAACGGACAAGAAAATAGATATATTCGGTGAATTCATTGCAAACACCTTTCCTTTACGTGGTTCAACAATAACAATGTCGTTGGGTAAAAGGTAAAAGGCTTCAAAATCGAGTATTTTTTTATCGTTTAGGTTTATTCGGCTTGTTTTTAGTCCATCCTTAGTCTGACGGACAACCAAAACAGTTGAACGTTCGGCATAGTCCGATAAATCACCAGCCAAACCTATGGCTTCAAAAATGTTTAAGTAATCCTTGTAGTTGTTGTAGGTTCCGGGGCGCTTAACTTCACCAATAACAGTTACCTTAAAACTTAGCATTTTTAGGATAACAATTCCATCCTTAAGGTATTGCTCCGTGGTTCTCTGTATCTCTACCTGGGCATCATTAATAGTTAACCCTGCAACTTTTATTTTCCCAAGCACCGGTAGGTGAACATAACCCGAATCGTTTATGGAATAACCAGTTATATAGGCAGATGCTTCGTTGGAGTAAGCATTATAGTAGTTTCCTCCCGAAACATTATTAAACAACTTGCTAATGTTGGCATCCTGTGTAATAACCTGTACGCTTAGTACATCTCCCTCCTTAAGCAGATATTTTGGAGGTTGAATTGCATTAAATTTCTCGTTCTGAACATTTCCAAGATATAGTAACTGTGCCTTCCGGTTACACGAGGTAATAGATGCAATTATTACAAACAGCAAAAGTGCTTTTCTGATATTTCTTTGCATTTCGTTAAGGTTTGTAATACAAAAGTAACATTTTTAAAGGATAAAGGTTGACTAGCCGATGAGAATCTGCAAAATCTGCGAGAAAAATAGTTATGGTAATGCTCTTTTCTTATACCCCCCCCCAACAATCAATATCCTTAACCATCAACCGTTTGTCCCCCCCCTATGCATAGGGGGGGAAAGAATGAGCTCCGCCTTGGGGTGCAGTTATATGGGGGGTATGCATTTTTGTCTTATATCTGTATCAATCCGTTTTATCTGTGTCATCCGTGTGCTAACTATTGAGAAATAAGCGGGGAAATATTATTTTAAATACTGGCGGTAAAGACTCCAATCGCCAACATCGTTCCACGATTTTTCGCTTACAGGATATACACCAACGGTTCCTCTTCTGGCAAGGACTTTTTCAATCAAATTCGTAATATGAAAATTTTCCACGTTTGGTATTTCATCAATTAAATGTGGCTCCAGAATATACATTCCGCTATTAATCTTAAAGGTTAGCTCCGGCTTTTCAACAAGTTTTATTAAACGTCCGTTTTCGGCTGTTTCAATAGTACCATACGCTATAGGAATCGATTTTAATGCTGCAATCAGCGTTATTTCGTTCTTGTTCTTTTTATGGTAGTCTAAAATTTGCGAGTAGTCTTCTTCAATTATAATATCGCAATTGCTAACAAAGAATGTTTCATTAATCTTACCCTTAAGTAACGATAGACTACCCGCTGTTCCCATGGGCTTATCTTCTTTGAAGAAATCTATTTCATAGGGTAGTTTTTGCTGCTGAATATAGTACTCAATTAGTTCGGCTTTGTAGTTAACCGATATGTAGAACTTACTGCAACCATGCCTAGCAAATCTGTCGAAAATCTCCTCAAGCATAGTTTTTTCGCCAATAGGAATCAATGGTTTGGGTAACACATTGGTTAATGGCTTTAACCTCGAACCAACACCCCCAGCCATAACTATAACTGGCAGATTAAACTGATTTACAGGTACTTTCTGCTTTTCAGAGAAAACATCCTCCCAAAAGTAAACCTTTACAATAGTTCTACTACTGTCAACTACCGGGCAAAGCTCCATTCTAAAATCGAGCATCATCTGCTTAATTTTCTCAAATTCATCGTGCGGGCTGGCTATTCTAATCTCCTTCCTAAGAACCTCTTTTACCTTTGAGTTTAGCGGAATATTATTGATAATTGCCCTTTGAATATCGCCAGCGCTAAGCAATCCAATAAACTGATTGCTATCCTCTACTATCAGTAACTTTTTATCTAGGATATCCATCCTTTTAAATGCGTCCAGTAAGGATGCCTCGGGACTAATAACTCTTTGTTTATAGATATTTTCCATCTCTATTTTATTTTCCTTGCAGGATTTCTTGCATAAACACCACTATCTATGATATTATTAATCACCACCGAACCTGCGCCAATAATTACATTACGTCCAATTTCAACACCCTGCTTTATAACTGAGTTTGCTCCCACAAAGCTCCCTTCTCCAATATTCACATTGCCCGCAAGAACTGCACCTGGCGCTATATGAGCAAAAGAGCCAATATTACACTCGTGTTCAACTATTGCGCCGGTATTTACTATTGCTCCTCGTCCTATTTTTGCAAAAGCATTGATACAAACACCTTGGCATACCAAAGCGCCCTCCTCAACATTGCTGTAACTCGACACATTGGCTCTTGGCGAAATTGCATTCGGCATACTAAAGCCAAGGCTAATCAATTGTTCAAATACTCTGTGTCTAATTCTATTGTCGCCAATTGACGGGAATACCAATAATCCTGCAATTTTTCTTAAATCCGCGTCATTACCCTCAAACCCTAAGTATGGAATACTAAAAGGATTTTTCTGTGCAGGCTCCTTATCAAGATAGCCTTCTATTCTGTAACCTAACTGGGTTAGTATATCCGCAACAACAAAAGAGTGACCCGAATACCCAACCAATACAATCCCTTTATGCAAAGTATCCATTGTTCTGCTATTTATTTGATAACACTACTGGGTAGATTTACTAATCTGTCCTCAATGTACTCAGCATTTTTTAAATCGCCGCATTGAGCATCGGAAAACATTGGGAGTTTGTTCATTAATGTCCAAACAGGGCGAGTCATAACTCCATTCTCGTTACTATACTTTAAAAATTCATCGCGCGCCCCCTTTGAACCAAGCAAAACGCTGTTGAGCCAATAGTTTGATTTTGAATTAATAGGCTCTACTACAAAATTAATATCCAATGATTTGAACTCGCTAAAGAATGACTTATACGCCTCAGCAACATTTCTTTTTGATTCTAAAAATTTAGGGAGCTGCTCCAATTGGGCAAGTCCCAATGCCGCATTAATATTTGGCATTCGGTAGTTAAAGCCAACCGCATCGTGGTTAAACTCCCATGGATGTGGTACTTTAGCCTGTGTTGTTAGGTGCTTTGCTTTTGCAGCCAACTGCTCGTCATTAAATAAAAGCATTCCTCCACCCCCCGTTGTAAGCACTTTATTTCCATTAAAACTTAATACCCCAACTTTACCAAAGTTCCCAGTGTGCTTGCCTTTATAGTAGGAGCCCAAACTCTCAGCAGCATCCTCAACTACAGGGATATTGTAAGTGTTACATATCTCCACAATCTCTTCAATTCTGAAAGGGTGACCAAAGGTGTGCATTGGTACACAAGCAGTAATACGCTTACCTGTGGTCTTATTAATTGGACTTTGGCCTTTTGCTGGTACCACGGTATTTTCCTCAAGCCATTTCATTAGGGCTACTGGCGAAAGACCGAGCGTATCCATATCAACATCAATAAATACAGGTTTTGCCCCACAATAACTTATTGCATTCGCTGTGGCAATAAAAGTAAGCGGTTGGGTTAACACTTCGGTTTCCGGCTCAACACCAACCAACTTTAACGCTAAATGCAAAGCATTTGTACCATTAACGCAACTTACGGCTCTGGCCGAACCAGTAAACTTCG
>JAEXVC010000234.1 GCA_023406715.1 Bacteroidota bacterium | reverse complement strand
GTTCTAGAGGTGTTGATATAGGAACAATCCTGGTATAAATGGTAACTTTTTCCCGATTTGGTCCAATAAACATGGTTGTTTCCTTTGTTGAGAGATTTAACTTCCTCGGTTTGCTTTGCATACTCTTCCTGTGATGGAGGATTGAAGTCGGTTCCTGTAATACCTGCAATTACTAGTGCAGCAACAGCAATGGATCCAAGTATTCCCTTTTGTTTTCCGCTCATATTCTTATTGGTAAAGATAAGAATTACAAGAGGTAGGAATGCTATAATGGCTATAATCAAGCCAAGTTGGTTCTGAACAAAAAACTTGATTTTGTCTTTTTCGGAAGCAGGGTCAAGTCTGTTGGATTTTTTCCATAGAAGGGAGCCAACCACTGCAAAAATTAAATCAGCAACAATTAGCACAATTAGCCATGTCATATTAATAGGCACTCTCCGGAGTAAAAGGATTGCCCCAACTTCAAAACCAATTGCGATAACCCACGATATTATAGCAATAATTCGTAGATTCTTAGCCTTTGCTTTGCTTTCCTCTGTTGCAACAAAAGTTTTAGTTGATGTGGTTGAAGAGTCTGAATCTCCAACTTTCGTGATTTTTGCCATTTTATTTCCTCCTATTTATATTGATGAGATTTTGAGTTTATTAGATCGTTACAATTATACAAATAAAATTTAATGTATAGGTTGGTTCAATCAAAGAATCAAATATTAAGTCAATAGACTTTCGTTTTCAGGTTTTCAGTTGAGGCGCATTTTTGTAAAATAATAACTTAAGAATATTTTAATTTAGGAGAGTTTTAAATATTTGGCGAACAACTATGCTGTTTAAGTGTTTGCTGAATGTTTATCTGGTTTTTCGGGAAAGAATTTTGAATTTATCAATTATTAGTTTAACTTACGTTTCAAATAGGAACAGCTGGTCGTTTTATAATTTAAAAATAAAATTATGATTGATAGTATATTGAGAGGATTAAAAGATCAGATTGGGCAGGAAATCCTAGCCAAAACTGATGTAAAATCTTCACAGCTAGGTAGTGTTTTTTCTGTAATCGGTGATGCTACCAAATCTGAAGTTAAAAAATCTATGGTGAACGATGGTCTAAGTACTGTAATGAATCTGTTCTCCAATAAGCAAAACAGTGCTCAAGCAAATCTTTTACAATCCGGAATTTCGAGTGCGATTATTTCAGGTTTGGTTAGTAAACTTGGGCTGTCTCAGTCAACATCTAAGATTATTTCCGAAATAGCCGTACCCGCTTTAATGAATTTAATTACTAAAAAGAATAGCGAAACACCAGATGATGACCCATCTCCTCTTCAAAATATATTTGGAGACAACAAGGGGCTTGGAGATGTTGCTGGGAAACTACTTGGGAATTTGTTTAACCGTAAAAAATAAAAACATGACTAAGATTATTGAAATTGAAGGAATTGGCCCAGTTATGGGTGAAAAATTAGAAAAGGCTGGTATTAAAACAGTTGAGGCTCTTTTGAAAGAGTGTGCATCAAAGCCCGGTCGTAAAAAAATTGCTGACCAGACAGGAATTGCTGAGGCAAAAATTCTTGATTTTGTTAATATGGCTGACCTTATGAGAGTTAATGGTGTTGGCGCTGAGTTTGCCGAACTATTAGTTGCAGCAGGGGTAGATACCATTAAAGAATTAAGAACTCGTAAGGCTGACAACCTACATGCTAAATTGGAAGAGGTTAATGCTGCAAAGAAGCTTACAAGAAGAGTACCATCGTTAGATATGGTTTCGGATTTTATTAACAAGGCAAAAGATATTGAGCCAACAGTTACACACTAACAAAGAATATTCATTTCAAGAAGGTGGCTTTATTATAAGCCACCTTTTTTGTTGGCAAACTGGTTTATTGGTTTTTAACTCATTTAAACTAACGTTGGAGGATGTATTTTCTACAAGGTATTGTGTCGCATTATTTTTCGTGTATTTTTGCGGGCTAATTTTAAACTAAAATAAATGAATAACAAGATTGCAAATCCTGCTGTTGTTGGGTTAGCCGGTTTTGGACTAACCACGTTACTTTTACAAATTCATAACCTCGGATTAATAGGATTAGGACCTGTTGTCGCAATGGGTTTTATTTTTGGAGGGTTAGCCCAGATGATTGCTGGTTTTAACGAGCAAAAAATGGGTAATAATTTTGGGTACAGCGCTTTTGTTGCTTATGGATCGTTCTGGATTGGATTAGGAATTATTTTTATCCTTAACCATTTTGGCATTTATGCTTCTAATGGTACCGATGTGGGATATTATCTATTAGCTTGGACATTCTACACATTGATTATGTTAATCGCATCGTTGTGGGTACATATGGCAATGTTTGTAACATTTGCTCTTCTTTTTGTAGGTTTTATTTTGCTTGATTTATCGCATTTTGGTTTCCCACAGTTACAGAAACTTGCAGCGGTTGATTTGATATTCTGCGCATTGGCTGCATGGTACATGATGGCCGGAATTATTATTAATGATTTAGCTGGAAAGACGGTTTTACCTATGGGGAAAAAACTTGCAGGCAATTAATGAAATGCATTTATTATAACAAAAGAGGTATGGACATCCATACCTCTTTATTTTTTATAAAGTTAATCAACTAGAATGTCCATTTCAGTCCAAGCGTTGGGTTTACCATAAATCCTTTGTTCCCTCCGAAGTTTGAACTTATTTCAACCTCACCTCCTAGAGAAAAGTTTTTGGTTGCGTTATACCAGAGCTGAGGCTCACTTAAGAATACAAACTCTGCTTCGGAGGCAACGCCATCATCATCAAGAACAACATTGTCTTCCTTCCAGAAATCGGCAAAGCCAGAGAATGTCAACTTCCCTTCAAGAAAATGCATATACCAAACACCTGTTATCTGGAAAGTTGCATCGTGCTTATCTTTTATGTATTTGTATAATGCTTGAAGGGTAAATCCTTTTGTGAAAGATTCATTATTCCATGAGTATGCCGGTCCGAATAGGTATGCATTGTTAATTGTATATGCCGTGTTTTTCGGAGAGGATTTGTATTGACCAATACCTCCGTTAAATTCTATATGAATAGATACTGGTGTCTCCCAGAATTTGAGGTTTCTCGAAATTTCCCAGTAAGCAAGTGATATTGCATCAACATTCGATGACTTAGCCCCATAGTTGAAGTCAACGAAAAGGAATGTGCTTCCCCAGTTATCGGGCTTGAACACTTCAACTGTTGAGGTTAGCATTTGGCGATTCTCGCCAAAGTCGTAGTGCAGTTGAACATTTTGAGCGCTTACCGGAAGAAAATGTAATATAAGGGCTATGATAATTAATGATTTTGCTTTGGCAGACATATTCTGTGTTTTGTTTTTGTCTCATTTTTATTAGGTATAAGATGAATTAATTTATTTGAATAAGCAATAAGTTTCTCCCAGAGTATTGATGATTCTTGTCATCTTTTAATCTCTGTTTTTCACCTAAACAATTTGCTTATTCATGATTTACAACATCAGCGGGTTGCGAAAAAAATTGTAGGTTTGCAATCGATTTATCCGAATGCAAAAAACAACAGTATGGCAACAAAACCATCAATTCCTAAAGGAACCCGCGATTTTGGCCCCGAACAAATGGTTCGGCGCAACTATATATTCGACAATATCCGTCAGGTTTTTAACCGGTATGGCTATCAGCCAATAGAGACTCCAGCGATGGAAAATCTTAGCACCCTACTCGGAAAATACGGTGAGGAGGGCGATAAACTTCTTTTTAAAATTCTTAACTCTGGCGACTTTATTGATAAGGTTGATATTAATAAGGTTAAACCTGGCAACTCAAACTCTATTGCGCTTGACATAAGCGAAAAAGGTTTACGCTACGATTTAACTGTTCCCTTTGCCCGTTTTGTGGTGCAATATCAGAACGATATAACTTTTCCATTTAAACGCTACCAAATTCAGCCTGTTTGGCGTGCCGATAGACCGCAAAAAGGTCGCTACCGCGAATTTTACCAATGCGATGTTGACGTTATTGGTTCAAACTCGCTCTTCAACGAGGCTGAACTTGTGCTAATCATCAACGAGGTTTTCGAAAAATTAAAAGTTAGAACAATCCTCAAACTGAATAACCGCAAGATTTTAAGCGGAATTGCCGAGGTAATAGGCGAATCGCAACGACTAACGGATATTACAGTTGCCATTGATAAAATTGAGAAGATTGGGCTGGATGCTGTAAACGATGAGCTTCGCTCAAAAGGTGTTTCCGATGCTGCAATATCAAAGCTTCAACCAATTATCACTTTAAGTGGAACCAATGCTGAAAAGTTGAGCACCTTGAAAGGAGTTCTTGCTTCATCGGAAATTGGACTAAAGGGTGTTGCTGAAATGGAGGAACTTCTGGGCTATGTTAGTCAGGTTGGAGATTTATCAACCACAATTGAACTCGATTTATCGCTAGCCCGCGGATTGAACTACTATACTGGAGCAATCTTTGAGGTTAAAGCAGCCGATGCCGAAATAGGTAGTATTTGTGGTGGTGGCCGCTACGATGACCTTACTGGTATTTTCGGGTTGAAAAATGTTAGCGGTGTTGGTGTTTCGTTTGGTGCCGACCGAATTTACGATGTGATGCTTCAACTAAATCTGTTCCCTGAGAGTTTGCTTTCATCAACCCAAGTTATGTTTGCTAATTTCAGTAGCAAGGAGGCATCATACTGCCTTAAGGCTATTCGCGAATTGCGTAGTGCAGGCGTGAGTGCTGAACTATACCCCGATTCTGCCAAAATGAAAAAGCAGTTCGATTACGCCAACAACCGTAAAATTAAGTTTGTGGTGATTGCTGGCGAAAACGAGGTTCAGAACAATCAACTTTCGGTTAAAAATATGGAAACTGGCGAACAGGTTTCAATTGCATATGCCGAAATATCAAACTACATCAAGAAAAATATCTAAAACAAACATAAACCAATGATAAAAACACACCAAATATCGCCTAAACCATTAACCTGGGAGTTGATGGACGATTTAATCAACTCGCAGTATAAACTAGAACTATCTAAGGAGTCGGTTGAGCTTATCAGCAAGTGCCGCAACTACCTAGATGCCAAAATGGAGAACGAGAGCACTCCTATCTACGGTATTACTACTGGTTTTGGCTCACTTTGCAACCGCACAATTTCGAAGGATGAACTTTCGCAGTTGCAGAATAACCTTGTTATGTCGCACGCATGTAGCACTGGCGATGAGGTTGCTCCCGAAATTGTTAAGTTGATGCTTTTCCTAAAAGCACACGCCCTTTCGTTGGGTCATTCAGGTGTTCAGGTTGATACTGTTCAACGAATAATCGATTTTTACAATAACGACATACTCCCTGTGGTTTACGACCGTGGTTCGTTAGGCGCATCGGGCGATTTGGCTCCTCTTTCAAACCTATTCCTTCCATTGATTGGAATGGGTGAGGTTCGCCATAATGGAAAAATCCGCCCAGCAGAGGATGTTCTGAAAGAAATGAACTGGAAACCCATTGAGCTCCGCTCAAAGGAAGGACTGGCATTGCTAAATGGAACTCAGTTTATGAGTTCACACGGTGTTTATGCCATGGTTAAGGCTTTCAAAATTGCTGAAATTTCCGATATTATTGGGGCAGTTTCGCTTGAGGCTTTCGATGGAAGAATTGACCCTTTCCATGCAAACATTCAGAATGTACGCCCACATCAAGGACAAATTGAAACTGCACGCAATCTAAGAAAGATACTTGAGGGTAGCGAGTTAATTGCTCGTCCTAAAAAACACGTGCAGGATCCATACTCATTCCGCTGTATGCCTCAGGTTCACGGGGCATCCAAGGATGCCATTAACTATGTTGCTGGTGTTCTGCTAACCGAAATCAACTCTGTTACCGATAACCCAACCATTTGGCCCGACGAGGATTTAATTATCTCGGGAGGTAACTTTCATGGTCAACCACTTGCCATAACCTACGATTTTCTGGCAATTGCACTTGCTGAGTTGGCAAATATCTCAGAACGTCGTACGGCCCAGCTAATTCTAGGCTTACGAGGACTTCCAGAATTTTTAGTGGCAAATCCAGGGTTAAATTCAGGTTTTATGATTCCACAGTATGCTGCAGCAGCAATGGTTAGCCAAAACAAGCAACTTTGTTCCCCCGCATCGGTTGATTCTATTGTTTCGTCGAACGGACAGGAAGACCATGTAAGTATGGGTGCAAATGCTGCAACAAAACTGCTAAGAGTGATTGATAATGTTGAAAGAATATTGGCCATTGAACTTTTTGATGCTGCACAGGCATTGGAGTTCCGTCGCCCAGCAAAATCATCGCCATACATCGAGGAGTTTATTGCAGATTACCGTCAAATTGTCCCTTTTGTTAAAATAGACAAGATTATGTACAAGGAGATGGACAAAACCGTTGAGTTTATCCGTCAAGGGAAATTTGAGCGATAGTTTAAACGATAGCAAATAAAAATCCTCGGCATAACCGAGGATTTTTTATTTAGTTTATTTCGAGAAGTTCTATTGGTAACTTAATAACCTGTTTCAGGTCTCTGCCCCAAT
The DNA here is from genome assembly GCA_023406715.1 of Bacteroidota bacterium. GTDB lineage: Bacteria > Bacteroidota > Bacteroidia > Bacteroidales > Tenuifilaceae > SB25. The sequence continues at coordinate 11,307 of JAEXVC010000234.1, read as the reverse complement.
CACGCATATCGGTATCATCGGATTCGTAATGGCAAATTATTTCAACCAATAATCCATTGGAGTAAAGTTCTTCCAAACGTTTAAGCAATATTCCTAGGTAGTGCTCCGAGCATCCATTCACAAAAGTCAAGTAAAAGTGAACGCTAATTTTTTGAGGATTATATTCAGTTGTATATGCTTTAAACCAGCGCTGAATAGGTGCAAAGAAGGATTGAGGGTCGCTGGGTATAAGGTTCCCAATCATTGCTATTTCGCCATTCTCTTTACAGCACTTTACTTCAGGGGTTTCCGTTGTGGCTGGGATGTGAAGGTCAATTAACTCAACAAGGTTATCGCTTTGAATCATAACTGCATTTATAAAGTGAAAGCCACAAATGTAAAAAAAAGTTAAAACGGAAAGTGTGTTTGAAAAAAAAATTGACGAGAGGAACTATTTCTTTTCCTCTTTTTTGGATTCCTTAACCTTTTTCAATAGATAATCCTTGAAGTCATAGTTAGACTGATAGAGAAGCATTATCTTTTTGGGAGGAAGGATTGTTTTAAGCCTTGTGTTGAACTCTGCGAGTAGTTCAGTTTCCTGTTTGCTAGAGTTTACATACCTATTGGTGTAATTTATTATATCGGCCTCGGAAAGTTTATCTGCATCCTTGGCAAATTCCTCAACAAATTTTCTGCGCTCGTTTTGAATGGCAATTTTTCGTTCCCAGTATTCATCGTAAATTGGCCAAAAAACCTTAGCCTCATCGGCTGTAAGTTGAAGTTTGTTGGTTAAAAAAGTAACTTTTTCAGCTTTTAGCGCTTTTTCTGGGTCGGTGGTTTGTGCCGATAAGGAAAGGCTAAATGCTAGAGTACAGAATACTAATAAATGTTTAATCGAAATCATGGTTCAATTTCCTTTTTCTCGTCAATAATAGTTATGCAGTTATTGCTTCGAATGTAGTACCTGCGGTACATCTCTTTTGTAACCTCATCTAAACTATCCTGTTGGCGTTGTTTCTCAATTGCACGGTACAAATCCATATCCTCAAAATCCGTTATTGAGCGGCTAACAATCTCAACATAATCAGTGCCAATCCGGGATTTGTGTTTCTGTGTTAAAGGGCTTGCCATGTAATATCCAAAGTAAGCTAAAACGGCCATAAATGCAAAACTTGCAGCAAAAGCCAATTGTGAGCGGAGCGAAAATGCCCAACCTTCTTTTACGGGAGCAATCTCATGCTCTACTTCTGTGGACTGAATTTTGTCCTGTATGCGGGAGGCTAAATTATCAAAATAACCCTCCGGAACAGAGAATGGTAATTCTTTCCCCGCTTTAAAATCGTTAAATTCTATTTTTTCCTTCTCACTCATCTCCAATATCTTTTCTAAATTTATGATGATACAAAATCCACAAGGTTTAATCTTCCTCTAAAAATTTTTCAATTTTTTTAACTGCATGATGAAACGATGCTTTCAGTGCGCCAACCGATGTCCCTAATGCCTCGGACATGTCTTCGTACTTCATTTCATCATAGTACTTCATATTGAACACAACTCTTTGTTTTTCGGGCAGTTTAAGAATTGCTTTTTGTAACTTAACTTGCAACTCATTGCCATTAATGTAGGGGTCAGTTTCTAATGTTCTACACAATTGTTGTTCCACATCTACCAATGGCAGTAAAAATTTAGTCTTTTTTTTCTTTAAAAACGTTAATGCCTCGTTAGTGGCAATGCGGTAAAGCCATGTAAATAGTTGTGAATCTTCGCGGAACGATTCTAACCCACTCCAGACTTTTAGAAAGGTATTCTGGATAACATCGTCAGTATCATCGTGGCTAATAACAATTTTACGAATGTGCCAGTACAAACGTTCCTGGTATTTACGCATCAAAAGATTGAATGCATAGTTTTTAGTATCGCTTTTGCGAAACATCTCCAGCAGTTCCCTGTCGGAATAACTATTCATTCAATCCTTAGTGTTATTTATTTACGTGCAATTGCCCTTAATGCGGCATCAACAATGTTTGGAGTGTCAAGTCCATACTTTACCATTAGGTCGTTAGGAGTTCCACTTTCGCCAAAAATATCGTTAACTGCAACCATTTCAAGCGGAGTAGGCATTCTGCGAGCAAGGGTTTGAGCAATGCTATCGCCCAATCCTCCGTTCATCATATGCTCCTCGGCCGAAACTGCGCAACGAGTTTTGCTAACGGAGCGGATAATTGCTTCCTCGTCCAATGGTTTAATTGTATGAATATTAATTACTTCGGCAGAGATTCCTTTCTCTGCAAGAATATCGGCAGCTTCCAGTGCTTTCCACACCAAGTGCCCTGTTGCAAAAATCGATACCTGATTTCCCTCCTGAAGTGTAACCGCTTTACCAATTACAAACTCTTGGTCTGCTGGGGTGAAGTTTGGAACTACAGGACGACCAAAGCGAAGGTAAACTGGCCCAACATATTTTGCAATGGCTAACGTTGCAGCCTTTGTTTGGTTATAATCGCAAGGGTTAATAACAACCATATTGGGAAGCATTTTCATCAATCCCAAGTCTTCCATCATTTGGTGGGTTGCACCATCCTCGCCTAATGTTAATCCAGCGTGTGATGCGCAAATCTTAACATTCTTGTTGGAATAAGCTACGCTTTGACGGATTTGGTCGTAAACACGTCCTGTTGCAAAGGCAGCAAAGGTTCCGGCGAACGGAATTTTACCACCTATGGTTAAGCCTGCAGCCATTCCAATCATATTTGCCTCGGCAATTCCTGTTTGCACAAAACGCTCAGGGAACTCCTTAACAAAATCGTCCATTTTAAGCGAGCCAATCAAATCGGCGCAAAGTGCAACAACATTTGGGTTCGATTTACCAAGCTCGTACAACCCTGCACCAAAACCTGAACGGGTATCTTTATTTCCTGTTGAAGTATATTTCATCTTTAAAAAATTCTTATGCGTTACGTTTCATTCTTTCCATTGCCTCCTTGCGAATTTGTCCAATTATAACCAATTCAGCGGTGGCTTGATTTGTGGCAAGAGGTATATTATTAACATTGCAAGCCTCTAACAATCGGCGAATATCCTCATGATGAGCCTGAACAACTTTATGGTCACGAAGGAAAATTACGATATCAACCTCGCCTTTTTCTATCATACTAGTTATTTCATTGTAACCACCGTATTGCCCTTGGCTAAGGTGTCGGCATTTAATTCCTTGTTCCTCAATGAATTCTGCAGTTCTTCCAGTTGCGAGTAAATTTACACCAGGTAGCCACTCTTCGTGCTCCTTCAAGAACTTAACCAGTTCTGGTTTTTTTGCATCATGTGCAATTACTGCAATATTTTTCATTTTTACTGATTATTAAATATTCATCGAATTAAAAATCGCCAATAGTTTCTGGCAGTTGAGCCATGGCTTTTGCAAATTCCTCATCACTTGGGGCTTTTCCGTGCCATTTGTGAGTTCCCATCATAAAATCAACGCCCATTCCCATTTCGGTGCGCATAAGTATCACAACAGGCTTTCCATTGCCGGTACGTTTTTTTGCTTCGGCAAAACCTGCAAGGAGTTGTTCCATATTGTTTCCATTGGTTTCCACAACATCCCAGCCAAACGATACCCATTTGGCTTTTAAGTTGCCAAGAGAAACAACTGCATCAACTGGACCATCGATTTGCTTGCCGTTATAATCTACAGTGGCAATTAAATTGTCAATTTTCTTTGCGGCGGCAAACATAACTGCTTCCCAGATTTGTCCCTCCTGCAATTCCCCATCGCCATGTAGTGTATACACAAGACTTTTGTCCCCGTTAAGTTTTTTTGCCATAGCAGCACCGCACGCAGCCGATAGACCTTGACCTAAAGAACCAGATGCAATTCTAATTCCTGGAAGATGCTCTGCAGGCGTAGGATGACCTTGCAGTCTGGAATCAATTAAACGGAAGGTGGATAGTTCCTTAACATCAAAATATCCACGGCGCGCTAAAACGCTATACCAAACTGCTGATAGGTGGCCGTTGGATAAAAAGAATAAATCCTCGCCTACGCCATCCATGGTGAATTTCTGTGGATTGATGTTAAGCACATCAAAATACAATGCTGTGAAAAAATCGGCACAACCTAAGGAACCACCTGGGTGTCCACTGGCAGGCTTATGTACCATACGAATTACATCGCGGCGAACCTGTGCCGCAATTTTCTTAAGATTATCAATATCAGTCATCTAGTAATGTGTTTCAAAAATTTTCCCAATTTGCAAAGGTAATACTTTTTGTGTTGCAAACTGCAAACAACAGTAAAAGTAGCAAGTGGTTTACTACTCCTACTTTGTTAAAGAAGGTTATTTTAATTGTGTTGATGTTTGTGAGGCTATAGCCAGGTGATAGTGTATTCGTCGAAAGCGTCGCCTTTGGCTTGCTCCTTGGTCAAATCTACTTTTACCCCAAAAACTTTCGATTTTCGAACAAGAGCATCAAGCAGTCCAAGTTGTATCTGTGTGTTGAATATCTGGGTTTTACGCATGGTTATAGATTTTTCGGTTGAGGCAACTATTTCCCACCCTCGTTTCTTTGGGTCCTGAACACCTTTTTGAGCTGTAAGTATTAATGCTTTCATTATATCGATAGGGGAACTGTTGTCTGTAATCATTTTCCCGTCCTGCATCACAGCGAAAGTTGACTCTCCAATATTACGGCCAATTTTTATAAGATTGAATTTGCCTAACTTGTGCTCAATCCAATTGCACATATCAACGTAAACCTGAATTGGCACTTTGTTGGTGGGCTTTGATAAATCTAAATCTTTGGCCATTTCGAATAGTTCCCAGTAATCCTGCTTTTTATCCTGATAAGCCTTAAGAATATCAGTAATAGCCCAGGCGTTTAATGTAACATTTTCAATTGATGTATCCATTGTTTTGTGTTTAGTTGGTTGTTGGCGAATGTGCTGGTAAATATAATATTGGATTGTATCTTATATAGCAAGCGAGCTCTTATTTGGTAAATATGAATAATAAATAAGCAAAAAATAGCACAAAACAACACCTCGTCTTTTGATAAGCCTGTTGTGATTCAGAAACTCAATATTGTTATAAAGTATATTTTGTAGAAAATTGACATTTTGCAAAATCACTCAAATGGAATAACTTTGCCCGCTCAAAAATATGATATATGGGTTTACAGTGTGGAATTGTTGGTTTGCCGAACGTGGGGAAATCAACCTTGTTTAATTGTTTGTCGAATGCTAGAGCTCAATCGGCCAATTTTCCTTTTTGTACAATTGAGCCAAATGTTGGAGTTATAACCGTTCCTGATGAGCGTTTAGTTGTATTAGAGCAGTTAGTGAAACCTCAGCGTGTAGTGCCAACCACCGTAGAGATTGTTGATATTGCAGGGTTAGTTAAAGGTGCAAGCAAAGGAGAAGGTCTGGGGAATAAGTTTTTGGCAAACATCCGCGAAACCGATGCAATTATTCATGTATTGCGTTGTTTCGATGATGATAATATTACCCATGTTGATGGCTCTGTTAATCCAGTTCGGGATAAAGAGGTGATTGACATGGAATTGCAACTCAAAGATTTAGAGACCGTTGAATCTCGTATTTCAAGAACCGAGAAGATTGCCAAAACTGGGAAGGATGCAGATGCTAAAAGGGCATATGAACTTTTAGTTAGATATAAAGAGGCGTTGCTTAAGGGGAAGTCGGCTAGAACAGTGGAGTTGACAGAACCAGAAAAAGATATTGCCAAGGAATTTTTCCTGCTCACAAGTAAACCTGTACTTTATGTATGTAATGTTGACGAGAGTTCTGTAGTAAATGGAAACAAATACGTGGAGCAGCTACGCACATCCATTGCCGATGAAAATGCAGAGATTCTTGTTATTGCAGCAAAAACCGAGGCCGAGATTGCAGAACTTGAGACTTTTGAGGAGCGTCAGATGTTCCTTGCTGATTTAGGGTTGAAGGAATCTGGTGTAGTTAAATTAATACGCCATGCATACCATTTGTTGAACCTGGAGACCTACTTCACGGCTGGGGTTCAGGAGGTGAGAGCTTGGACATACCATAAAGGCGCATTGGCTCCACAGGCTGCTGGTGTAATTCATACCGATTTTGAAAAGGGTTTTATCCGTGCCGAGGTTATTAAGTACGAAGATTACGTGAAGTACAAAAGCGAGGCCGCTTGTAAAGAGGCCGGGAAAATGCACGTGGAAGGCAAAGAGTATGTTGTCCAGGATGGCGATATTATGCATTTCCGATTCAATGTCTAATGTCACACAAAAATATTTTTGACCCTGCTAAACGGCAGGGTTTTTTATTGTAATTTGTTAGGATCATTTTAAAAAAAGTAAAATTCTTATAGGGTATTTTAGTGTAAGTGTATCATAATTGCAAACAACGAATAAGACGCTGTTAAAATTTTAAAACATATAATTATGAAAACATTATCGAACATTCTAGGAAACAGTCTGAGATATGGAGCAGTAATTATTGCCCTGTTTATTTCAGCAACAGTTATTGGACAGGAGGTGGATTATTACACCATCAATGGAATTATTAAAGACTCAAAATCGAAGGAAAGAGTTGTGTTTAGTGGAATTTCTGTGCCAGGAACCAACATTGGAACTGTAGCTAATTCTGATGGTGAATTCACATTAAAAATTCCCAAAAGTAGCAATAGTAAAGAGTTTGAGATTTCTCATTTAGGGTATCAAAACAAGAGGTTTATTATTGCCGAAAGTACAAGACCTGAGCAAACTTTCTATATAGATCCAGCATCGGTTGAGTTAAAAGGAGTGGTTGTTCGTCCGCAAGATCCTCGTATGATAATGGCTTCCGCAATCGATAAGATTGGCGATAATTATAGCGATGCTCCAGTTGCTTTAACTGGTTTTTATAGAGAGACAATTAAACAACGCAGGGAGTATATTTCTATAGCAGAAGCCGTTGCTGAAATCTATAAAGTTCCCTACTCTTTTACCCTTGAATCGGATAGAGTTAAGATACTAAAGGGACGTAAAGGGAGTAATGTTAAGAAAGCCGATACTCTAATGGTGAAAATGCAAGGAGGACCTCACGTTTCGTTGTATCTTGATATAGTTAAATATCCAGAGCTATTGCTTACTCGCGAAGAGATGGAAAACTATGACTATGAAATTCTTGATATGGTTAGCCTTGATAATGAAGCAAATTATGCGATTTCATTTAAACCAAGAGTAAAACTTGATTATCCATTATATTCTGGGAAAATTTATATATCAGTAGATAACCTTGCAATCACAATGGCTGAATTTAGTTTAGATTTGAGTGATGTTGAAAAGGCCACCTCCATATTTGTTAAGAAAAAACCAGCTGGGTTAAGATTTGAGCCTCAAAGTACAAGTTATTTGGTAACATATAAAAAACAGGGCGATAAATACTTCTTGAATTACATGAGAAGTGAAATAAAGTTTAGAGCAGATTGGCGTAGGAGAATATTCGAAACTACATATACTGTGATGTCGGAGATGGCTATTACTGAAAGGAATGCAGAAAATGTGACAAAAATAGCATCAAAAGAGGCTTTTCGTCCATATGCAGTTTTGGCTGACAGAGTAAATGAATATTTTGACGAGAATTATTGGGGTACATACAACACTATTGAGCCTGATGAGTCAATACAGTCAGCAATAAACAAATTCAATCGCAGATTTAAAAAGCAATAAGTTGGGTTTGGTTAATTAAAGCGGCAAAGGGGCTATAAATTCCCTTTGCCCTTTAGGCTAAACCAAAAATTTATATATTTGACTTGAAGAAAACGGTTTTTTGATGGGTCTTGTAGATTTAAATAGACAAGGAAGAATAAAAAGGGATGACCTTGGTGAATTTGAGGAACTTTTTAATAGTTACTACGTTCCACTATGTAATTATGTGTACTCAATCATAAAGGATGCCGATCAATCTGAGGAAATAGTTCAAGAGTTCTTTTATACGTACTGGAAAAACCGAAAGGAAATAAGCATTAAACTTTCTTTGAAGGCTTACATGTATAAATCGGTTAGAAATAGTGCTATAAGGTATTTGCAGCATAGGCAAATTGAGGATAAATACCGGAAGCATGTAATAAACGAAGACTATGTTTCATCATCGAGTAATGCTTTAGAAGATAATGAGTTGATGGGTGTTGTGGAGAGCACACTTAACCAACTACCCGAACGCTGTAGACAAGTTTTTGAATTAAGCAGATTTAGTGGTTTAAAGTACCATGAAATTGCAGATATGCTTTCAATTTCGGTTAAAACAGTTGAAGCAGATATGACCAAAGCACTTATGACTTTTAGGCAGAATCTTGGTCGATATGGACTTCATACTCACTAAACACAAGTTGTTTTTATCTGAAACAAAAGAATTATGGAATCAAATAGCATAAAACCAAATAAATACAGAAAAGTGGCTAGGTACATTTCTGGAGAAATGAATTGGGTTGAGAGAGTATGGTTTGGTTTGGCTATAGTCGGAGATTCCAATATGAAAAGATTATTAGAAGAAATGAGAAAAGATTGGCACACAACAGGTGATTTTTTTAATAGTAACAATATTAATAAAAGTAAAGCTTGGAGTAACCTTTACCAAAGGCTCGAGAACGATAATTTACTCCCCAACAACAGGGAGTCAAACATAATTAAATTTAAACCGCAGGTTTATTTGAAATATGCTGCAGTTGTTTTGTTTGCTATTATTATCTCGGGAATAGGGGGATACAAATATTATAACCCAAAGGTTGTTGCTTTAGTGAATTATTCAAACCAAAATACAGTTATCACAACACTTCCCGATGGAACTACTATATACTTGGCTCAAAACTCAACTCTTACATATACAAAACGTTTTGTTGGAAAAACTAGAAATGTAAAATTGGAGGGTGAGGCATTTTTTGATGTTGCCAAAAATCCTGATAAACCATTTTTAATTGACACGAAAGCGGCATTAGTAAAAGTCTTAGGAACATCATTTAACTTGAAGTCAACAAATTCATCAAATTTTGAACTTAATGTTGTTGAAGGGAGAGTGGGCGTAAGTCTAAATTCTAATAAGAATGAAAGTGTTGTTGCAATAGCAGGCGACAAGGTTATGGCCATGGATAATAAGTTGATTAGAGAAAAGGCACTGTTGGCTAAAACAACTAAGAATTCAATGGTTCGGCTTCAATTTCAGGATGAAAGTTTATCTAACATTATAAATGTTATAAACAAAACTTACGGTTCTAGTCTTCAACTATCGGGTGATGTTCTTAAAAATAAAAAGATATCAGTTACCTTTGAGAATGATATCAGTAGTATAGTGAATATATTGTCAGTTTCCTTTAACCTTGAGTTAATTCATCAGCCTGACAGCACAATTATCCTGAAAGAAAAATAAAGAAGCAGAATGCTCCCTGTATGAGATGTCTTACACAAATTTTTCAATGGATGCTCCTATTTTTATTGATGGGGGTATCCATTGAGGTTTTTTCGCAGGACGAAAGCCTATTAGATAGAAGAGTTTCAATAAACATTAAAAATATTAGTGTTTATGATGCATTAAATAGAGTAGGAGAGATTGCCGGTTGTTACTTTATTTACGACAGTAAAGATGTTAAAAGTGATAAAAAAATTCAATCAGTTGAGGCGAGTAACTTGGCTCTGGTTGATTTGCTTAAACAAATAATTAATGATCCAAACTTGGAATTTAGGGTCATTGAGAAACATATACTTATCTTCAAAAAAAAATCAGAAACACTAGATGACAAGGGGAATATTCCAGATTCGTCAGGGTATATACTTATTGGAGGTAAAGTTTTTGATAAGGATACAAAAAATTCAATTCCTTTTGCAACTGTTTCAATTGAAAAAATTGGACTTGGAACGATTTCCAACTATGATGGAGTTTTTAGTTTGCGAATTCCAATAAAATATGTTGGTTCTAATATAGTTGTGTCACATCTTGGATATCAAAGTTTATCAGTTCCCATTGAGATACTTGAAGGCAATGTTTATAACCTATTCATCCAGCCTAAGTATATTCCAATTCAAGAAGTATTTATACGAAATATTGATGCTAAAGGAATTGTTAGGGCTGCAATTGAAAAGAAAAGTAGTAACTATAAGACTTCAGATATTTTCTTAACTAGCTTTTATCGTGAAGGGGTAAAGCAAAACAACCGGTATTTAAGTTACTCCGAAGCAGTTTTCAAAATCTTCAAATCGTCTTATGATAAGGGCGTAGAGTACGACCAAGTAAGGCTTTTGAAATCCCGAAAGTTAGAACTATCCGATAGGCGTGATACTTTAATTGTTAAACTAAAAGCAGGTATTAAAGGAGCGCTCGATTTGGACATCATTAAAAGCATGCCCGATTTTCTTGATCCTGAATACATGGATAGTTACGTTTATACAAAAGCCGATATCGTTGCACTTGACTCAATTAGCGCCTATGCTATTAAATTTGAACAGAAGTCTAATGTAACTCAACCACTGTTTGCTGGAACTCTTTTTATTGACGTCAAAACTCTTGCATTGATTGGTGCCGAATTTGGAATAAACCCAAATTACGTTGAGCATTCTGCAAATATGTTTGTTACTAAGAAGGATAGGCGAATAAAGATTCGACCAGAAGAAATAAAATATACAGTTAAGTACATCCAGCAGAATGGCAAGTACTATATTCATCATGTTAGAGGCGACTTAAGTTTTAGGGTTAGAGAGCGACGCCAGTTGTTTTCAAGCAATTTTAGCTTGTTCCTGGAATTTGTAGGTATACAAATTGACACTTTGAATGTTCAAAGATTTACACGTCGCGACATATTGAAACCTCACATTGTTTTCTCTGAAGGTGATTATACGTACGATTCAGAATTTTGGAAAGAGTTGAATATTATTTCACCTGAAGAAGATATAAACAAAGCCATCTCAAAAATTAACCCCAAGATAGAGAGTATGCAGAGTGAATAAGAAAAATAAAGGCCTCGGATTTATTCGAGGCCTTTTGCTTTTTGTTAAAAGTAAAAATTCAGTCCTCCACCAATTAAATTATATGCTGGGTCGGTTAAACCAATTTCGGCCTCAAAAATAAAACTCATATTCTTCTTAAGTCCAACCTCTAGGCCTACTGGTAACCAGAGCAAGAATTGAGTGTCGTTATTCTCTGGGAAGTTTGCATCAAGGTCTAACCCTGAAAACAGTCGTATCCCGCTTTTGATGGGAATGGTAAAGTTTAAAGTTCCATCTAGTCCGAAAACACCGAAATCGTGAGCCCCTACAGCAAGAGATATTCTTTTTGCAATCGCAATCTCAACATCGGCTCCAAAATAGTTT
>JAEXVC010000231.1 GCA_023406715.1 Bacteroidota bacterium | reverse complement strand
GGATTACAGCGAAAAAGGGGGACAAATAGTTACCACTGCTCAGGAAGTTTACCGTAGCGAGATTATCCTTAAAGTTTCTCATCTAAATCCTACTGAATTTGATTATTTGCGTGAAAATCAGGTTATACTTTCGTCGCTTCACCTTAACAATACTACAGGCGAATATCTACGGAACTTAATTCAGAAAAAGGTAACAGCCATAGCCTTTGAGAGCATCCGCGATTCGGATGGAGTTTACCCTGTAGTTAGGGCTATGAGCACAATTGCAGGGAGTACATCGGTACTTGTTGCAGCTGAATACCTCAGCAATGTGAATAAGGGTAAGGGTGTTATGCTAGGTGGAATTTCAGGTATAACCCCAACCGAGGTTGTTATTCTGGGAGCTGGAACAGCCGCTGAGTTTGCTGCTAGAGCAGCGCTTGGGCTAGGAGCAACCGTTAAGGTGCTCGACAACTCCATAAAAAGGCTAATGGAACTTCAAAATCTGCTTGGTCAACGGCTATATACATCGATATTTCACCCACAGGTTTTAGAAAGGGTGCTTAAAACAGCTGATGTGGTTATAGGCACACTCTCGCCCGAAGAAACTAATCAGCGCTACATAATTACCGAGGAGCAAGTAATGCTTATGAAACGTGGCTCTGTTATTATCGATTTAAGCATCGATAAGGGCGGTTGTTTCGAAACCTCGGAGCTTAGAAATCACAACAACCCTTCGTTTGTTAAGCATAACGTAATACACTACTGCGTTCCTAACATTACATCGCGTGTTGCGCGCACAGCATCAATTGCAATGAGCAATGTGTTTGCGCCAATGTTCGAAACCATTGGCGATGCTGGTGGTATAAAGCAACTGCTTAAGGATGATGCCGGATTAAGACACGGTGTTTACGTTTACAACGGAATACTTACCAACGATTACCTAGGACGGCTATACAACCTGCCCTCGCGTGATATTAACTTGCTGATGGCTGCATTTTAAGCCTATTGCCGCACAAATAGGTAAGTAATGCTGCCTTTTTGCTTTATAGCGCCAGAAGTAGATGTGAATAAACTACGTCTTGCTGCATCAATTGCAGCATCATTAATACACTCATCGGTAACAGAGTTTACTTTATCAATATCGGCATCAGTAACCCTGCCGTCGGGTGCCACAACAATATTAACAACAACTTGCCCACCCAGTTGGCATTTGTATGAAGGTATTGGAAGATGTAACGCTTTCCTACCCTCTAGGTAGTAAGATGCCACTGTTGGACCTTTGTATTGGCTCTTTTTCTGTTCAGGAATATTTTTCTCGGGAGTATTGGGGATTATCCCCTCTGGGCTTTTCTGCGCTTCCTCGTACAGTTGCTTGTTGTTTTGCATCTGCTCCTTAAGTCTATTCGCTTCGTTGTAGAGTTCTTCAGCGTTGGTGTTTTTTTCATCGCTTAGGCCTGCATTCAAATCTTTATCGCTAGCGTCAACAGCAAAGTTTTTAATTGCTTGCGACTCAAAGTCAGGATGAATGGCATCTTGCGGAAGCAGTTCAACCTGCTTCTGAACCTCCTCCTTTTCTTCAATTTCCTGTTCAAACTCCATTTCTATGGTTGTGCCATAGTGTACCTTCCGGGTTTCAATTTTTAGGGCAACGAAAGAAATCAGTATTAACAAATGGAAAATAATAGTGGTAAGAATGCCAACTTTATGCTCATTCCAGCCATCTATTAGCGATTGAATGAAATTTTCAACCCCTTTACGAATCCTATCTGTTACCCTCATTCCAAAAATGTTTTCAACTACAAAGATATTATATTGACCTAGACTTCAAACATCTAACATAACTTTATTGCAATGCGCATTATTGCTTACATCGATAAATAAAATCAAAAAAACATTGGTTCAGTTAGTTAATAAACTAAAAAAGTGTACCTTTGCGGGGCAAAAAAATAATGTAGGTTTAACTAAAAAAGCGTAAGTATGCCTGTAAAAATCAGACTAAGCCGCCATGGTAGAAAGAAACTACCATTTTACCACATTGTGGTGGCGGATAGCAGGGCGCCACGAGATGGCAGATTCATTGAAAGGATTGGCTCGTACAATCCCGTTACTAATCCTGCTACTATTGAATTAAACTTTGATAGGGCATTAGATTGGCTGCAAAAAGGCGCTCAACCTACCGACACCTGTAGGGCTATTCTTTCGTACAAGGGTGTTTTAATGAAAAAACATTTGCTTGACGGCGTTCGTAAAGGTGCTATCACCTTGGATACCGCTGAGGCAAAGTTCCAAACTTGGATGACAGAGAAAGATGCTAAAGTAAAAGCAAAAGTTGACTCTCTGGCAAAAGAAAAACGCGATGCTAATAAGCAACGTATCGACGCTGAATCGAAAGTACGTGAAGCACGTGCTCAAGAATTAGCTAAGAAACGTGCTGAAATGGCTGCTAAGGAAGCTGCAGCACCTGCTGAAGCTGCTGAGGATACAACCGAAGCTGAAAACTCTGAAGCATAGCATTTGCATGAGTTATGCCGGTTTTGTTGAAGTTGGTTTTATTCAAAGGACTCATGGCATAAAGGGTGAACTCCAAGTTGCTTGGAATGATACCCTAAATCTTACTCAGGAAAACATTGAATCGGTATTCGTTGAAATAGACGGAATACCGATTCCTTTTTTTATAAACTCCCTAAGACAGAAGACCGAGGAAAGTTCTATAGTTAAATTTGATGATGTTGACGATATTCAATCAGCCGAAGACCTTGTTGGGCATAAACTGATGCTTCCTTCGGATTTAATTCCCGAGGATGACGATATTGAGCTAAAGGACTTGGTTGGCTTCACCATTACATCAACATCGGGTCAAACGGTTGGAATAATTGAGGATTACGAAGAGTTTAACCTCAACTCAATATACTACATTAAGACTCCCGAAGGGAAAGAGGTTATTATACCTGCCACAGATGATTTAATTGTGGAATTTGATGTGGATAAGAAAACTCTACTAATGGAAATTCCCGAAGGTTTAATAGACCTTTATTCAGAAAGTTAAATCCTTTTCGTAATCAACAATTCTTTCTCTCCACTTTTGTGGGATTGGAACAGTATGTCCCTTTTCGTTACTAAAGTTTACCATTATTGACTTGGAGGTAGAGGATACTTGTCCTGTGGTTAAATTTACAATCTCCTGTTTCAACTTAAGACTTTTGTTGCCTATTTCATATACCTTGCTTCTTACTTCAATTCTATCGTGAAGTTTAATGGGTATTAAGAATTCAATTGAAATGCTTGCTAGCACGAGCCCTTCAATACTCCAGTCCATATGCTCACCCAGTACTTCGTCGAAATAGTCCACCTTGCCAAGATCGTAGAACTGCTGGTAAACGGAGTTGTTAACATGCTCTAGTTTGTCTATATCGTTAAACCGAATCTGAATAGGTACAATATGATGGAACGTTCCTTCTTTCATGGTTAATGGTGTTAAAACCCTACAAAAGTACGAATAAACCAAAACTTAATAATCAAGGTTGTCAAAACAAATTATTATTCCGATGCAGCAAAAGAGAACTGCAAACAGTCATTAAGGAAAATTCGAATAAATTATCAACTAAAAAATAAACACATGAAAAAATTATCCCTCACAATCCTTGTTGCTTTATTAGCAGTAGTTTTCACTGAAAGCAAATCGCAAAATGCAACCAAAATAGATGCTACAGGATTTACTGGAATTGAAAACAGTATTTCAGCAAATGTAAATTTTTACCAATCGGCAGACTATAAGGTTGAACTGATTGCCCCAAAGGACATTGCCGATGAACTGAAAATCTTTGTTGAGGATGGAATGTTAAAACTGAAAAAGAAAGACAAAATGTTCAACTGGTCGAGCGGCGACGATAAGATTATTGTGAACGTGTGGGCTCCAAAATTTAATGTACTTTCTTTGAACGGGTCTGGCGATATGCTTGCAAAAACCGCTATAAGCACTGACGATTTAGTAATTAAAATTAACGGTAGTGGCGATGTAAAAATAGGCTCCTTGGAGGCAACCTCACTAACAGTAAAATCGAATGGTTCTGGCGATGTAAACATTGGCGGAACTAAAACCATGGATAAAGCAGAATACAGCATTAATGGCTCTGGTGATATTGATGTTTACCAACTACCATGCAAAAGCGTTACAGCAAATGTAAATGGCTCTGGCGATATTAAAGTTTGGGCTGCAGAAGAAATTGTTGCAAAAGTTGTTGGAAGCGGCGATATTGAGGTTAAAGGCGACCCAAGAATTGATGCTAAGGTTGTTGGCTCTGGAAGTATAAAGCGAAACAAGTAACACCTTTATCTAACTATATATTTCGTAGCAATGCGAAAAACTAAAGGCGAGATTTTTCTCGCCTTTTATCGTTTATTCTCGAATAACTTTTACTTCTCCATTCTTGCCAATAGCAATAATACCCGGCAATTTACTTGAAATGGGGGCAAAATAATTCTCTGGAACAATATAATCTACACCACTCTTAATTTTACTATCTATTGAGTCGAAATTACAAGGCTTTGTGCATGCAGGTATAGCTGCTATAGGTTTGCCTAACCGATTAATAAGTCGTTGGCAGAATTCGGCATTAACCACTCTGTATTCAGCACTACCATTATCCTTAACAGCATTCTTTGCCAAGTTCTTTGCATTAGGCAAAATAAGATTAAGCGGTGTGTCCGATAAGTCAATCAAATCCCAGGCAATATCTGGAACATCCGAAACATAGGAAGGAATCCTTCCTGAAACATCAACTAAAACAGTAACAGAACCTAAACCAATATTCATCAGTTTATTCAACTTTTCCAAAGCCTCGGCATTCGTTGCATCGCAAGCAACCTCCCAGCAAACATCAGAAGGAATAAGAATGACTCCGCCAGATTTAAGGATGTTTATGGCTGCGTTAATATGTTCCGTCATGCTATTTAAGAAATCTGTTCCACGAAAATTTCCCAGCAGACTTTCCAGTGCCCTTCATCAGCCAAATAATCCTTTTAAACTTTCCTTTTAACAACGCTTTACGGAAAGATTTATCCAAAGAATCTTCTGTATGATTTTTGTAGGCCTCACCCCTTCTAAGAAAGAATTTGGTAAAGGCTGACGAAGTAATCCCCCACTTATTAAGGAATTGTTTGCTGCCGTCGTTCATCTTAATTCTCTTTGTAGATTTTGAGCCAAAGTGATATGCTCTGCTTGCATCAACCCCTTTAAATAGACGCACACCAGCTTCGTATAGTTTCATCGAAAAGTCGGGGTCAGAGTATAACCCAGGGAAAAACTCAACGCTGTAGCCTCCAACTAAATCCCAAATATCTCTATGGACTATATTTGGAGGCCAAGTTGCTCCAGACCAATCGTAGCCCTGAATAGTTTTATAATCCCTCAAAAGAGCCTCCTCTTCGAAGTTTTCAACGGAATCGCCATAATTAAAAGGAGAAAGTATTTCCCTGTGCGCCGATTGCTTTGGCTCTATTATGGTTGATGATAAAAAGAAGAATTTATGATTTATACTTTCTATTTCCTTCCAAAGATGAAAGTCCCACTCTGGAAGTAAGTACATATCATCATTTAAATAGAAAAAATAATCGGTTTTGGCCAACACCCTACATGCATTCAGAGCCCAGCAAATGCCTATGTTCTCCTCGCTATGGGTATAATCATATCCCATTTCACGAACCCACTCCAAGGTACCATCGGCACCTTCGTTTACATGGATAACAATTTGATGTTTAAATGATGAGTTCTTCTCAATGCTATGTATACAAAGTTTTAGCAGTGAAAGATTGTTCCATGTAGGTATGATAATAGAAAATAAAGATTCAGATGTGTCTCTATTACCTAAGTGCCATGTTATCATAGTTACGTTCAGTTTAAATGGCTAATTGTATCCTTTATATTATTTTATAGTTCTTATACTCGAAAAGCCTATATCCGAAATTCTTCTCGAACCAATACAAAATGCTGTCTTTTAGGTTAAATTTGAATTTACTCTCATCAAGTTCTACGTGCCAGTTCAAACTCTTAACCAATTCCTCCATTACTTTAGGATGGGTATCGCCAAAATTTCTTACGGCATCAATTCTGGAATAGTCAAAATCATCAACTTTGCTTACCACTGCCTCTAAATCTTGCCCAGTGTGATAATAGGTGTGAAAATTTCGCATTTTATTCATAATTACTTCGGGTGGTCTAACCCAACCATAGTGATATATATATGCGTCTATTAACTTCACATTCAACTTTCGATCGTCCTTTCTAAAACCCTGAGCATCCTTATAGGACCTTATACGGGAATCGTGACGAACAATTCGAATTTCTCTCCTATACCACTTCCGGCTTACACCAACATAATCGAACGTTCCCCAGAAATGTAGATATTTGAAAAGTAACCCTTCTACATTCTTATCGTTAGCCCACCGCTCCATCTCGGCCTTAATAACAGGGTGATACTTTTCATGTAACACCTCATCGGCCTGAATGTAAAAACACCAATCGTATTCACCAACAATAGCATCTAAGGCCTTATTAGTTTCAACAGAAAGAACTAGGCCATCTTTTCGCAATGAATCATCCCAAACAGTCTCAACAATGACTATTTTCTCATCATTTATGCTTCTAATCAAGTTCAGGGTTTCATCGTCGGATTTTCCAACAGCAACAACCATTTGATCGCACAATGGTAAAATAGATTTGATTGATTCAATAACAGGGTAGCTATATTTTATAGCATTTCGGACAATGGTAAACCCACAAACCTTCATAGTTAATTGTTTTTGGATAAAATATCTTGATATAACCTCATAAATTCTTCGGCGATTCGTTCTGGTAAAAACAACTTGGAGTGTTCGTAACCTTTCTCCACCATCAAATCTCTTAAGTTTGTATCGCCCATTAACCTTACGATAGCATCGCCTATTTGCTCAGGGCTATTGGGATCTACATATAATGAATGGCTTCCTCCTGTCTCCTCAAAACAACTCCCTTTACTTGTTATAACAGGAACTCCTGATGTGAGTGCTTCTAAAATTGGTATTCCAAACCCTTCAAATATTGAAGGATAAACAAAGCATAATGCGCCCTGATAAACTGCGGGCAAATCTTCGTTCGAGACGAAACTTGGGAATACAATGTTCGTTACATTATTCTGTTCGATATAGGGGAGCACTTCGCTGTGGAAGTATTTTGTTTTCCGCCCTATAACAACCAAGGGTACGTTAATATGTTTTTCGTAAAGCGCCTTAACAATGTTTAAAAGGTTTTTACGCTCCTCGACAGTGCCCACATATAAAATATACTTTTCGGGTAATCCATATTTCACTCTAACATCCATCAACTCTTCTTCAGTGCATTTCTTTTGAAAATTTTCATCGCAGCTCTGATAAATAACCTCAATTTTTGATGGTGAAACGTTTAAAAAGTTGATTAAATCGTCCTTGGTTTGAGAGCTAATGGCAACTATCCTATCGGCCACTTTGCATGCATATACAAGTTTCTTTTTATAAATACTAACATTTATTTTACCATAGAACTCTGGGTAACGGAGAAATATTAAATCGTGAACGGTAACAACCGTTTTTGCACCAGATTTTCTAATACCAAATGGCAATTCATGGCTTAAACCATGGTATATATCTACTTTCAGCTTTTTGATATCCCTTACAATGAGCCTACTGCGCCAAAGCGAAGGGAGTATTCTGTGGTAAGTTCTTTGAGGCGAAACGATGCTTGTTGAGCTCTCTGTATTTGATTTAAGAAAAATCCTCTTCTTTGTTTTTGGTGTAAAAAGAATAATTGAATTGGAATTATTAAGCAGCACCAATGAGTCAATTAGGTTTCGGCTATAATTGCCTAGGCCGCTTTTATTATAGAAAGCCCTTTTTGCATCAAAACCTAAACGAATTCCGGATGTAGCCAGCATCGGATTCTGAAGACTGACCTTGGATTTGGCAACCTGATGAAGTTGATACAGTTTCAAATACTTCAGTTGGTTTAACTTAGCAATGGATACACTAATGAAAAAGCCAGCATACCCATCGAGAAAACCTCCCCGTATAAAGTATGAATGTATAAATCTCCAAAACGGACTAATTACAAGTTTTACAAAACTGGCCTTCTTTCCAACCCTAAAGTACTCCTTGGCAGACAAGGTGCTGTACTTATTCATCACCTCAACCAACTGCTCATATGATGTATAAGTCCAGTGCAAAAGATCTCCTTTTAGGAAACCAACCCTTGCACTTTTCTCCATCTTAATGGTTTCGTGGATATTTGCACCACTCCACTCACCCTTCCTTCTGTCGAATAATCTTATTTTACAATCGGGATACCATGCAGTATGCCTAATCCAACTTCCACAGCAATAGTTTAGCCTATTGAATTCGTAAGCATCATAAATCCAATTTTGTTTTGCATTTAAAATTGACGCTTTCAAGTCAACAGATAAAGCTTCGTCTGCATCAAGGGATAAAACAAAATCGAAAGATGCTTGCTGAACGGCAAAGTTTTTTTGATCGCGGTAGCCTGCAAATGGATGTTGTATAAATTTAGCCCTATATTTTTGAGCTATTTCCTCTGTCCTATCAATAGAATAGGAATCAACTATAACAATTTCATCAGCAACACCGACCAATGATTGTAGGCATCGCTCAATATTCTTTTCTTCATTCAAGGTTATAATTACAGCCGAAATCTTATGCATACATTGAATGGTTTAACTTAATTATGGTCGATAGATTATTTATACACTAACACCAAAATCCCTCAATGCATCATTAAGAGACGTTTTTTTATCGGTTGATTCCTTACGCTTGCCAATAATTAAAGCACAGGAAACTTGGTATTCCCCAGCAGGGAATTTTTTTGTGTAAGAACCCGGGATTACTACAGAACGCTCGGGAACAATGCCTTTATATTCGATAGGTTTTTCACCCGAGACATCAATAATTTTTGTAGATTGAGTTAGCACAACGTTTGCGCCTAGAACAGCCTCTTTACAAACTCTAACACCTTCTACAACTATACAGCGGGAACCAATAAAACAACCATCCTCAACAATTACAGGGGCAGCCTGCACTGGTTCTAAAACTCCTCCAATACCAACGCCTCCACTCAAATGAACGTTTTTTCCAATTTGTGCACATGAACCCACCGTGGCCCAAGTATCTACCATAGTACCCTCGTCCACATAAGCGCCAATGTTAACGTACGATGGCATCATTATAACGCCTTTAGCAAGATAACTACCGTAGCGAGCAACTGCATGTGGAACAACCCTTACACCAAGTTGCTTGTAATTTGATTTTAGTGGAATTTTATCGTGGAACTCCATTGGGCCAGCCTCAAAAACCTTCATATCTTTTATAGGGAAATAAAGAATAACGGCTTTTTTTACCCACTCGTTAACTATCCATCCGTTCTCTGTTGGTTCAGCAACCCTTATTTCGCCTCTATCAAGAAGTTCAACAACGCGTTCAATAGTTTTTCGAAATTCTGATTGTGCGAGTAGTTCTCGATTTTCCCACACCTGTTCAACTATTTTCTGAATAGATTCCATTGCTCTAATTGGTTTGTGGACAAATGTACACATTTTGAGTTTTTGTTTGAGTTTGAATTATGCTTAAATTGCAGTTAGTTGAAAAATATCCAGTGAATACTAAGTAAACTTAGGTCTCTTTTCATTGTCAAAATGGCATTAGACTTAAGCTGCAAACCAAAAACCATCCATAATGAGAAAAATTATTCTTTTATCATCAGTAGTATTCTTGATTAGTCAGGTTAACGCACAAGAACTTGTTCGGTATCAAACGCCTGCCAAGGAACTTCTCGAGCTTTTGGATGCACCAAACACTCCAATATTCTCTATAAGTCCCAATAAAAACCATTACCTTTTGGCTTATCCTTCTGATATGCCCGACTTGGCAGAGTTAGCCCAGCCCGAATTAAAGATTGCGGGCGTTCGAATCAACCCAAGTAATTACGGAGCAAGCAATCCCAGGACGTATTCAAAGTTTGAAATTGCAGATTTTAAAACAAATAAAACTATCCCCATTACAGGAATACCGATAAAGGGCATCGCTACTAATTTTCGATGGTCGCCAAATGGCGAGTATATTGCTTTTAGCATATACCTTGCAAACACTATTGAACTATGGACAGCTAACGTAGGCGATGGTATTGTGCATAAAATTGCAGATAAATTGAACGAATCACTAATATCTCCGGCATTTCAGTGGTTACCCGATAGCAAAACATTAATGTATGTTTCCTCTGTTGATGGTTTAAGAAAACCAACTGAAAGTGAACTTCCTTTGGGTCCATCGGTACAACAAACATCGGGGAAGAAAACAAGCGCCCGCACCTATCAGGACTTGCTTAAAAAACCATCGGACGAGATGCTGTTTGAGTACTACTGTACTTCGCAATTGGCCGTGGTTAATTTACAAGGTGAAGTTACAGAGTTGGGTAATAGAGCCATTTACAGTGATTTTGAACCATCACCCGACGGAAACTATATTTTGAC
>JAEXVC010000180.1 GCA_023406715.1 Bacteroidota bacterium | reverse complement strand
AGATTACCATAATGGCTCACTCCGAGGAGGATTACAACACCGCCGTTGAAGCATCGGAAATGCTTTTTGGTAATGCCACAACCGAATCGCTTAAACGATTAGATGAGGAGACTTTCCTGTCTGTTTTTGAGGGCGTGCCAACCTTTGAGGTAGATAAAAATATGCTTAAAGCAGGAGTTCCTCTATCATCGTTAACAGTTGAGCATTCAAAGGTATTCCCCTCGAAAGGCGAGTTACGCAGATTAGTTCAAGGCGGAGGATTGAGCATTAACAAGGAAAAAATTAACAATCCCGACGAAGTAATAACTGCTGAACATCTTATTAATGGTAAGTATTTACTTATTCAGAAAGGGAAAAAAAGTTACAACATTATACTAGCGATATAAATAATACGTTATTGTAAAACCCTCTCGTGCGAGAGGGTTTTTGTTAACACAAAACAGTTCATAGGCTATGACAACTGAGAATAAAAACTTCGACCTAAATACAGGCGATATAATTAATGCCTTATGGAATTATAGAAAAATCTTAATTCTGATAACCTTTTTGGCCTTCGTAGCATCAACAATTGCGGCATTCTTGATTGAACCTAAATTTAAATCAACCGCAATAATATACCCACCAGTTGCAAACCAAGCATCCAAGGAGCTGTTTACGCTTATGAAACAGGAAGGGCTTACAGTTTTTGGGGAAACAGAGGAGGCAGAGCAATTCCTTCAGATTTTAACATCCCGTACTCTGAAAGATTCTGTTATTAACAAGCTGAATCTGATGAACAATTACGGGATTCAACCCAATGAAAAACATGCAAAGTTCAAGATATACCAAAGATACGACGACAATGTAAGGGTTAAACCTACGCAATACCAAAGCGTGATGATTGAGGTTACGGATAGAAACCCCGATATGGCTGCAAAAATTGCCAACACTGTGGTTGATTTGTGCGACAGCGCGATGCGTTCCGTTAAAACTCAAATTGCTCAAAAAGCACTATTGGCTCTTGAGGCTCAATACGAGCAAGGACTGGCAGAAATGAAAGCTCTTGAGGACTCACTCACAAAGGTTATGATGAATGGGGTTGTAGATTTAAAAATGCAGTCGGAACAATACTACAAGGATTACACAAAGGCATTAATCGCCAATGACAAAAGAGCAATAAGTGTGCTCGAAAAGCAAATAAAACCTTTGCAAGAAAATGGAAGCAAGTATAAAAGATACCGAGACGAAATAAAAGAAATGGCGCTCCAACTATCGGAGATTCGTCAAGGATTAAAAGTTGTTCGAATTGAAGCACAGCAAACAATTCCTAGTCAATTTGTAATAGACCGCGCTGTTGCTGCAGATAAAAAGGCCTATCCCAAAAGGTCTTTAGTAATTATTCTTTCAACGCTTGCATCAGTATTTTTTGCAGTTTTTGCAATTGTACTTATGGAATTTATAAAGGGTTTCAAGCAAAATAAGTAGTCAATACCTTTGTTGCTAACCAAAATACTATCGAATAAAAAAACACTATCACCCCAAATTGGAGTGCTAGCATTGTCCATATTGTTTATTGTCCTCAATTCATACCTCATAAGTACCGATTTTTTATACTTAAACTATTTACCGTTTCTATTTATCGGGGTAATCCTTTTAGTTCTTTTTCCAGAGAAAATTTATTTTACATTGATATTTTTAACGCCCTTATCTATTCCGTTAAGCGAATACATAGGAGGTCTCGATTTTGATTTTTGGGTACCCACAGAACCTCTTATTTTTTTCTTTCTACTCTTAATAATCGCAAAATCATTGCTAAACCGCAGTTTCGATTTAAGGCTCTCCAAGCATCCTGTTTTCTGGGCAATTCTATTCTATCTAGGTTGGCTGCTCATTACCTCGTTTGGAAGCGTAATGCCTGTGGTTTCATTTAAATACACCCTAGTGAGAATATGGTTTGTTGCTGTTTTCTTTTACATCGCTTACTTGTTTTTCCAACGCAATAGCCGAAATTTTTTGCTTTATGCAGGAGGATATCTTGGAGGATTACTTGTTGTTATTCTTATCAGTCTTAAAACTCAGTACGAGAGGGGTTTGTTCAGCAAATTTTCGGCACACGGCGCTTGTAACCCATACTTTACCGACCATACCTCATATGGTGCAGCTATTGCTTTTGTAATACCTATAGTGGTCAGTTTTATTTTTACCGCAAAGTCAAAAAAGATAAAATGGCTATTAACTGCATTTGCAATGTTCCTTACATCTGCGCTAGTTCTTTCATACTCTAGAGCCGCATGGTTGAGCCTAATATTTGGAATTGGAATTTGGTTTGTTTGGTGGCTTAAGATTAAAATCAGAACAATACTACTAATAACCCTTACTTTAGTTGCCTTAGCATTTACTTTTCAGGATAGAATATCGTGGTGGTTAAATAACAACCAAACGGCATCGAGTGGGAATCTGCAAGAGCATCTGCATTCAATTGCCAACATCAAAACCGATGATTCCAACGTGGAAAGATTAAACAGATGGGTATCGGCAATTAGGATGATTGAGGAAAAACCAAACTTTGGTTGGGGACCAGGAACCTACATGTTTCAGTACGCACCATATCAACCTTCGTTCCTAAAAACAAACGAGAGTTCTAACCTTGGACAAAAAGGAAATGCTCATAGTGAATATTTAGGCCTTATGTCAGAGGCAGGATGGCCTGGGGTTTTGGGGTACATTTTAATCTTGGTTCTTGTTTTTTACCGGGGATTTAAGCTGCTTAAACTAAATACTAATTTTGAAGAAAGACTTCTTGTTTTAGGTGCGCTGATAGGTCTATCTACCTATGTCTTTCATGGTATTCTGAACAACTTCCTAGATATGGATAAAATTGCAGCAATCTTTTGGGGCTTCATAGCCTTTGTAGTTGCAATGGATATAAAGTATAGGTTTACAGGAATTCGAAGCCAAGAATAGAGATATCGTCGAAAATCTGAGAATCTTCCTTGCTGTTAACACCCCTAGCCTCAGCAATTTTTTTAATATTTTCTGTGATATTGTCGAAGTTAACAATAAAATCCTCCACAATTCTTGTATTGTACTCAACCTTATCATTCTTAATACTTTCAACCAAACCATCGGTGTAACTAATAAGTTTAGTGGGTTGAGTAATATGTATTGAGCCAAGATTCATAACGGGAATATCGTCGAGCATACCTAACCCTACACAGCCGTTTGTCAAAAAAGAAGTCTGTTTTGTATTTTTAGTAAACAGTATGGGCGGATTATGACCAGCATTTACATACTCCAAACTTTTTTTCTCAAAATTATATCGACCAATAAAGATTGTAATAAACTTTTCGCCCTTGGCGGTAGCCATAACCCGTTCGTTTAACTTATCCACCAACTTGGTTAAAGGAATCTCTGCTGAAAATAATGCCCTAAGGTTAGCCTGAAAGTTTGACATCAGTAACGCGGCAGAAATTCCCTTTCCTGAAACATCGGCAATGCAGAAACCAAACTCTTTATCGCTTAAAGGAATAACATCGTAGTAATCGCCACCAACCTCAAAGTGTGGATTATAGTACGATGATATTTTAATGTTCTCGTAGCGAGGCATACTCTCAGGTGATGGAATAAGCATATTTTGCATTTTCGATGCCAATTCCAACTCTTTGCGCATGGCCTCCTGGTGCAAACTCTTATGGAATAATCTTAAGTTTTCAATAGCAACAAAGATTATGATGGAGAGCGTTTGTACAAAATTCAAGTGCCTAATTGTAGCGCTCACACCCTTTTCGTATTCATTGGTATCGCCAATCAATACATAACCAACAGGAACATTGTTTTGAATAACTGGAATTATAATGTCAAGTTCTAAAAGCGCAGGATTTTCGGCAGCTCCAACAAAGGTTATCTCCTGAAATGGAAGTAAATCGCGTTCAACAACAATCTGCTCAACTGCAGATAAAGGGCAATTGCTGTTAAGCAAAAGTTCCCATGAGGTCTCCTCTTTTTTGAATAAAAGGATTCTATCTATCCCCAAATCATCGTTAAGGATAACCCTAAACCTATCCAGAATCTCCTCAGTTTTAAGCTCGGCGCTTATAGCTTGCGCCATACCTAAGAGAGCATTAAGTTTAAAGGTACTCAGTTTTAGTCGGTTCTGCGAAGCGGCTATAGACATATCCCTAACAATTTTTTATTTAAAAAATTAACTTACTCCAAAAGAGGAATAAGTTAATCAAAAATAATGGGGAATGCAATACTAAAGAATTAAAAGTTCAAAAGAAGCAGTTAAATGCTACTTTACCCTTTCGTAGTATTCTCTAGTGCGTGTATCAATCCTAATTTTGTCGCCAATATTAATAAACAAGGGTACTTGAATAGTTGCACCAGTTTCAACTGTTGCTGCCTTAAGCGCAGTTGACGAGGCTGTATCACCTTTTAGACCTGGCTCGGTATAGGTAACTTCCATTTCAACAAATGGAAGAAGCTCGCAAGTTAGGATATTTTCCTTCTCAGCATCAACCATCATTTCAACACCTTGACCCTCTTTGAGCAAATCGTTATTCTCAATTAAATCGCCATTTAAACTAACCTGCTCAAAGGTTTCCTGATGCATAAAGTTATACCCCATTTCATCTTTGTAAAGGAACTGATATGGACGACGTTCAACACGAACAGTGTCAATCTTAACACCCGCATTGAATGTGTTCTCAATAACTTTCCCAGTTTCTAAGCTCTTAAGTTTTGTACGAACAAAAGCGCCTCCCTTTCCAGGTTTTACATGCTGAAATTGTACTATTGTATAGATTTTACCATTGTATAGAATGCACAATCCATTTCTAAAATCTGCAGTAGTTGCCATAAATTATGTATTAACAAATTTTTTGCAAAAATAGTAAAACGCTAATAATTCAAAAAATTTAACGTACAGATAATTATAATACAGCAAATTTTATTCTATTTCTTGTCGATTGAATCATAAAAACCCGACACCACCTCCCAGTTAATTGCTTCCCATATCAAATTAACGTACTCTGACCGTTTGTTTTGATATTTTAGGTAATAAGCGTGCTCCCAAACATCAACACCAAGAATTGGGAATCCCTTTTTATCAACCACATCCATTAGTGGATTGTCCTGATTGGGAGTTGAGCTAACAAAAAGTTTCCCGTCTGAATCAACACTTAACCAAGCCCAACCACTGCCAAAACGCTTAAGCGAAGCATCGGTCAGTTGCTTTTTAAGTTCATCCATGGAACTGAAGTCCTTGATTATTGCATTTTTCAGATTTTCAGAGATATTACCTCTCGCACCAGGCTTAAGTATTTCCCAGTAAAGAATATGGTTGTAATAACCACCACCATTATTACGAATAGCTTCTGGGTACTTCGAAACATTTGAAAATATTTCGCTTAGACTCTTACTTGAAAAGTCTGTGTTTGCGATTGACTTCAAAAAATTATCGAAATAAGCCTTATGATGCCTTGAGTAGTGAATCTCAACGGTTAATTTATCGATTGTTGGCTCTAATGCTTCGAAACTGTAAGGCAATTCATAAAAAGTCAAATCGCTTGACTTTGTTGTTAAGTGTTGATTTTGGGCACTCATGTGAGTTACTCCAACAAAAAAGAAAAATAAAAATATTGTTGTTCTCATAATTGTTTTTTGTTTCTATAACAACATTAAACAACAATGGTTCATAAAAAACAAATCCTGCCAAAAAGCAGGATTTGTTAATATGCTATTTATCAAATCATTACCAACCTAAAATGTATGCAAACATCAATGGTGCAACAATAGTGGCATCGGACTCTATGATAAACTTAGGAGTATCAATATTCAGTTTACCCCAAGTAATTTTTTCGTTTGGAACAGCGCCAGAATAAGAACCGTAACTGGTGGTTGAATCGCTAATTTGGCAGAAATAACTCCAGAATGGAATTCCATCGCGCTCCAAATCCTGATGTAGCATTGGTACAACGCAAATTGGGAAATCGCCTGCAATACCACCACCAACTTGGAAGAATCCAATACCTTCGGTTCCAGAGTTCTTGGTGTACCAATCGGCCAAGTACATCATATACTCAATTCCCGATTTTACTGTAGAAGGCTTTAATTCACCAGTAATACAGTACGATGCAAAAATATTTCCAAGAGTTGAATCCTCCCAACCTGGAACTATAATTGGTAAATTCTTTTCGGCAGCAGCAAGCATCCATGAGTTCTTTGGGTCAATCTCGTAGTATTGCTCCAAAACTCCACTACGAATTACCTTGTACATGTACTCGTAAGGGAAATAGCGCTCGCCTTTGTCCTGAGCCTCTTTCCAAACATCAAAAAGATGTTTTTGAAGTCTACGGAAAGCTTCCTCCTCAGGAATACAAGTATCGGTAACACGGTTAAGGTGATTCTGTAATAAATCCCACTCCTGCTCAGGAGTAAGGTCTCTATAGTTAGGAATGCGCTTGTAATGGCTATGTGCCACAAGATTCATTAAATCCTCTTCAAGGTTTGCTCCTGTACAAGTGATGATTTGAACCTTATCCTGACGAATCATCTCCGCCAAACTAATTCCAAGTTCTGCGGTGCTCATAGCACCAGCAAGGGTAATCATAATTTTCTTTCCACTCTCAATGTGGCTTTTGTATGCTTTTGCGGCATCAACCAAGGCTGCAGCATTGAAGTGTAGATAATGCTTCTCTATAAACGATGAGATAGGTTTACTCTGATTCATTTTACTATGATTTATGAAAATTAATATCTATTTAACTGGAATTTTTTCTACTCTACGCTGATGACGTCCTCCTTCGAATTTGGAATCAAGAAAAGCTTTCACGATATGTTTTGCATCAGAAACAGATACAAACCTGGCAGGAATAGCGCAAACATTGGCATCGTTATGCTGACGGGCAAGGCTAGCAATTTCAGCAGTCCAACACAATGCAGCGCGAACACCCTGATGTTTATTGGCTGTTATTGACACACCGTTTCCGCTACCGCAAAAAATAAAACCTAAGTCATACTCTCCCTTTTCAACCGCAAATGCTAATGGATGTGCAAAATCGGGGTAATCAACGCTCTCCTCGCTGTGTGTGCCAAAATCCCAAACCTGATGACCAAGGCTCTCGAGGTATCGTTTCATTTCCTCCTTTGTACTATAACCTGCATGGTCTGAAGCCAGTGCTATCTTTATCGATGTCATTATAAATTCAGTATTTTAAGGTGAACTGGCAATAAGCCAAAATCTTCAAACTAAATATATCTTTGCAAAGATAATGGCTTTTACTTTAATGTTGTACTCATTTAGCTTAAACTAAGATTACTCTTGGCAGGAATTTACATACACGTTCCCTTTTGTCATCGCAAATGCTCCTACTGCGATTTTTATTCCGTTGGCAAAAACAAACTAAACGATGAGTTTCCCGAGCTAATAGTTCGCGAACTTAACCTCCGTAAGGCTTATTTACCCACCAACCAAGTTGAAACAATTTACTTTGGAGGAGGCACTCCCTCGCTACTCTCAGCCAAACAAGTTAATGTTATTCTAACTGGCATTGGCAATATTTTTTCTGTTTCGTCAAGTCCAGAGATAACACTGGAGGCTAATCCCGACGATTTAACCACTGAGTTACTTCATGGATACAAAAAAGCAGGAATAAATAGAGTTAGTATTGGAGTACAATCGTTTAACGACAATGAACTTGAGTTCTTAGGGCGAAGGCATAATGCACAAAGGGCATTTGATGCGGTAAAACAAATATATCAAGCTGAGATATCTAATGTGAGTTTGGATTTAATTTATGGCCTACCAAACTCATCTATTAATAGCTGGGAGTTTAGCCTAAAAAAAGCCATAGAATTAGGTGTACAGCACCTCTCCTGCTACCATTTAACCTATGAAGAATCTACGCCCTTAACAAGAAAATTGAATAAGGGTCTTTTCAATTCTGTTGATGAGGACCTAAGCATCAGGCAATTCGATTTGCTTAGGCAAGCAACACGGGAGAACGGATACCTGCACTATGAAATATCAAACTTTGCTAAAGAAGGATTTATTTCAAAACATAATAGCTCCTACTGGCAAGGTATACCGTATTTGGGAGTTGGGCCATCGGCACACTCGTTCAACGTTGAAACTCGACAATGGAATCCCGCATCAATTGAGGAATGGGCTAATGGAATAAAGCAAGGCATGCCTTGTTTTCAATCCGAAACCATAGATGAAACCAGCCGATTCAACGAACTTCTAATCACATGCTTAAGAACTATTTGGGGTGTTGATTTGAATTTTTTAGCGAATAACTTCAACGAAAAATACATCAAGTTTTTCCAAAGAGAAATGGAAAAACAGATAAAAAAAGGAAACTTAATAATTAATGACAACAACCTAATAATACCTCCAGAAAAGTATTTTATAAGTGATGCTATTCTTGAGGATTTATTTTATGATTTGGTCTAGATATTTGCTTTTAAAAAGGCTATCTCCTTTTCCCATTTACTTTCATCAGGTGTTTCAAGAATTAAAGGGATGTTATCAAATCTAGTATCGCTCATTATCCATAGAAAGGTATTAATTCCAAGCATACCATCACCAAGGCTCTCATGTCGGTCAACACGACTGCCCAATCCTTTTTTTGTATCGTTTAGGTGCATTCCTTTAAGATACTTGAAGCCAACGATCCTCTCAAAATCGGAGAAGGTTTTGGAAAAACCCTCTTTGCTATGCAAATCGTAACCTGCAGTAAAAGCATGGCAGGTGTCAATGCAAACTCCAACTCTTGCTTTATCTTGTACTAAATCGATTATGTATTTCAGATGCTCAAACTTAAATCCAAGATTACTGCCTTGCCCCGATGTATTCTCAATTACTGCTATAACTGAAGATGTTTCCTGTAGAGCAATGTTGATAGAGCCTGCAATTAGCTTCATGCTTTCCTCCTCCGAAATTTTTCCTAAATGGCTTCCGGGATGGAAATTTAGCCTATCTAAACCCAACTGTTCGCAACGTTTCATCTCATCAATAAAAGCATCCCGAGATTTTTGCAATGCACCTAAATCAGGGTTACCAAGATTAATAAGATAACTATCGTGCGGAAGAATCATTTTAGGCATATAGCCAAGCTCAGCACATCTACTTTTAAAAAGGTCTATACTTTGTTTTGTAAGTGGCGGTGCGACCCATTGCCTTTGGTTCTTAGTAAAAAGCGCAAAGGCATTAGCC
The DNA here is from genome assembly GCA_023406715.1 of Bacteroidota bacterium. Lineage (GTDB taxonomy): Bacteria > Bacteroidota > Bacteroidia > Bacteroidales > Tenuifilaceae > SB25. Next base: position 1,499 of record JAEXVC010000180.1, on the reverse strand, counting down.
CCTATTGCATGCGCATTAACCGGGGCATTCTCTACCCCACCAGATGCGCTAACATGTGCTCCGATATATTTCATGGTTATTACAAATTGTATTCTACTTTATTAAATCTAAGAATAAATCCATCTTGGGTACTACGGAAAAGGGGTAAAGTTATATTGATTAACTCAAATTTTCTATTCGACAAGTAATTACATTTTATATTTAACTAAGAAACTTTGTTTGCTTTGATCAAAAAAAAGGTAGTAGTGCAAATTCGGAATCAAAGGTTTTTGATTAAATGCGCAATAAAAAAGGTTAGGAAAAATCCTAACCTTTTCATTAAACGCTTTGTATTATCTATTTTTGTGGTACAGGCTCAGCAATACGCTTAACCTTGAACTTACCATTAATTTGGTAGGAATCTGGAACTGACTTTACAGGTATATAAAAAGTTCCATTGTAAGTTCCCTCAATATAATCGCCCACTGCACCAACTTTGGTTAAGTTAACAGTAATATCATCTGCCGAAACATAAAAATCGGATACTTTTCTTCCAGGCTGACCCTCGTAAATACTTACAGTGCAATACATGGTTGTTTGTCCAACGGAAGCAGAATAAATCTGCATTTCATAGTATAAATACAGGTTGTTACCTAGACTAATAAGGTCTGCGGGTTCAATAATTATTGCATTCGGCTCCGCTTTATTATAAAATGTTGCCAAAAAACCTTCATGAATATCAGAATTACCAAGGTTGAAGGTGGGGCTGGTAAGTTCTTGTGCACCAACATAAACAGTTCCTGCAATGGTTATTGAGTTGGTAATGGATTCTTCATCATCCTTCTCGCACGATACAAATGTTGCACCAACTAGAGCAAACATCGCAATTAGAGTAAATAACTTTTTCATAAGTATTATTTTTGATAAGTAATATAAAGATAATACCTTTTAAATAATTACAAATTATTTTAAAAAAAGTTAGGACTAATAACTGTATTAAATATCTACACAGTAAACTAATATAAAAATAACTCCATTTAAACAATCTCCAACTCTCTACGTTCATTATCTTTGTAAAAAAGTTATCTATGGCTGCTGATATTTCCGGAAAATGGATTTTTAACGAGGAGTTCGAGTGCGGAACTGACAAAGGGTATGCATTTATCTCTCAAAAAGGAACTCAAATTACGGGATACCTTGAGTACGAAGAAACCATTGAGGACGATGAGCCCTTTACAGTAAGGCAAGAGGTGGTTGGAACCTTTAAACGAAATAAGTTGAAACTCGAAGGCAAACGAGCAACCACAACGGATGGCAATGACCTGACTGGCTACAACCTAGACACTCTAGAGGGGACGTTTACACACGAGGGTAAAATTGTTGGACACAGCCACGATTGCGACGATATCTGCGGTGTGTTTGTAATGAGCCGCTAGTTTTCTTAATATAACTGATAACACTTCTACAAAATGTCACAAATACGATTAACCAAGGAGTTCCGTTTTGAGATGGCTCACGTG
>JAEXVC010000118.1 GCA_023406715.1 Bacteroidota bacterium | reverse complement strand
GTTCCCAACAGAGGACTTTCTATTTACGAAGAAGCCATTGCCTGCTGGAAAGGCGAAAGCATGAGTTGGTACAAGGATAAGGTAATTGAGCACGCCGCCAAGTACGATTTCCCTATCCACAAGCCTTACTACCAACTATCCGAGGAACAAAAAAGAATACTTTGGGATGGCACACGCCATTTTACAGGAATCAACGGATTCTTTAGGGAACTGGAGGAAAAAAGATACAAAATTCAGTACAGAGTTCTGCTATCGCGATATATGGGGAAGACAGTTTGCCCTGCCTGTAAAGGTTCTCGATTACGCCCCGAAGCCTCGTATGTTAAGGTGAGCAACTACACCATCCAGCAAATGGTGAATATTCCAATTTCTGAATTATCGGAGATATTCAAGGAGTTGAATTTGGATGAGCACGATGCTGGTGTCGCAAAACGTATCCTAACGGAAATTAATAACCGTGTGGACTATATGAATAATGTTGGTCTTGGTTACTTGACTCTTAATAGGTTATCGGCTACACTTTCAGGAGGAGAATCGCAACGTATAAATTTGGCCACATCGTTAGGAAGTAGTTTGGTTGGTTCGCTTTACATTCTGGATGAACCCAGTATTGGCTTACACTCTCGCGATACAAATTTACTAATTGGTGTACTAAAAGAACTTCGCAACCTTGGTAATACCGTTGTAGTTGTTGAACACGATGAGGAGATAATGCGCTCCGCCGATTATATTATTGATATTGGTCCATACGCTGGCCGATTGGGTGGCGAAGTGGTTTATGCAGGCAATATTGATGGATTGAATAAAGCCACCAATAGCCTTACAGCCAAGTATCTTACCCAAAAGGAGAAAATACCTGTTCCCGTTAGGCGTAGAAAATGGAATAACAGCATTGAAATACTCGGTGCAAGGGAGAATAACCTTAAAAATATCAATGTAAAATTTCCGCTTAACGCACTAACTGTAGTAACTGGAGTTAGTGGCTCCGGAAAGTCAACATTAGTTAAAGGTATTCTCTATCCTGCACTAATAAAACAGTTGACTGGTTCTGGCGAAAGGGCTGGCCAGTTCGATGCCATTAAGGGTGATTTTAGAGTGATTAAGGGGGTTGAGATGGTTGACCAGAATCCAATAGGAAAATCGTCGCGCAGTAACCCTGTAACCTACATAAAAGCATGGGATGAGGTTCGCAAATTGCTCTCGGAGCAGCAGTATGCTGTAAAGAGCGGCTTTAAGCCCGCACATTTCTCGTTCAATGTTGAAGGTGGCCGATGCGAGGAGTGCCAAGGCGAGGGCGTTATCCACGTTGAGATGCAGTTTATGGCAGATATTACCCTTATTTGCGAGAGTTGTAAAGGGAAGCGTTTCAAGGACGAAGTGCTTGAGGTAAAATTTAAGGATGCCAATGTTTACGACATCCTTGAGATGACTGTAAACCAGGCCATCGAGTTCTTTGATAATGGAAAAACATCAACTGAACGGAAAATTGTTGAACGCTTAAAACCATTGCAGGATGTAGGTTTAGGATACATCAAACTGGGGCAAGCATCGAGCACATTGAGCGGTGGCGAAAGTCAACGTGTAAAACTAGCATCGTTCCTACAAAAAGATGAAAGCAATCAATCGATACTTTTCATCTTTGATGAGCCTACAACAGGACTACACTTCAACGATATCAAAAAATTGCTTTCCGCTTTCGATGCACTTATCGAAAAGGGGCATAGCATAATTCTCATTGAGCACAATGTTGAAGTAATAAAGTGTGCCGATTGGGTTATTGACCTTGGTCCTGAAGGCGGCGATGGTGGAGGATATTTAGTATTCGAAGGAACTCCTGAGCAGTTGGCAAAACATGATGCATCGTACACTGGAAAATTCTTGAACGATAAACTCTAAAAAATAAAAGCCGCAAAAGCGGCTTTTTTCATATATAAAGCAAAAGTATTAATCTGCCTTTAAACCAAACATTATAGCCACGCAACCGCTGCTGATTTCGGCACTTTTATCTTCTGAAGCAGGAACCTTTACAACAATTATTAGCTGCTGTGTAGCCTCTACTTTAAAATCCCAGCTAGTAGCATATTTATTTTTTGCATTGGAGTATAGCACCTTACGGTCCACATCCATCACTATAAACTCAACCTGAGGAATAGACTCCGAACCGCAAACCGAAATACGATATTCCTGACCTGCATAGAAGGTTTTAAACAGTTCTGCATCTTCGCCCTCAGTAAGAATTGCGGCATTAAAGTTACCATCGTGAATATATGGGTTCAACTCCAACTTACAAACTTTCTTGGCGAAGTTCTTGCATTGTGCATTTCCTGCAAAAGGAAGCAACAAAAACAGACCCAGTGTAATAATATATAGGAATGATTTCATACCAAAATAAATTATGCTGTGTACTTTGTACGCAATTCTTTAACTTTAAGTTTGAGTTTATTGAAAACTTCAGGTTTTACAGTAACCACATTCTTTGAACTTAAAGTGGCCACCTTACTCTTGCTATCCTGAACAACCTCAACCTTTGATACGGAGATTTGCACCTCGTCGTAAATTTTCTTTAACTCAGCGATATCGTTATAAATATCCTTAATATCAGGATTATCGATATTTTGGTTTAAAAGATTAAGAACTGTTTCTAACGAAAACTTTTGGTCTACAATTCTATCAACTAATTCGTTATCAGTGGAATTAACATCGCCCACCAATGATGTTGCAATGTAAAGCCCTTCAAGCCAGCCACCAACCAGTATTATTGAACCAACGGCAACCCTATCGTCCTCCTCAAGAATGGAGTTGGTATTAAGAAAGGTCTCCGAAATAGTCTCCATTATCACCTCACGATTATTAACATTCTCCTCCAAGCGCTGAATAACGGCATTATCAATGGCGTTAAGAATGCCCAAGTTCTCAGCCATCTTTTTGGATGCTGTCATAAACTTAATGGTAGCCTGAGTTTGGTCGAAAAGGCTTGCATAACTTAAATCGGTACTATAAATACCCAAATTAAGCGCCATGCTCTTATTGGTATTGTATCGCGACACATTTTCAACTGGATTCAAAATCTCCTCGTTATACTTAGCGCCTGAGCGCTTTAGTATTAGAGCTGTTTCCAACGGCGATGGCAAAGAGTAAAAAATTTGCTTAACAGACTGTATACCTGCAGTCACAGTACTATCCGTTGCAAGTTCATCGGTCGATACCGTAATTGCATCCTTACTTCGGTCGGACTTGCAGGCGTTGACCACAAAAATGAGCATCAAGCCTAATAGCACTAATCGATTTTTGGCTAACCCTATGACCATAACTATCAAATTTTATTTGGGTTAATAACAATGTCTAATGTTTTCAACAAGTAAAGTTAATATAAATTTGAAAAAGTCAATATAAATAGATGTTTTTTTAAAGAGAGCTAAACTAACACTTATTAGTATTGAATTATTTTAAATTGTTTTATGTCAACATACAAATCCTTACTTTTCTCTTACAACAATGATTACCTTTGCGAAAATTATTACAAAATGGAGAGCAAGAGCAACAATATCAATACTAAGAAAGCAATATTTGAGCAAAATCTCAAGGAGGGCTCCGATGAGTTTATAATTTCAACACTTGAGGAACTCCGCGAGAGTGGTGAGGATTATATGGTTGGTTCCATTATCAATTTGCTATTCACTAAGCGTAGCGAGGTTTTAAAGGAAGCTGTGGTGAGTTTTTTAGTTGATATCAAAAATCAATCTGCTGCAGTGGAAATTGTCAACACAATTAAAGAGAAACGGAATCTGTCCGATGTATCGCACTTAGTTTCCGTTTGCTGGCAAAGCAGGCTTGATTTCAGCAATGAGATTAAACTGTTTATCGATTTGCTCTGCAAATCGGAATACCAAACCAGCATTGAGGCTTTCAGTGTGATTGAGAATGCGCTAGATAATACCAGCGACGAAAAGATTGCTGAATACACCTTATATTTAAAAAATGAGGCTAAGAAAATCTCGAAAGACAAACAACCTCTCGTACAGCAAATGATTCTGGTTATGGAAGAGTTTGGCGGAGGAAGATAGAGAAGCTGGAAGTAGAAAAAAACAAACTAGATGATATAAAAACAAAAGCCGATGGAAAAACTCATCGGCTTTTGTTTTGGTAAATTATATCAACTATTCATAGTTGGAGTAGTACTTCATAAACTGGCTACGCTCGTAATGCGATGGATTTTCAATTTTACCATAGTTCATTAGGCCTTTAAAGTCACTAATTGACTTATAACCCTTCTTGTTCATCCAATCGGCCATTGTATTTAGCATTGTAGCAATATGCTGTGGGCCATTCTTATATATCGCAGAGCAAACCTGAACCGAAGATGCTCCAGCAAGTATTGCTTTAATCATTGCATCGCCATCGTGAACTCCAGTTGATGCGGAAATATCAATTTTAGGTACTAAATGGTTAGCCATTCCAACCCAACGGAGGGTATTCCTTAAATCCGAAGGATTACTTAATACTGACGCAGGCACAACTTTCATTACATTTATATCAAAATCGGGCTCAAAGAAACGGTTGAAAAGTACCACACCCTTAGCCTTTCTGTACCAAAGTTGCTCAATAATTCGAAGCGGATTTGTAAAATGATTTCCCAGTTTAAACGCAACAGGGATTGTGACTATTTGAGTCAATTTATCGGCTAAAGTAAAATAAACCTCCTCGAGTTCTGCGGGAGTTTTACGAACATCGGTGGGCAACATAAAAACGTTCACCTCCAACGCATCGGCACCAGCTTGCTGTATTTGCGAAGCAAAGGTTACCCATTGTGATGCGCTAACGCAGTTTATACTAGCAATTACAGGAATTTTAACAGCAGCCTTGGCCTGCTTAATCATCTCGATGTACGACTGCACATTGTTTGCAGTAACATAGCTTTTAAGATAATCGGCGGCCTCGGTATAGTCGGAGTACTGAGCAAGATTATCGACCTCGTGCATTATTTGCTCCTCAAAAAGCGATTTTAGCACAATTGCACCTGCCCCCATTTCCTCGTACTTCTTAATTCTATCGATAGACGAGTTTAACCCCGAACTACTAACAATTAAGGGCGATTTAAGGGCTAATCCCAAATAAGTTGTTTCAAAATTTGCCATTGCGTTTAGGTTTAGTAGGCGTAAATTACAAAATTAGTTTGATTTATAGTTTCTGTGACCAAAAATATTACTGCCAATCCGAACCATTGTACTCCCCTCCTCTATTGCTACAGTATAGTCACTCGACATACCCATCGACAATTCCTTGAACCAAAGCTTATCGGCAAAGTATTTCTCCTTAACCGATTTGAACAAATTCCCAAGGAACTTAAACTCCATGCGTACCTGAGCCATATTATCGGTAAAGGTTGCCATTCCCATTAACCCAACCAAGCGAATATTCTTCATTTCCTTATAATCTTTGGAACTGAGTAATTCTTCCAATTCATCGGCCGAAAGGCCAAACTTTGTCTCCTCCGATGCTATATGTATTTGTAACAAACAATCGATAACCCTATTGTGTTTTTGAGCCTCCTTATCAATTACCTCTAGTAATTTTATACTATCAACCGAATGAATAAGGCTAACAAACGATGCGATATACTTAACCTTATTGGACTGCAAATGGCCAATAAGATGCCACTCAATATCCTTGGGCATAGCCTCATACTTTGGAACCAACTCCTGCACCTTATTTTCCCCAAAAATTCGATGACCAGCGTTGTAGGCCTCCATAACGGTTTCAACAGGATGCGTTTTGGAAACGGCCACCAATGTAACGTGCTGTGGAAGTGATTTCTTAATTTCCTGAATATTGGTTTGAATGCTCATTACTAAATGCTTTTGTGCAAAATTAGGATTTTTTGCCTAAGGGCAAAACTTTAATTGCTTAGAAGTTTTTTAAATATGGACGCTTGAAGGACTTGTTAATTAAAAAGAAAAAAGCGTCCCTAGAGACGCTTTTCAGTATTGAGTAGCAATTACTTTAACTCGTGAATTACTAAACCACTACGTAGTTTTGGCTCGAACCAAGTAGTTTTTGGAGGCATGATGTTGCCAGTGTCGGCAATGTCAATTAGCTGTTTCATGGAAACTGGGTAAAGGGCAAAAGCAACCTTCATATCGCCACTGTCAACACGTTTCTTAAGTTCGCCTAAACCACGGATACCACCAACAAAATCAATTCTCTTTGATGTTCTCAAATCCTTGATATCAAGGATTGGCTCAAGAACTAGGTTCGATAGAATTGTAACGTCGAGTACACCAATTGGATCGTTATCGTTGTAGGTTCCTGGTTTTGCGGTTAGCGAGTACCATTTACCCTCAAGGTACATACTAAAGTTATGTAGTTTGCTAGGGGTGTAAATGCTTGTTCCCATTTCCTTAACCTCGAAACCAGCCTGTAACTTCTCAATTAACTGCTGAGCGGTTAAGCCGTTCAAATCCTTTACTGTACGGTTATAGTCGATAATTTTTAGCTGATTATCGGGGAAGATAACTGCCAAGAAGTAGTTGTACTCCTCGTTACCAGTGTGGTTAGGATTTGCTTTTTTCTTCTCCTGTCCAACGCGTGCAGCAGCAGCTGTACGGTGGTGACCATCGGCTACGTAAAGTGCAGGAACAGCAGCAAAAATCTCTGTGATACGCTTGTTAACAGCTGCATCGTCAATCACCCAGAAATGGTGGCCAAAACCATCCTCTGCCACGAAGTCGTAAACAGCCTTGTTATTCTTTACTACGTTCTCAACAATTTGGTCCATCTCCTTAACTGCAGGATATGCAAAGAACACAGGCTCGATGTTTGCGTTCTGGTTACGAACGTGAATCATGCGGTCCTCCTCTTTATCTGGACGGGTAAGCTCGTGCTTCTTGATTTTACCCTCCATATAATCCTCAAAATGGCAAGCAGCCACAAGTCCATACTGAGTACGTCCATCCATTGTTTGAGCGTAGATGTAGTACTTATCCTCAGTATCCTGAACTAACCAGCCATTTGCTTTCCATTTCTTGTAGTTCTCAACAGCCTTATCGTAAGCTTCCTGTGAATGCTCATCGATAATTGGGTTGAAATCAATCTCTGGCTTAATAATGTGAAGTAACGACTTCTCCCCGGCCTCAGCTTGAGCTTCAACAGAGTTTAACACGTCGTAAGGACGCGATGCTACTTCCTTTGCAAACTCCTTTGGTGGGCGAATACCCTTGAATGATTTTATTTTTACCATTACGTTTATAAGTTAATCGTGAATCGTGAATCGTGAGTCGTTAAACGGTTTTGAGGTACCTAACTAAACCTAGAATAATCTGTTTCAACTTGCCCAACTTTGCAATTATCTCATCAACTTCTTTTATATAATCTAGTTTATGAGATATTATCATCTGAGTTTCGAGCTCTGCCAATGAACCAAGCGAGATATATAAAAAATGTATAGTCTCCTTCGAACTTCTTCTGGCACATCCCTCGGCTATGTTTGATGGAACTGAAACAGCCGCTCTTCTAATCTGTTGAACTAAGCCAAACATTTCTTCCTTAGGAAAAGACTTTGTGATAGAGTATATTTCCACAGATAAATCAACGGAAACCTTCCACGCATCCAATTCCTTATGGTCCATAAAGTCTCTTTCGTTTAACGATTAACGCTTATCGTCTCACTATTTTATTTATTTACCTGGAATGTTTTATCACCATTCTTAATAAAACCAACAATCTGACGAGCAGATGCTAAACCAGCGTTGATATTTGCCTCGGCAGTTTCTGCACCCATTTTCTTTGGAGTAGAGAATACACGGCCTGGGAATTTCTCAACCAACTCAGCGTGATTATCGGCCATAATATCGGTTGCATACTTAAGGTCTGTTCTCTCGGTGAATGCTTTTACCAAGCCAGCCTCATCAATAACCTCTTTACGAGCAGTGTTGATTAATGCAGCACCCTTTGGCATTTTCGATAGCAACTCGTAGCCAATTGATTTTTTGGTTTTGTCGTTAGCTGGAATATGCAACGATACGTAATGGCAAGTGCTGTAAAGCTCTTCAATTGAAGCTACAACCTTTACACCATCCTTTTCCATAGCCTCTTTAGCCACGAATGGGTCGAAAGCGTAAACTTCCATTCCAAAACCTTTACCGTACTTAGCCACCAATTTACCTACGTTACCATAAGCGTGGATTCCAAGTTTTTTACCAGCAATCTCGGTACCAGTTCCAGGTTGGAAAAGACCACGAGCCATAAAAATCATCATACCAATTGCTAACTCAGCAACAGCATTTGAGTTTTGGCCAGGAGTGTTCATTGCAACAACACCTTTTGCTGTGCAAGCAGCAAGGTCGAGGTTATCGTAACCAGCACCAGCGCGTACAACAATTTTCAGATTTTTCCCAGCCTCAACAACCTCTTTGGTAACCTTATCGCTACGAACGATAAGTGCATCAGCATCGGCAACGGCCTTTACCAAGTCGTTAGGGTCGGTGTATTTTTCGAGAAGAGCCAATTCAAAACCAGCGTCCTCAACAATCTTTCTAATTCCATCAACCGCAGCCTTTGCAAAAGGTTTTTCGGTTGCTACTAATACTTTAGTCATATCAGTAAAGTTTTTGGTTAATGTTTTATTTTATAAGAATTTGTCATCCTGAACTAAGTAAAATAAACTAACGCTCAGAATGACAAATCAATAATTCGATACAAAATGAACTATGCGTTCAATTTCTCAAATTCCTTCATGCAATCAACAAGAGCCTGTACGCTTTCAATTGGACAAGCATTGTAGATAGATGCACGGAAACCACCAACAGAACGGTGTCCTTTAATGCCAACCATTCCGGATTTCTTAGCAAAATCCATAAACTCAGCCTCTTTTTCCTTGTACTGCTCAGCCATTACGAAGCATACGTTCATAATTGAACGGTCTTCCTTAACAGCAGTTCCTACGAACATCTTGTTGCGGTCAATCTCGTTGTAAAGAAGCTCAGCTTTTTGGTTGTTAATCTTGTGCATAGCAGCAACACCACCAAGAGATTTAACCCACTTCAAAGTTTCGTGCATTACGAAAATTGAAATTACTGGAGGAGTGTTGTACATTGAGTTATCCTTTGGCTCTGCACCAATATGGGTTCTGTAATCAACCATGCTTGGTAACTTGCGTTGGATTTGCTCCAATAGGTCTTTGCGAACAATTACAAAAGTAACACCAGCAGGACCTACGTTTTTCTGAGCACCACCGTAAATCATAGCGTATTTCTTGATATCAACAGGGCGGCTCATGATATCGGAACTCATATCGGCGATTAGGTTGATAGGGCAATCCATATCAGTTTTAATCTCGGTTCCGTAAATGGTGTTGTTAGTTGTGATGTGGAAATAATCCGCATCGGTTGGGATTTTATATCCTTTTGGAATGTATGTGTAGTTCTTATCGGCCGATGAAGCAACTACGTCAACTTCGCCGTACAATTTTGCCTCTTTAGCAGCTTTTTTAGCCCAAACACCTGTTTCAAGGTAAGCAGCTTTTTTGTTAAGGAAGTTTGCAGCTACTGTGTAGAACTGAGTTGAAGCACCACCACCTAAAAACATAACAGCATAGTTATCTGGAATGTTAAGTAGGTCTCTCCAAAGTTGCTCAGTTTCAGCCATAATTCTTTCCCAACCTGGAGTACGGTGAGAAATCTCTAGTAACCCGATACCAGTTCCATCGAAATTACGAATAGCTTCGATTGTAGACTCAATCGCTGGTTTTGGAAGGATGCAGGGACCTGCATTAAAATTATGTTTCATGATGTTAAAAGTTTAAGTTTGAAATTCGTTGGTGAATTATACGTCAAATTTCCTTGTTTTTTTTGTAATTTCCTAATGAGATGTTATCAAACAACATTAAATGGACGAAAACTATAAGTTACTTACACACAAGTCGATTTCCTTCTAAAACAGGCACTTTATCGGTTTGGTCGAAGGAAAAACAGTAACCAATAACATTATCCAAGCCCAACTTCTTAAGGCGGTGTTTCTGAGCCACTTTCTCAATGTAAGTATCCATTGTATCCTTGGCAGCATCCCATAAATCGATAGCGGCGTAAACCGAATCACACTTGGTATCGAATAACCCTGATTGCATCAACTCATTGGATAAAGCTCCCGCAAAGAGGGTATCCTCAAGGCAAAATTTACCCTTCCAACCCGCACAAAGCACCAAAACATCCTTCTGCTGAGCCGATAAATACTTAACAACCGCGCTAAAATTCAAGAATGAGCCAATTGTTACTACACTTGCATCTTTACCCACGGTAATTGCATTGGTTCCATTGGTAGTGCTGTAGACAATGGTTTTTCCGTCAACTGTTTCGGGGGTAAAGTAAAAGGGCGAATTGCCAAAATCGGCAAAATCTAACTTTTCTCCATTACGCTCGGCAACCACCAAAAAACCCTTCTCCTTGTATGCTTTGGCCTCCTCAACATCCCTAACCGGAATAATCTCCTTAACACCATTCTTAAACATTGTACATATAACCGAAGTGGCCCTAAGAATATCAACTACCACAACAATCTTATCTGTTGAATCGAAATGGCTAAAAACCGATGGTGAAAAGCAAATTTCTATTTTGTTCATTTCAAAGACGTTTTTATTTCCTGCAAAAGTAATTAATCCTTCAATAATGAGTCTTCTAAAAATATGTTATAGATGCAATATAGATGTGTTTTGATGCAAAAGCGCTATGTTATAAAACAAAGAATTCCAACTATAATTGGAATTCTTTGATTATTAATGCACATACGTCAGCATTTACTTGCGTGGGTAAAGTTCCCAAAGCACATTAACTATTTTCCACTCGCCATTGAACTTGCCTAAATGGGCATAATCCATAAAAGCATATTTGTTATTGTTAATGCGAACCGATGCTATGTTCTCATAAATATTATATATTATCACTTCAGCCTCAAAAGGTTTATCGGGATTCAAAAGATTTGCATTCCTGTTTCCCCTTGTTGCCTGAACTAAAGCCGATGCACCCATATTTTGCAAAAAGCAATTTCCGTTCTCATCCTTAAAAATTACCCTCTTCTGAAGCTCAGGATGCAGTGCTTTAGCCATCCTTTCGGCATCCTTGGTGTAGTAACCCTCAATGTAGTTTAAGCATGTTTGCTTAATTTCAAGTGTATCCTGCTTGGTTTGCGCTTTTAGGCTGGATGAATTAAAGAGTAAACACCCAACGGCTACTAATAATAACTTTTTCATATTTTCTTTGATTTAAGTGATTGTATTAAAAAACTTTGTAAAATTTACTCGTATGACAATCATTTTGAAACAATGGTTTAATGCAAGGCAATAAATTCAATAAAAAAGGCTCCTCGCGGAGCCTTTTAAGTAATTATGTCTTAATTATTTTGCCAAGTGGAATGGTGGCTTAACAATCTTTGCTTTAAGTTTCTTATCGCGAATGCCGATATAGATTTCAGCGCCATCGTTCCAGAAACCTTTCTTAACGTAGCCCATACCAATACCTTGCTTGCTCATTGGCGACATAGTACCTGAGGTAACCTCACCAATTTCGTTGCCCTGTGCATCGTAAATAAGGTAATGCTGACGAGGAATACCTCTGTCAATCATAATAAATCCTTTTAGTCTACGCTCAGTTCCTTCGTTTTTATGTTTTTCCCAAAGAGCACGGTCGATGAAATTTTTACCATCAACAAACTTGGTAATCCAGCCTAAACCAGCCTCAATGGCAGAGGTTTCATCGTTAATATCGTGTCCATACAAACAGAAACCCACCTCAAGGCGAAGAGTATCGCGAGCACCTAAGCCAATAGGCTTAATTCCAAACTCAGCACCTGCCTCAAAAACTGCTTTCCATAGTTTGTCAGCATCTTCGTTAGCGCAGTAAATTTCGCAACCACCAGCACCAGTGTAACCTGTAGTTGAGAAAATAACCTCTTTAATACCAGCAAATGGAATCTTTTTGAATGTGTAGTATTCCATATCAACCACATTCTCCGAGGTTAACTTCTGCATTGCCTTAAGTGCAAGAGGACCTTGAACTGCTAATTGAGCAAACTCATCGGATGCGTTGTAAATTTCTTTACCAGGAGTAAAGCCAAACTTCTTGCCTTGTTCGCAAATCCAGTTCCAGTCCTTATCAATATTCGCAGCATTAATAACCAAGAAATAGGTTTCAGCATTCACGCGGTAAACCAAAAGGTCGTCAACAATACCGCCTTTTCCGTTAGGGAAACAGCTATACTGTACTTTACCATCGGTTAATGCAGATACATCGTTGCTGGTGATGGCTTGAAGGAAATCCAATGCTTTTGGCCCTTTCACCCAAACCTCGCCCATGTGCGATACATCAAAAACACCTAGCTTCTCTCTTACTGTAATGTGCTCATCGTTAATACCACTGTACTCAATAGGCATATTATAGCCAGCAAACTCGGCCATACGTGCACCCATCTCGATGTGGTACTTTGTAAATGCTGTATTTTTCATTGTAGAATAGTTAAGTTGAACAAATAAAGATTTATGCAAAACTAGTGTTTTTATTTACAGGTTATAATTTACACTCCGAATTGTTTCAAACGATTGATGTGTTTTTGAACATTGTTAAGGTGTCAACTATCAGACTTATTGATTTTTCAATAACATCAAAATATCAGTCGCCTAAAATACTAGAGTCTAAAACAATACAATTTTGCAGAAAAGAATTATGAATCATTTTAAACAACTCCAACTATTTTTTCCTATATTTGGTTAGATTAAATTATTTGATTTAACTTAGATGACAGGAATTCAAAACACTGCTATGAGCGGGTATAAACACGTAAATCTTGAGGTTCTTAAGGAAATTTCCGAAGGCAGTAACGATTTAATGCGTGACCTTATCTTCCTTTTTATCAGTCAGATTCCAGTCTTCTCAGAGCAGTTGGATTACTACTACAAAAACGAGGACTATATATCGCTTGGCAAGTTGGCTCATAAAATTAAAAGTTCAGTATCGATGATGGGAATCAGTGAATTATCATCAGATATGAAAAAACTTGAACAGCTGGCACAGGCAAAAAAGGATACCCAGAAGTATCCTGAGTTTATTGAGCGTTTTAAACGAATTTCCACTGAAGCTGTTAGTGAATTAAATGATATACTTCAATGTATTTAACCATAAAAAATTGACCATATGATAAACTTTGAAAAAATTGGTGATGTAATGGTAATATCTTTCAGCAACGATAACAAGCTGAACGTTACTGTAACCCAAAAAATCAAAACCGAGATTATTAAACTGATTACTCCAAATTCCAAGGTTACTCTTAATTTGAATGGTATTAATTACATTGATAGTACTGGATTTGGTATGTTATTATCGGTTCTTAGGCATTGCAAAAACAACAATTCGGGGCTAAAACTTTGCAACATAACCCCTGAGGTAATGGAGCTAATTAAACTGCTTCAACTTCAAAGCGTTTTCGATATTCGCGAAAGCGTTGACGACTGCTTAAAGAGTTTCTAGTTTAACATAATATTATAACTCGAGGGTCTTCGGATTACGAAGACCCTCGTTTTGCTCTATGTTAAACCATTTAACCAACAATACATCTATAACATATAACCAAACCATAAACCAATGAAATACAGAACCTTTATTGGGATTATTGTTCTCGCACTTATTCCTTTAGTATCAAATTCACAAATTCCAGAACCCGAGAAATTCTTTGGGTTTAAGCCTGGAGCCGATTATCAACTATTCAACTACGAGAAATTAATTGATTACCTCAACCTAGTTGACAAAAGTAGCGATATGGTTAGGATGGTTGAAATTGGAAAATCGCCAATGGGCAAGCCCATATATTCACTATTTATTTCGTCGGAGGAAAATATCAAAAACCTTGATAAACTGAGTGAAATAAACAAAAAACTTGCTCTCGACTACACATTATCGGACTTAGAGCAAGCGGAACTGGTTAAAACCGGAAAAGTTTTTGCCTTAGTAACCCTGTCGATGCATTCCTCGGAGCTTGGGCCAACCCAAGCACTACCCTTAATCGTGAATCAACTTATTACCGATAAATCCGAAACAACCAGAAAGATTCTAAATGATGTAGTTTATATGGCAGTTCCCTGCCATAACCCAGATGGCATGAATATGGTTGTGGATTATTTCTACAAAACCAAAGGGACCAAATACGAAGGCTCATCCTACCCGGGTCTTTACCATAAATATATTGGCCACGACAATAACCGCGATTTTGTAACCCTAACCCAAAGTGATACAAAGGCAATATCGAGCCTAACCAGCACAGTTTGGTTTCCACAAGTTATGGTAGAGAAACACCAAATGGGATTTACTGGTTCCAGATACTTTGTGCCACCGTTCTACGACCCCATTGCTGAGAATGTTGAGCCAGAACTTTTTTCGTGGTGTAGCTTGTTTGGCCACAATATGGTAAACGATATGACTGCAATTGGACTTAAAGGCATTAGCCAAAACAATGCATTCGATAACTACTGGCCGGGTTCTACCGAAACACCTATATGGAAAAATGTTATCAGTTTTTTAACCGAGGCCGCTAGCGCTAAACTGGCCAAGCCAATTTACGTTGAACCAACAGAACTCTCGGGCGGAGGCAAAGGCTTGCCCGAGAATAAAAAGGGAATTAACAACCTTGCTCCATGGGAAGGAGGATGGTGGAGACTTTCGGATATTGTAGACTTAGAGATTGCCTCAACCATATCAATGCTTAACACCGCACACCTTTACAAGAATAAAATCCTTAAGTACCGAAACGATGTTTGCAAACAACAGGTTGAAAAAGGAAAATCACAAACACCATACTACTTTATTATCCCACAAAACCAAACTGATTTAAGCGAACTGGTATCGCTAGTTGAATTGCTCAAAGAGCACGGAGTTTTGGTTTACAAACTTAAATCCAACATCACTCTGAACAACTATAATTACTTAGCAGGCGATATTGTTGTACCATTGGCACAACCCTTCAGAATGTTTGCAAAAGAAGTTCTTGAAGTTCAGAAGTACCCTGAACGTAAAGTTATCGCTGGAGGCGATATTATTACCCCTTACGATATTACAACGTGGTCGTTGCCACTACACAAAGGCCTAACTTGCCATCAAATAGACACCAGATACCCTGAGTTAGAAAATCAAATTGAGCAAATCAAGCATAAATACTCGCTTGCTAATACTGCATCAAACTCCAAATATGCTATACTATCGTCGAGCAATAATCAGTCGTACCAGATAGTTTTTGAACTTTTAGGTAAGGGTGTAGCTATTGAAAGAATTCAGGAGAGCACCAATTTGAATGGAACAGCAATACCTGCAGGTAGTTTTATTGTTGAAAACAGCAGTAAAAACAAGGATATACTTAAAAACGCAACGTTTCCTATTTACAGCACAGAATCGACAAGCAACCTCAAACTTTCTACTCTAAACCTACCACGCATTGCACTAATCGACCCACCAATCCAAAGCACCGATGCAGGCTGGACTCGTTTTGTTTTGGATTCATACAGCATTAAATATTCAATTCTCACCCCTGCAGAGGTTGAGAATCTTGATGTTAAAACAAAGTTTGATGTAATCATTCTACCTAATACTGAAGTTTCACTCCTTAAGGATGGAAAATTTAAACGAAACGACCAGCTAATCCCAACAGATTATCCAACAGAATACACAAAAGGAATGGATGCAAAAGGGGTTGAGAACATCCTCAAATTCATAAACGATGGCGGTATTGCAATCTCCTGGGAAAATTCAACTGAACTTTTTGAAGGCAACCTATCCATCAAACAAGCAAATAATGCCGAAGAGTTCCGCTTACCGTTCAAAAATGTTGGCGATATAATTTCAAAATCTGGAGTAAAGTGCCCTGGCTCATTGGTCAAAATGGAACTAAGCAATGATTCCCCAATTACTTGGGGTCTTGGGAATGATTTGGGAATTTTCTTTAGAGGAAAGCCTGCTTTTATTACTCAAATTCCAAATTTGGATATGGATAGACGAATTGTGGGCTATTTTGGAGATGAAAACTTGCTGCTTAGCGGCTATCTCAAAGGAGAAGAATATTTAGCAAAGAAATCAGCAATTGTTTGGATGCAGAAAGGAAAAGGGCAGATTGTACTTATGGGCTTTAGCCCAATATTTAGGGCATCGGTTCCTGCAACGTACAAACTACTATTTAACTCGCTTTTCTTATACCAATAAATTCATATTGTCATTTCGAATCTGCCTATTGGCAGGTTCGAAATGACAAAAATTCTCAACTATAATTGTTTTTGGAAAATTCTGTAACGCTTATAAACCACTCCTCCCATCTTTTCCATCTCAGCCCTCATTTTAAGGTTTGTTTCCAACTCCAAATGGCTATCAATACTTGTTAAACCTGCCCTATGTGTCTCCGAAAGCATTTCGGCGCCAAGCCAAGTATCAAACCCTAAATTCCTATAATTTGGGTTAATTGCACCCAAAAGTAAACTCAACATTTTGGCCCTCCGGGCAGACCTGAGTATATGAATAAACCCAATGGGAAAAAGATATCCCTTACTCTTTTGAATGCCAGAACCAATATCGGGTATGCCAAGAACAAAGGCAAGCACTCTATTCTCCGAATCAACAATAATCTTTATAAATCGGGGGTCGAGAATTGCCAAATACCGCTTGGCAAACTCATCCATTTCATCAAACTCCATTGGGTTAAACCCATAAATGTCGATAAAAGTTTCGTTCACTAATGATAGCACAGGCCGAATCCAAGGCCTTATCTCACCTCTACTTTTGAGGATAACCATCCTATAACCGTTGGCATTGCGTTTAACTCGCTCCAGAATTCTTTTATAAAAATCGGGAAGTTCCTTTGGCACTGGTACTTTATACACAACCAAATCAATATCCTTTTGGTAATCAAGTTTTTCAACATAATCAACCTGATACCTAAAGTTGCAGTTCGACGATATAACAATTGGCTCATCAAATCCCTCAACAAGTAAACCTTGTGGGTCTTTATCGGAAAAACCCATTGGGCCAATCAACCGTTTCATTCCTCTATCTTTAGCCCACACCTCAATAGCCTTGACCAGGGCACTAGCAACCTCGAAATCGTCAATTGTTTCCCAATGGCAAAAACGTGCAGTTAACTCGTTATGCTCCTGATTATACTTCCTATTAATTATCCCCATAATTCTCCCAACTGGCTCTCCATTGCGCATTGCCAATAGCAAAATGGTATCGGAGTAATTAAATGCCTTATTTCTGCTAGGATTATAGTATAACCACTCCTCGTAATACAG
The DNA here is from genome assembly GCA_023406715.1 of Bacteroidota bacterium. Lineage (GTDB taxonomy): Bacteria > Bacteroidota > Bacteroidia > Bacteroidales > Tenuifilaceae > SB25. Next base: position 1,736 of record JAEXVC010000118.1, on the reverse strand, counting down.
AGGTGGAATCCAATTGGAATGACCTTTGTGAATCCTTGCTGGAAGGTGAATAAACTTCTTTAAATCCCTTTTATTCTCAACTTTAATAATCTGTAAATCCATAGACTCAAAAAAAGCAACGTTAGAGAAATTTTAATGAAAATGCAAAAATAGAGCCCTTAAGATTTAGGCATTACTCTCAAGGGCTTATTGTTATGGTAATTATATAATCAGAACATAAAAAAGTAGGTTAGCACACCTGCTAGATACCCTATTAACGCTAAAACGCTTATTCTTTTCAAGTACCAAATAAACTCTATCTTCTCTAATCCCATAACAGCGACTCCTGCAGCGGAACCAATAATAAGAATGCTACCGCCAGTGCCAGCACAGTAAGCCAGCAAATTCCAAAAAATACTATCGGCCGAATAGTTGTTCACCCCAATATTTGTTGATGCTTCAACAGGGTGCATTCCCATCACACTTGCAACAAGTGGAACATTATCCACTATAGCCGAAACCAACCCAATGAATATATTTGATAGATAGACACTTGAAAACTCCTTATCGAGCCAATTTGAGACAATGCTTAGGTGACCTGCGGTTTGCAATGCATCAATGGCAAAAAGAATTCCAAGAAAAAAAAGTATGGTTGAAAAATCTACATTTTTAATAACTCGTGTCACAGTTTTCTTCTCGGTTTCATCTAAATCGTGCTTGCGATAATACATAAGTTCAGTAAATATCCATATTACCGATAAGCCTAAAAGCATTCCTAAGAACGGTGGAAGATGCGTAATTATCTTAAAAACTGGTGTAAAAACTAAAGCACCAATACCTAAAATGAAGATTATGTTTCGCTCCATTCTTGTTGTTCCATTGGCTTGATGATTCTCTACTTCGTGCTTTAGTGTCGAAAATTGCCCCTTTAAAAAGAACGATAAAATAATAAGCGGAACAACTAAACTTATAAGACTTGGTAAGAACAGGTGCTTTATAATGCCAACAGCAGTTACATTTCCATTTAACCATAGCATTATTGTTGTAACATCGCCAATTGGCGACCAAGCGCCACCAGCATTTGATGCTATAATTATAACTCCTGCAAAAAGCCATCTATCTTGTCGTTTATCAATAAGTTTCCTTAGCAATGCAACCATTACAATGGCTGTTGTCAAATTATCGAGTACTGCCGATAGGAAAAAGGTAATTATTGGTAACAGCCAAATTAGCCTTAACTTACTTCTGGTTTTAATTCTATCGGTAATGATATTAAATCCGCCGTGCTGGTCAATAATCTCAACAATGGTCATTGCTCCCATTAGAAAAAATAATATCTCCGAGATTTCCCCTAAATAGCCCAACACTTGGTCTTCAGCAATATACTTAACGTATTGTTCCCATTGCGGAAGACTCAAAAATTCGGGATGTAACTTTAGGAATTCATTAAATCGTCCACCAATGTCCAGCGTAAGTATTTGCTCTGCATCAAAAATTAATATAACCCAGAGCAGAACACCCAAAAACATTGCTGTTGCAGTTTTGTTGACCTTGATATAGCTTTCAAGTGCAATTGCTGCATACCCAATTACAAAGATTATTGCCATTAACGTAAACATGGCGTCCAAAATAGTACTAAAATTTACGATATTTTATTGAAAATAAAATATTTAATGAATATTTTTTATCATCAATTACCAATCATTTTTATTTTGATAATAAAACCAAAAGAAATACCTTTAACAATACCATTAAAG
>JAEXVC010000111.1 GCA_023406715.1 Bacteroidota bacterium | reverse complement strand
GTTCAGGAGATGCTGGGTCACGAATCAATCCAAACCACCGAAATCTACACTCACCTAGACAGGGAGTATTTGAGGGAAACTATTCTAAAATTTCATCCAAGGAAGTAGAAATCATTATGCAGCGTTTCCCTCAATGATTTATATCAACCCCAATTATTAAAATTGATTTCTTAAATTAGCAGTTGTAATTATTTTGGTTAATACTTCTAATTCTTATAGCTATGGATTCATCAGAGAAAATCATCAAAACATTATCATCGGCTGGTAAGCCAATGAAAGCAGGCGAAATTTCAGAAGCATCTGGAATAGATAAAAAGGAGGTTGATAAGGTTATCAAGAAACTTGTAACCGATGGCAAACTTCATTCACCAATGCGCTGCTTCTACGATATTAAAAAGTAAATATACTTTGCTTCTCTAAAGGTGGTTGAATTTTCAATCACCTTTTTTATTTTAAAATTATCTCATTAAAAATCAATCATATAACATTTTTTAATATTATATGTTACAACAAATAATGTTATAACTTGTTAGTATGCTAAAATAACCAAAAACAAGTTAAAATATGGACTCAAAAAAACTATTTACCGAACGTCGTTCAGTTAATTTCTTCGACAAAAACAAGGATTTGGACCTTCAAACAGTGAAGGATATTTTGAATTTGGCCGTTTATGCGCCATCGGCATTTAACCTACAGCCCTGGAGGGTAATTGTGGTAAAAAGCGAAGCCAATAAAGAAAAACTCTTTGGACTTGCACATAATCAGCCTAAAGTTAAGGAAGCGCCTGTAACCCTGATTTTGGTTGGAAACAAAAACGGTTGGGATAACAATAATCCTGTATGGGACGAGATGCTTGCAAGTGTTGGAGGCAATCAACAAATGGTTGATGGAGCAAAACAGGCTGCAGCATTTCTTTACGGTTCATCGGATGAACGCAAACTAAAATTTGCTGAAAGCAATACAGGCTTGCTTGCAATGAGTGTAATGATGGCCGCAATGGAGTACGGTGTTGACTCGCATCCAATGAGTGGAGTGGACTTTGAGGGAATTCACAAGGCTTTTGAACTATCGGAGAACGAAACTGTTGTAATGGCAATAGCATTAGGATATTACGATAAAAATCAGAATCTTTATCCTCGTCGTCCACGCAGATTGTTCGATGATATTGCATCAATAATTTAATTATGACTCAAAACACAAAATCGACAAATACTTGGGATGAGCGCTACGCACAAAATGAATATGTGTACGGAAAGCAACCCAACGAATTTTTCAGGCAACAACTTCAAGCCCTTCGGCCAGGTAAAATTCTACTACCTGCCGAGGGCGAAGGCCGAAATGCTGTTTTTGCAGCCTTGCAGGATTGGAGTGTGGTTGCTTTCGATAGTAGTGTTGAAGGACAAAAGAAAGCCCTTGCATTAGCCCAAGAAATGGGAACATCCTTAGAATATCTGATAAGTTCTTTTGAAAATTTTGATACTGAGGAACAATTCGATGCAATAGGTTTGATTTACGCTCATAACCTAAACAGGAAGGAGAATCACAAGAAGTTATCAAAATTACTAAAAAAAAGTGGGGTAATTATTTTAGAGGGCTTTAGCAAGGAGCAATTAAATTACAATTCGGGTGGACCAAAGAACATCGAAATGCTTTTTTCGGTGGATGAACTAAAATCGGACTTTGAGAGTTTTTCGAGTTTGAATATTTGGACTGAGGAGATAGAACTATCCGAAGGTAACTACCATTCAGGTAAGGCATCGGTGGTTAGAATGGTTGGAATTAAGTAATTTATAATGAAGAATTTACAATTTGGTATGAAACAAATTTTCTAATCATGAAAATCGATGATGAAATAAAAGGTAGATTCCGCAACGAGTACCATCGAGGTATTATAAACCTCACCTACACATTAAACCAGCTTAACTATCAATTCTTACAACTTTTAAAGAAACATAATGTAACACAGCAGCAGTACAATGTCCTTAAAGTGCTACGAGGATTCAGAAGCGAGGCTCCGGTTTCCATTGGCTTTATTAAGGATAGAATGCTCGATAAAAACTCGGATGTAAGCAGAATTGTTGATAAACTCTATGAACGAGGTCTTATAACCCGATGTGAAAAGTCCACCGACCGCCGACAAAAGGACGTAGATATTTCCGATAAAGGATTGAAACTACTGTCCAGCATGGACGAATGTGAAAAACAGGTCGACACGCTGCTTTCAAATCTAACAGAAGATGAGGTTAAGCAACTTAATACACTACTTGATAAAATAAGGGGTTGATAGAAAGAGTTGTTCGTTGTTCGTTGTTCGTTGTTCGTTAATGGTTGATGGTGCTTAAGCCAAACGAGGTGTCATTCCGAGCGGAGGCGAGGAATCTTAGTAATTTAGAACTAACTATATTAAGAAAACAGGTAAGATTAACCTCATTATTCATAAGGTATTTAATACGAAAATTATGGGAACAACCATAAAAAATTGGGCTGATGAGATGAGAAGTAATGGCTACTCGGAGCAGGTTATGCCAGCAATCTTTGTTGGGCATGGCTCACCTATGAATGCCATTGAGGAGAATGATTTTACACTAAGTTTGCAGGCTACAGGCAAAACGTTTCCCAAACCAAAAGCCATTCTGTGCATTTCGGCCCATTGGTTAACAAATGGAACATTTGTAAATGCATCGCCAAAGCCCAAAATGATTTACGATATGTATGGTTTCCCCGAGGAACTTTACCAAGTAAATTATCCAGCCATCGGCGCACCAGAATTAGCAAAGCAAACAAAAGATATTATTGAAAATTATGATGTTAAGTTAGATTACGATTGGGGTTTCGATCACGGCTGTTGGTCGGTTTTGCGCCACTTATTCCCAAATGCTGATATTCCAGTTTACGAAATGAGTATCGACTACAATCAACCAATGCAGTACCATTACGAATTAGCAAAATATCTCAAAAATCTCAGGGAAAAAGGTGTGTTAATAGTTGGAAGTGGAAATATCACCCACAACTTAAGGCTGGTTAATATGTCAGATATTAATGCAAAACCAGTTGATTGGGCATTAGAGTTCGACACTAACATTAAACTATTTCTTAACGAATTTAATCATCAAGGATTGATAGATTTCCATAAGATTGGAAGTTCTGCACGATATGCTGTTCCAGAGCCAAGCCACTATATTCCATTAATCTACATCGCTGCGCTACAATCAAAGAACGAAAACTTATCATATTTCTACGAAGATTTTCATTACGGAAGTCTTTCTATGCGCTGTGTGAAAATTGGGTAAACAATTACACCTCTTCTCTATAAGCAACTGAATTTATTGCGATTCCTCGCTATATCTCGATATGATAAAACCTGTTTATCAAAATAGTTGATATGAGAATTAGCGGGCAGGGTTGGCAAAACTGCGAGCCGGAGTAAGCGTGAATGCAGGAAGTTATAGAATTTCGCAAAAGGGGCTTGCCTACTTTTGCAGAAATTCTTGGCTTTCTGCAGGGCGGGCGAAAGCGTAGTTTTGCCTAGATTTTTTGCTTACTTTTTCATCATGGAAAAAGTAAGAATTGCAAAGAGAAGAGAGAGTTTCATGAAAACTTTGCATTTATTAAAAAATTCTTTGTGCTTAGCCCTTAGTTATTAAATTACTATTGTTTTTCAGAACCCTAAACAAACTTATGCGATTGTCAAAATGGCAACAATTCATTAAGCCTTAAGTCATTTTGTCCTAAATTTTCAATTGGCAACCGTTTTGATAACTAGATAATAGACAAATAGTGTTATGTCAAATATTTAGTATCTAAATATATGAACCTGAATAATTTTACAATCAAATCGCAAGAGGCAATTCAAAAGGCCTTTGAGATTGCCCAAGGATTCAACCATCAAGCAATTGAACCAGCGCATATTCTAAAAGGAGTGCTGGAGCAAACCGAGAATATTACTGGTTATTTACTTCGTAAACTGGGTGTCAATCCATCAACTTTCGATGCTGTTTTGGACAGAATGTTGGAATCGTACCCTAAGATTTCGGGAGGTGAGCCTTACCTAAGTTCATCATCGAGTAAAGTATTGCAAAAGGCAATGGAGTTCAGCAAAGGTATGGGCGACCAGTTTGTATCCATTGAGCATATCCTTTTAGGGTTGATTACTGCTGGCGAACAAGTTGGACAGATGATGAAGGATGCGGGAATGACCGAGAAGGAGATGAAACTGGCCATTGCCGAGTTGCGCAAAGGTGCAAAGGTTGATTCCCAAACAGCAGAGGATACCTACAATGCTTTAAACCGTTTTGCAATCAACCTTAACGAAATGGCTCGTAACGGCAAACTCGACCCTGTAATTGGTCGCGATGATGAAATCCGCCGTGTTTTACAAATTCTTTCGCGTAGAACCAAAAACAACCCAATTCTCATTGGCGAACCTGGCGTTGGTAAAACCGCCATTGCCGAAGGGATTGCACACCGAATTGTAAATGGTGACGTTCCTGAGAACCTTAAAACAAAGCAACTTTTCTCGCTCGATATGGGCGCTTTGGTTGCTGGCGCAAAGTACAAGGGCGAATTTGAGGAACGCTTGAAATCTGTTGTAAAGGAAGTTATAACCGCAGAGGGTGAAATAATCCTGTTTATCGACGAAATCCATACCCTCGTTGGTGCAGGAAAGAGCGATGGAGCAATGGATGCTGCCAATATTCTTAAGCCAGCACTCGCGCGTGGCGAGTTACGCGCAATTGGTGCAACCACATTCAACGAGTATCAGAAGTATTTTGAGAAGGATAAAGCGCTTGAGCGTCGATTCCAGAGTGTTGTTGTGGATGAGCCTTTGCCAATGGATGCAATCTCTATACTCCGCGGATTAAAGGAACGGTACGAGAATCACCATAAAGTACGAATCAAGGACGAGGCCATTATTGCTGCGGTTGAACTATCGAACCGATACATCACCAACAGATTTTTGCCCGATAAGGCAATAGATTTAATTGATGAAGCCGCATCGAAGTTGCGATTAGAAATGAACTCGGTTCCTGAAGATATCGATGAAATTGAACGTAGAATAAAGCAACTGGAGATTGAACGCGAGGCCATTAAGCGTGAGGGCGATAAACTAAAACTCGATGAACTATCGCGCGAGATTGCAGAGTTGAACGAGGAGAGAGTTAAACTTCGTGCAAAGTGGCAAAACGAGAAGAGCATCATCGACAAAATACAGCATAACAAGCAGGAGATTGAGAATCTTCGCTTTGAGGCCGAGGACGCTGAACGCCGAGGCGATTATGGCAAGGTTGCCGAAATCCGGTATGGCAGAATTAAGGAGGCTGAGACAGAAATTGAACGTTTCAAAAAAGAGTTGATGTCTGTTCAGTCCGATTACGCCTTGATTAAGGAGGAAGTTGATGCTGAGGATATCGCTGAGGTTGTATCGCGATGGACTGGCGTTCCTGTTAGCAGAATGCTGCAGAGCGAAAGGGAGAAGTTACTTCACCTTGAGAATGAATTGCATAAACGTGTGGTTGGACAAAACGAAGCCATTGCTGCAGTTTCCGATGCCGTACGCAGAAGTCGGGCTGGCTTGCAGGATGCAAAACGCCCAATAGGGTCGTTTATCTTCCTTGGAACTACTGGTGTTGGTAAAACGGAACTTGCTAAAGCATTGGCAGAGTTTCTTTTTAACGATGAAAATTTGATGACCCGAATAGATATGAGCGAGTATCAGGAGCGTCACTCTGTATCGCGATTGGTTGGAGCACCTCCTGGATATGTTGGTTACGATGAGGGCGGTCAACTCACCGAATCGGTTCGGCATAAACCATACTCAGTTGTTCTGCTCGATGAGATTGAAAAGGCGCATCCCGATGTATTCAACATCTTACTACAGGTGCTTGACGATGGACGTTTAACCGACAACAAGGGTCGTACGGTGGATTTTAGGAATACAATCATCATAATGACCTCCAATATTGGTTCGCATATCATACAGGAGAGTTTCTCTGCAATTGGAAAAAACAACTCTGAGGAAGTTTTCGAGAAAACTAAATTGCAGGTATTTGAATTGCTGAAACAATCAATCCGCCCTGAATTCATAAACCGTGTGGACGAAATTATAATGTTTACACCTTTGAATAGGGATGAAATAAGCAATATTGTTAAGATTCAGTTTAACCGAATCAAGGAGATGTTGCAGCAAAACGATATCAACATTGAAATAACGGATAGCGCCATAGAGTGGATTTCGAGTGCAGGATTTGACCCTGTTTACGGAGCACGACCAATTAAGCGATTAATGCAAAAGTTCATCCTTAACGAACTCTCTAAGCAAATTCTTGCCGGAACGGTTGATAAGGAAAAGACTATCACGGTGGATTATGTGGGAGGCGATATTTTGGTGTTTCGTTGATGGTTGTTCGTAAATATAGAAGGAAGTTTGCTTCTTGTCATCTCGAACCTGCCTACCGGCAGGCAGGTGTTAGTGAGTGATATCTCAATTAATAATGAATTTGGAGTGATGTTTATCACTCCATTTTTTTATTTAGGAAGATTAGATTCCTCACTATCGTTCGGAACGATAAGTCTGGGAAAATATGTTTCTATTTTATATACATTTCATTATCAGTAATATAAATATCTTTATAGAAAATATTTTTAGAAAATCTGTAGTTTTTTTACCTTTTTGTCACTAATGAAGTAAATAGATTTTAATGAAAGATATTAAAGAAAATTTCACATCGCTGATTATTGATAACTCAAATCTAATCAATAAAATATGCAATGTTTATGCTAGCAAAAAAGAGGATTTTGATGATCTTAGGCAGGAGATAATCTACCAGCTATGGAAATCGTATACAACATTCAAGAACGATTCAAAATTTCAAACGTGGATGTACAAAGTAGCGCTGAATACAGCGCTACACCACAAACGTAGCAAAAGCAAACTATTTGCGCCCTTAACAAGTAAAATTGAAACTGTAGATGACGACGATACATCACATCAACACCAAACAGAAGAACTAATTGAAAAAATGTATTCGGCAATTTGGGAACTAAACAACTTGGATAGAGCAATAATATTCCTTTACCTAGAGAAGTGTAGTTACGAGAAAATAAGCGAAATAGTTGGTCTTTCAGAGAAAAATGTAAGTGTAAAACTCACAAGAATTAAAGAGGTATTAAAAAGGAAACTTAATAAGTAAAAACTATGAATAACGACGATTTAATAAAAGTTTGGGACGATAGTCAACAAAATAACTCTATTACAAATCAAAAAATTACTAAAGAGATGATTGAAAATTACTTAAAACCAAAATTATCGAAGGATTACTTATCGTTCAACATCAGTATCCTTGTTACGCTTGCAGCGTTTGTTGCCAGCATTATGGTGTTCTCCATTAACGTTTACGTTTACAGGAATAATCCTGCAATGTTCAGAGTTGAACTTATCGGATTAATATCCTCGCTACTATTCCTCTTCTATGGAATATTTGTGTTTATAAGATTGCGCGAAATCAATAATTTCTCCAAAAACTTAATTGACCTTATTCAGTCGAAGTTGGCCTTTGTAAAGAATCAGTACGAGGTTTGGTTGGTTATACTATCGGTTGGTATGGTATTCCTTGTATTTGGAATTAACACACTAATTGATAATGTTAATGGAACCTACCAAATAAACAATTTAACTAGTTATACTTTGGTAAATTTGTTTGTGCTTGGATTTGTTTACCTTATCAATAAGTTCTCAACCTATGTTTCTGTAAAAAAAATGAAGCTATATCTGAGCGATTTACAATTAGGAATGCTTGAAAACTCTGCAAAAGTTGAAGTAGTTGAAAAAAAGCGTATTTGGATGTTCTTTCTATTTTCTGTGATTGTAACAGCATTCATCGTGTTTGGAATATTGAAATTATTAAGGGTTATATAGATTTATAGTTTAAATTTGTTACTTGAGTTGTGTACAAAACCACAACTCAAGTAATTTTATAAACCTAGACGTTATCAACCATGAAAATAATTACACCCGAAACAGCCGAAAAAGTACCTTTTAACCTTGATGGCCGAAAAATGTTTACCAGCGAAAAGGTGGAACTCATACATCTAAACCTTAAACCCAACGAGGAGGTTGCGCTGCACACCAATCCTTTCGATGTAATCTTTTATATCCTCGAAGGAAAAGGAATTATCAATGTTGATGGAGAATCCATTCCTGCTAGAGCAGACTATACCCTATTTGTTGAGAAGGACAAACAACGTGGTATGACCAATACTGGAAGTAAAAACCTTCGGGTATTGGTATTTAAAGTTTTTTGATTCTATTCAAAACGCTAGAATAATTTCAAAAAAGCCTTTGGAATCTGGGTTTCAAACCGCATTGGTTTACCATTTACCGGATGTGTAAAAGCAAGTACCTGAGCATGTAGGCCTAATCGGCCGATAGGGCTTTCCTTCGATCCATATTTTTTATCGCCAATCACGCTGTGACCAATATCCTGCATGTGAACTCTTATCTGATTCTTTCGGCCTGTTTCGAGATTTACCTTTAGCAGAGTATATTTCGCATTCTGCTTCAACACCTTGTAATGGGTAATGGCTTTTTGCCCTTCGGCACGAACATCGCACGAATACATCACAAAAGCAGCGCTCTCCTTAAGATACGAAACAATTGTTCCTGTGGGCTGCTCCACGGCTCCCTCAACCACGGCTATATAAGTTCGTTCAAGAACAGAGTCATTCCAGTTCTTCTGTAGGGTTGTTTTAACCGCCTCGCTCTTGGCAAATATCATAACACCCGACGTTTCCCTATCAATGCGGTGAACAATAAAAATCTTATTTGATGCACCTTGCTCCTTCACATGACTACGAAGCATACTATAGGCAGTGATATCCTTTTCCTTATCGGTTGCGATGGACAGCACACCCGAATCCTTTTCGATTACAATAATGTGTTGATCCTCGAAAAGCACCTTAATACCAGGATACTGCTTGGCCGATGGCATCTTAAACCAACCAATAGTAACCTCCTGCCCGGGTTTTAGCGGATGGTTATACCATGTAACTACGGAGCCATCAACCCTTATTTGCCTATCGTTAAGCAAGGTTTTAAAGTTATCGCGATTCTTGTGGGGAACCTGTGCAAGCAGGAACTTCATAAGTACACATTCCTCGGTCACCGTTAGGTGAATCTCTCGTTTTTTCACATCATCGGGTTTGTGCCGATACTCTTTCTTTGCCATAGGTTTTAGTCTAATATTTCCTTTACACGACCAATTTGCCCATCTTCCAACCGCACCTTGATTCCTCTATGATGAACCAGAGCACTCGTTAAAATATCCTTAACAAATCCTTCGGTTAGCGTTCCTGTTCGTTGATCCTTCTTCAGCACAATGTTAACATGTAGCCCTGGCTTAATGTCAACCCGTTTAGTTCCATCCATCATTATATATTATATACTCCGATGCAAAGGTACTAAACGATTGCGCATTACCTAACAAAAAAGCGTTGGCGGAATTATTATGCACGCAAACGTTTTATAGCCTTCTATAGTTATCATAAATTTCCAATTGACTCATTATAAACTCAAACACAAACATCGAGCTATCAATTATTTGAGCAGTGCTTTATCCAGAACCTTGTCCACCATTAAAATCCATATGGAATATAATTACTTAATTGACCTAGTACTGTAAACTTGCAAAACCTAATCAATAGTATTCAATTTCTGTATTCTAAAAAAATATGTAGCTTTGCTGTTCGAAAACAATTTAATATCCAAATATTATGAAGTTCTTTATCGACACAGCAAACTTAAACCAAATCCGCGAAGCAAACGATTTGGGAGTATTAGATGGTGTAACCACAAACCCATCGTTAATGGCCAAGGAAAACATCAAGGGTGAGGCCAATATCAAACAGCACTACGTTGATATCTGCAATATCGTTAAGGGCGATGTTAGCGCTGAGGTTATTTCAACCGACTACGAAGGAATGATTCGCGAAGGAAAAGAGCTTGCCGCTCTTCATCCTCAAATTGTTGTGAAAGTTCCTGCAACAAAGGATGGTATTAAAGCCATAAAATATTTCTCGGACAATAAGATTCGTACAAACTGCACATTGGTTTTCTCTGTTGGTCAAGCATTGCTTGCAGCAAAGGCTGGTGCAACCTATGTTTCTCCATTCATTGGCCGCTTGGACGATGTTTCAACCGACGGTGTTGAACTTATCCGCCAAATTGTTGATGTTTACAACTACTACGAGTACGAAACAAAGGTACTTGCAGCATCTATCCGCCACACAATGCACATCGTACAGTGCTTGGAGGCTGGTGCCGATGTGGCAACTTGCCCATTAAGCGCAATTCTTGGCTTATTGAACCACCCTCTAACCGATATCGGTTTACAGAAATTCCTAGAGGATTACAAGAAAGTTAATGGATAATACGCTAAATGCCTGAGTGCATTTACATACGAATTAACGAAAAGAACCCCAACCCGCACGACATTGAGCGTGCGGTTGAGGTTTTAAAGCGTGGCGGAATAATAATCTACCCAACCGACACTGTTTACGGAATTGGTTGCGATATTTCGAACTCCAAAGCAGTGGAACGGATTATCAAAATCAAAGGGCAAAAACCTAAGGATGCCCACTTTTCCTTCATCTGCCACGATTTAAGCCACATTGCAGATTTTGCCAAGGTTGATAATCCAACCTTTAAGTTGATGAAGAGAAACCTTCCTGGGCCATTTACTTTCATTCTTCCTGGTCTTAATCGCGTTCCCGATTACTTTATAAGTCGACAAAAAACTGTGGGAATCCGCATTCCCAACAACATAATTCCGCTCGAAATTGTAAATCATCTGGGCAAGCCAATATTAACCACATCGTTGAAGGATGACGATGAATTAATTGAATACACTACAGACCCCGAACAGATATTCGAAAACTATAAGGAACTGGTTGATATGGTTATTGATGGCGGTTATGGCAACAATATTCCATCAACTATTGTTGACTGCACTAGTGGAGAAGCGGTAGTTATCCGCGAGGGACTAGGAGAGTTAGTTTGAACCTGTAATAATATAGTATTGTCATCCTGAGCAAAGCGAAGGATCTCAATTATTCTGATTAATATTAGATTTCTCACTTCGTTCGAAATGACAAAGAACTTTAAATCTTAACATTAAAAAACTTGACCAATCAACGAACAACGAACAACAAACAACAAACAACTACCCTCGCCATTCTTGCCGGAGGCAAGGCAACTAGGCTTGGAGGCGTTAATAAGGCATTGATTGAAATTGAGGGCGAGACCATAATTTCAAAAATCCATAGGGCATTAGGCTCAATTTGCAATGAGGTAATAATCATATCGAACCAAACGCAAATCGATTATAGAATTCCAGCAAAAATACACTCCGATATAATTGAAAACTGCGGCCCACTAGGAGGAATCCACTCTGCTTTGCATCATTCATCCAACGAAATCATTCTTGTTGTATCGTGCGATATGCCTTTTATAAGCATCAACATCGCAAATCAACTTATTGATGCCTACATCAAAAATCGACCTAATGTTGATGCTGTAATTCCAACACTCAACGGGTTCAATGAACCATTACTGGCTATTTACAGCAAGCGATTATCTACAAAGATATCAGAAATACTCTCCGACCGCAAAGGTCATCGCATAACCGATTTACTCGATAACTGCAACACCATAAAGGTTGATATTGAAGCAAGCCCAGAGAACATTAGGTCTTTTACCAATATCAATACTTTTGACGATTACAACACTTTTACGAGTAGTATCTGATTTCTACAGGCAAATTATTTCCTAAATTCCAACTCCAAAACTCCATAAAAAAGAAATTTGCTCAGGATTTTAGTGCAAAACCAGAAAACTTAAAAACAGTTGTGGTTGATTATTTAAACTCGCAAAGCAAAAAAGCACTTACAATCTATTACCGTTTAGTCGATTACACCAACAGTCTATAATCCAAAAAATCGAATTCCTTACTTATTATTCAGATTCAACCGTTTGCGTTAAAATATGTTTATTGACAAACGCTAAATTTTAATCTGATTCTAAATTTCCATACCTTTGTTTCATAATTTAGTTATCCATATTATTCATCAATAATAATCCTTAAAAGCTATGACAAAAATTAAAGTTGCAATCAATGGCTTTGGACGTATTGGCCGTAATGTTTTCAAAATTGCGTTAGAACGTCCCGAATTAGAAGTTGTTGGTATCAATGACCTTACCGACACAAAAACTTTGGCTCACCTACTTAAGTACGATTCTACACAAGGTCGTTACGAGGGTAAAGTTGAGTTTGATGCTGAGAACCTAATTGTTAACGGCAAAAAATATAGAGTATACGCTGAGAAGGCTCCAATTAACATTAAGTGGAGTGTTACCCCCGATGTAGTTATCGAATCTACTGGTATTTTCACAAAACGCGAAAGCGAAAAGGGTGGTTACGGCGACCATATTAAGAACGGTGCTAAAAAGGTTATTCTTACAGTTCCTGCAAAGGATGAGATTGACCGCATGATTGTTCTTGGTGTTAACGATGGCGATTTAAAACCAACCGATACCTGCGTTTCTAACGCAAGTTGCACCACAAACTGCTTGGCTCCTGTAGTTAAGGTTTTGAACGACAGCTTTGGCGTTGAGCGTGGTTTTATGAACACCATCCACTCTTACACTAACGACCAACGCATTCTGGATGCTCCTCACAGCGATTTACGCCGTGCTCGTTCAGCAGCCGTTTCTCAAATTCCTACCACCACTGGTGCTGCTAAAGCAGTAGGTAAAGTTATTCCTGAACTTAAAGGTAAACTTGATGGTCTTGCAGTACGCGTCCCCACTCCTACTGGTTCATTGGTTGACTTTGTCGCAATTCTTAAGAAAGAGGCTACAAAAGAGGAAATCAACGCTGCTATGAAAAAAGCTGCCGAAGGTCCAATGAAGGGCGTACTAGAGTACACTGAAGATGAGATTGTTTCTGTTGATATTATCCACAACACTCACTCATCAATCTTCGATGCTAACAGCACAATGGTTAATGGCAATATGGTTAAAATCCTATCGTGGTACGATAACGAGTGGGGTTACTCTTGCCGCGTTGTTGATTTGATTCACAAACTTTTCTAGTAATTGATATACAAATTTAAAGGCTGCCACTTGGCAGCCTTTTTTTCTACTCTACTATCAGTTCAAACAACTTAGTGGTAGTATTCCAATTCCGTATGGTCATAAACTGATAAACCGGAAGTGATATTATTTTAGACAAATAACTCTGCCCTGCCCTACTGATGAGCCTCGACAGGTAAAGAACATCCTTTCCAATATAAGCATTATCTACCCCTTCTCGTAGTTTCAGGCTCTGAAACGCCTCATTTGAAGATAGAGGTTCCTTAAGAAAAACAACATCGTACCTGAATTCCTCAGGTTTTGTACCAAAACCTTCAGGAGCAGTCTTAATAACTTTTTCAATTTGATTTTGCGAAACCAATACAATTTTGGACTGATAGTTAAACCTGCGTGAGAGTTCCGATTCAATCCTATTCACCAATTCAGGTTTATCATCATTATCGGAACTGAAAAGCACATTTCCACTTTGGATATATGTTTTAACATCCTTAAAACCCATTGCAACAAAGCAAGCCCTTAGTTCCTCCATCTTAATTATGTTGTTTCCACCAACATTTATACCTCGGAGTAGTGCTATATAACGCATAATATCTCGGACTTTTTATTTGGTTGTTTTGCCACCCATCTTGGTTAAAACACTGTCCACGGGCTCCCAAAGTTCAATTTTATTACCATCGGGGTCGAGTATATGAACGAACTTACCGTAATCGTACGCTGCAATGGTATCTAGTATTGTAACTCCATTATTGCGAAGCATACGAACCAAACCCTCGATATTTTGAACACGGTAATTAATCATAAACTCTTTCTTTGAGGGCTTTAAGTAATTGCTTCCAGTTTTAAAAGCACTCCAACGCAGGTAATTCACCTCATCGGGATTGTTCGCGCTACGGAATTCGAACACCGAACCGTACTCATCGGTTGCTAGACCAAGGTTTTTACTGTACCATTCGGTTGTTTTTTGCGGGTCATCCGAAGTGATGAATATCCCACCTATTCCAGTTACCCTTGGGGTAGTATCCTTCACCGAGGTATTTACAGCCTGCTGATTAAACTCCGTATTTGATGGTTTGCAGCCTAAAATAAGGACAACCAAAACCAATGGCACTATTATTTTAATCATAGAATCAAATTTTTGAGTTCGAAAAATTAACCAACAAGATAACAAATTCAATTCACAATAAGCAAACTAAAGTTGTCTCCACTTAAACGATTTGCTATCAATTGCCCGGATAGTGCTTAGGATTCCATCTAAATGGTCGTACTCGTGCTGGAGTAGTTCCGATAAATCATCACTGACTCGCCATTGCTGGCGTTCCCAATTCTCGTCAAAATACTCAATGGTAACACTTTTATGGCGTTTAAGTCTAACTAACAGATTCGGAAAACTCATACAATCGTCCCACAGTTCAATCATCTCATCGCTCTTATAGGTGAACTCGGGGTTAATAATGATAATTGGTCTATCGATATTAACATAAATAAGCCTTTTCTGAACACCAATTTGAGGTGCTGCAATGGCTCTACCAAAGTTATAGGTAGTACGAATTTCCTGCATTACATTATGCAAATCGGCAACCCAAGTAGAAACCAAATGCAACTCCGATTGCTGAACGGGTTCACTAACTTCGTAAAGCAATGGATTGCCAAGTTGCAGTAAGTCTTTTAGCGTTTTCAACATTTCAACATTTATGTCTGCAAATAAATGGATTTAAACCGCTAAAGTTTATAATCATTGTTAGCCACAATAATTCTATCAAGTGTTTTGGTAATTTCAATAGCCTCTTCAATCACACCATTAGGATAGTTATTTAGTTGAAGAATCCTTATGGCATTTCTGTTTTTCAACTTTCCTTCCTTTAACTTGTAATCAAAATCGACATTGTGATCCTTTACGATTTCACTAAAATGGTAAAGTTCATATTCGTTGGATAGCAAATCGGCTAATTCAATGTCGTGAGTTGATACAAATACGGTATTGTTATTTCTCGATAGCGCTGAAAGAACAGCCTTTCCCGCAGCAATTCTTTCTGTGGTATTTGTTCCTTTAAAAATCTCGTCTAAAAGAAATAAATTGGGTATTCCGCTATTACTTTTCTCAATCATTTCTTTAATTGTTAAAACCTCCTCAAAGTAATAACTTTTACTGTTCATTAAATCATCACTTATTCTAATTGCAGAGTATACCCGCAACCTAGGAATTGTAATCGATTCCGCAAAACATGTATTGATTGCTAGTCCGGTTATCATATTTATTCCAACTGTTCGTATAAATGATGTTTTGCCCGACATATTTGAACCTGTCAATAAAATTGACTTATCCGCAACATCAATACTATTTGGAACACAATCCTGGATTAATGGATGGTAAATGTTGTTGGCCAAAATTCTCGAATCATTAATTGTTGGCAAACAATAAACATTGAGCCCGCTCCGCACCGAAGCAATCGAAATTAACATGTCAACCTCTCCAACAAAGGAATAAACAGCCTCAATATCTTTCCTTTTGGAATCTAATCGACGGAGTACACCAAACAAGAGCAAAGGCTCCAGAAGGAAGGCTATTTTAAATAATTCTAATATTCCCCAGAATAGTGCTTCGGCATCACCTTGCAAATTAGACTCAAGCCGAAAAAAAGACATTCTATTCCTTACCTGATTAATAACTTGAATAGAACTGGAAATATCAGGATTTATTTCTTTGAACGCATCCTCCTTACTAAGATTACTTGCAATTCTGTTTAACAGTAAAAGTTGAGGAATTGATCCAAGATATTTGTAAAGATTTCGCTTATTCCAGTAATGAAATCCAATATTTGCAACAAAAACGGCCAGAAATACAAAAAACATCTGAGGGAATAGTGGCAGAAGAATGAGAGATAGCAAACTTGTAAAGGCTAGTAAACGAATTACAAAAAACCACTTTGGGAGCTTCTCATACTCATCCTGGAATAACGATGAGATATAGTAAACATCGTTCCTATTTAGTTTTTCAAGTTGTAACTGTACACTAATTCTAAAATCGGTATTGTGGGTAAGTTTTTGAATAAGTTTTTCCTTTTTATCATCAATACTTCTATTCGCATTAGGTATAGTTCTCAACCTATTATATAAGCACTGCTGACCTACTCTGGAAGTTGTCCTATCAAGAAACATAAACAGTTCTTCAAAGTCTAAATCATTACAAGTTTTATCGGACAGTACTTGCAACGCATCAGAATTGTCTTTACTAGCAAAGAGCTTCTTAATTAAATCAAACCTAAAATCATCGTCTTTAATTTTACCGAATGATTCTTTGAGTTTTTCTATTGTTTTCTTTTTTTGCATTATATATAATTAAATAACTTATTGACAATAAATTGATTATTTTCATAAAGTCATAAAATAGTTAGTAAAAACTTCAAGACAAGTTATGATTTCTTTTACGATCGATTATAAAAAAAGCACGGCCAATGCCGTGCTATATATACTTTAACACTAAATTACTCGTAACGTAATGCCTCAATTGGATCTAAGCGCGATGCTTTAACCGCTGGGAAATACCCCGAAGCTAAACCTACCGCTAGGGCAAGTCCCAATCCTCCAAAAATCCACCCCCAAGGAACAATAAAAGGACTTCCCATCATCATCGAAACTATATTTCCTATAAGAATACCTAAAATAACACCCAGCACACCACCCATCTGGCAAATAAGAATTGCCTCGAAAAGAAATTGCTGCTTAATGGTTGATGATTTGGCACCAATAGCCTTACGCGTTCCTATTTCGCGGGTACGCTCGGCAACAGCTACTAGCATAATATTCATTAACCCCACAGCAGCCCCAATTAACGTAATAATCCCAATTATTGTGGCAGCAATTGACACAAAACTTAGGTTATCGATAAGTAGTTTAGCTAAACTATCACTGGTTTCAATATTAAAATCGGACTCATCGGTAGCGCTTAAATTACGCACTATACGGAAAACTCCTTCGGCCTCGCTAATTGAATGGTCGAGCAATTTGGGATCGCGGGGCTGAATGCTTATAGCGTAGTCCATATTGGGACGCGAAAAATATACCGCAACGTTTGTGTAGGGAATAGCCACCGACCTATCGGGACCTCCGCCAAATCCACTTCCTTTCGATTTCATAACACCAATAACCCGGTACTTTCCACCTCCAACACTAATTACCTTGTCTATAGGGTCCTCATTTTTAAGGAAAAGTTTGCGAGCAACCTCATCGCCAATGAGTGCTACGTTACGGGCATCTTGAATTTCCTGTGGGGAGAAATTACGACCACGGCCAATTTCCACACCTCCAGTTTTTAAATATCCTTCGTCAACCCCTCTAACGTTGATATTTGGATTTGTTTTATTGGATTTGTACTTAATGGTGCTTGCACCAGTAGCCCAAATTGATATTGAAACATCGGCAGGAAAAGTAAATACCTCCTTAAATTCTCTGGCTTGTTTAATGCTAATGTAAGGATGGTTCTTGGTTCTATAGCGGTTTCCTCCAATATTCACTCGCATTCCACGGCTTTGAATGGTGAAAGTATTTGCACCCATCATGGCAAATTGGTTGCTGATACTCCCTTTTATGGCATCAATGGCTGTTAAAATGCCCACCAATGCCATAATACCTAAGGCAATGATAAGTATAGTAAGAATTGACCTTAACTTGGTTGCGAATATCGAGTTAATCGATATTCTAAAAATCTCCTTATATAACGCTCCAATTTTCATACTGGTAACAGATTACTTTATTCTTAAATCCAATTTTTATATTAATATCTATGTTTTAAATGAAGTGTAAAAAATCATCTTACTGCAGACAACCCAAAGTTAAACTATCTAATCATTCAGAAAAGTTTAAAAAAGCTAAAACATTCAACCTTCAGAACAAATTATCAATAAAATAGGTTGGCATCAACTCAAAAAACTAAAATTTGCCTTAGGTTTGCAGTAAATTTTGATATTGGATATGACAATAGATAAAAGGATTAATGCGTTTTGCCAATTAGGCGAAAGAATGATTGCGGAATCAGCTCTCAAATCCAATTCTGCACTAAACAATGTCATTGAAAATGCGCATATCCATAACCCTTGGTTTACCCCTGTGAATGTTCGTAATTCAATTAACGCAATAGCAGAACAGTGGCTGAATAGAGCAACAATTGAGGAGTGGTTAAGCAGATATTCAATTGACAAACTAAACGCTCAATCACCTAAAACAATTGGCGTTATTATGGCTGGGAATATTCCGTTGGTTGGTTTCCATGATTTTTTGTGTGTACTGATTAGCGGCAATAAGTTTCTGGGCAAATTCTCGTCTAAGGATGGGAATCTTATGCTCACCATTACACAAATGCTTACCCAGATTGAGCCAGAATTTACAAACTATATCGAAATTACCGATAATCAGCTAAAGGGTTTTGATGCTGTAATTGCAACTGGCAGCGATAACTCATCACGCTACTTCGATTACTACTTCAAAAACTACCCAACCATTATTCGCAAGCACAGGAATAGCATAGCAATTATAACTGGAAACGAAACTACATGTGATTTTGAGCAACTAAGCAACGATATTTTCAACTACTTTGGGCTCGGTTGCAGGAATGTTTCCAAACTGCTCGTGCCGCAAGGTTACAACTTTACTCCAATGCTCGATAGTTTTATTAATTGGAACCATCTTATAAACCAGAATAAATACGCTAACAATTACGAGTACAACAGGGCAATATACACAATGAACCAAGTGATTCACCTCGATACTGGCTATTTGCTGGTAACACCTTCGGAGGCAATTGAATCGCCTGTTGGGGTTTTGTTCTATCAGGAATACAGCACACTAAAGGGTGCCGTGGAGTACATCAACCTGAACGAAGAAAAAGTACAGTGCATCGTGGGCAATGCAGGTTCACATCCACGAGCAATACCGTTTGGCACAACTCAATCGCCCAAAATTGACGACTATGCAGATGGGTTGGATACTGTTGAGTTTTTACTTGGCAATTAGTCCTTGCAAACATCACCTTTGTATATAACATTTAACCAATAGTAAAATCATATTTCAGATTCTAGGCTTTGTTTAGTAACTTTGAGGAAATTTTTAAAATATGGCACTTACATCGCTTAACGCAATTTCGCCTATAGATGGTAGGTATAGAGATAAAGTGGAAGAACTTCAACAGTACTTCTCAGAGTTCGCACTAATTAAATATAGGGTTTGGGTTGAAGTAGAATACTTCATTGCCCTTTGCAGAATTCCTTTACCTCAACTAGCAAGTTTTCAATCTATTAATTTTGATAAGTTAAGACAAATAGTTGCGGACTTCAACGAAAGCGATGCTCAACGCATAAAACAAATTGAATCCGTTACCAACCACGATGTCAAGGCCGTAGAATATTTCCTCAAGGAAAAATTTGATGCATTGGGGTTAACGGAGCACAAGGAATTTATCCATTTCGGGTTAACATCGCAGGATATCAACAATACTGCATTTCCTGCAATGCTTCGCGATGCAATTCAAAATGTTTATTACCCATTAATTAACAATCTCATTCAGAAACTTAATAATCTTGCAAATGAGTGGGCCGATATTCCAATGCTTGCCCATACACACGGACAACCAGCCTCTCCCACCCGACTTGGAAAAGAGATTAGAGTATTTGTCGAAAGATTAGAGGTTCAATTAAAACATTTACAATCAATCCCATACTCCTCTAAATTTGGAGGTGCAACAGGAAACTTGAATGCTCATTTTGTAGCATATCCAGCAATAAATTGGGTTGACTTTGCCAATAACTTTGTGAACGTCTCGCTAAAGCTTAACCGCTCGCAAACCACTACACAAATTGAGCACTACGACAATATGGCCGCTCTTTTTGATGCTACCAAACGAATCAACACTATCCTGATAGACCTCTCCAGAGATATTTGGACGTACATATCAATGGAATACTTTAAGCAGAAGATTAAGCAAGGCGAGGTTGGCTCTTCGGCAATGCCACACAAGGTTAATCCTATTGACTTTGAAAATGCAGAGGGAAACCTTGGAATGGCCAATGCAATACTAGAGCATCTTGCGGCAAAACTTCCAGTATCACGCTTACAGAGAGATTTAACTGATTCAACTGTAATGCGAAATATAGGTGTTCCTTTTGCCCACACCATTATTGCATTAAAATCTATTGCAAAAGGGTTTGATAAACTAATCATAAATACCAATGCTATTTCCGCTGACCTAGAAAATAACTGGATGGTTATTGCCGAGGCTATTCAGACAATTCTACGCAGAGAAGGGTATCCAAATCCTTACGAGGCGTTAAAAGAACTTACAAGAACAAATAAAGCCATTACACAAACAAATTTCGTTCAATTTGTTGAAGGATTAAATATTGCAGAATCCGTTAAAGAAGAATTGAAGAAAATCACTCCTATGAATTATTTAGGGATAAAGTAGCTATTAACAATTTATTATTTTTCCTACATTTGACACTCAACAAATTAACAACATCACGATAAATGAATCAGTATTCAAGAATTATAAAGTATTTATTTCCATATAAATGGCATGTATTTATTAATATATTCAGCAATTTGCTTGGAGCAATATTCTCATTGTTTTCATTGGCAATGCTCATTCCGTTCTTACAATTACTCTTCGGAAATGTTCCGCTAGTTGAAACAAAACCTGTTTTAGAATTAACTACAGAGTCTGTTACTCAAAACCTAAACTATATTTTAAGCCACTTAATAAAAACCTACGATAAAGCATCTGCACTCCTTTTTGTAATTGCTCTTGTTTTAATCGCTTCTTTTCTAAAAAACTTTTTCACCTACCTTGCACTTTACCATTTGGCGCCAATTAGGTCTGGAGTACTAAGAGATATTAGAAATGCTCTTTACCTAAAAATAATAGATTTACCCCTAGGATATTAATCCGAAGAGAAAAAAGGTGACATAATTAGTAAAATGACTAATGATGTAAATGAAATTGAGGTTTCGGTAATCCGTTCCTTAGAAATGGTATTTAAGGAACCTGTTATCATAATTGTACACCTGATAGGGTTGCTCATAATAAGCCCACAACTTACATTATTTGTACTTCTAGTACTACCTTTTGCAGGATTAATTATAGGCCGAATAGGTAAGAATCTGAGGAAAACATCCTTGAAAGGGCAAAATAAAATGGGGGCTCTCTTAACAATTCTTGAAGAAACA
>JAEXVC010000096.1 GCA_023406715.1 Bacteroidota bacterium | reverse complement strand
ACTCCATATCCTCTTTAACGGCAGCAGTGGCCTTAACTTGGTCGGGAGTGTCCTCGTAAATAAACGATGCTTCAAGCTCTTGCTGTAGGTAACTGTCGGGCGAGAACTGGAAGCCTGCCTGTGTTTTTCTTTTTGCGTAAAGCGCAATAAGGTCTTTGGCGATATCCTTAATTTTACGCTTGGTATTCTGCTTTAGTTTTTGCCAAGCACCTGAACCCAACTTATATATTTTGGGTGATTCGGCATCCTTCCCTCTATATTTTGATATTTTGTGGAGATTGTGGATGTTGACCAGCAGCGTGTCATTATCCTGATAAGTTAAGCGGATGGCTTCCTGCTTTTTACCATTCACAATAGTTGAAACTAATCCTCCAAAAACTCCTATTCCATGGTCGATATGCACCACGTAGTCGCCTGGCTGTAGGTTAATTAGTTCCTGCATTGTGATTGCATCGCGACGGCTAAACTCGTGCTTGAGTTTATACTTGTGGTAGCGGTCAAAAATTTGATGGTCGGTGTAGAAACAAATCCTCAAATTGTGGTCAACAAACCCCTCATGAATGGTTCCAGAGGTTGAAGTGTACACTAACTCCTTATTTATAGAGTGTAGGATATTTTCTAATCGTTCCAGTTGAGTTGTGTTATCGGCAAGAATGTATGTGGTGTAACCCTTAAGGGTGTTTTCGTTAAGATTTTCAGCAAGGAGTTCAAAATTCTTGTTGAAAGGAGGCTGAGGCGAAGTACTAAATTCTACATTTTGATTAGATCGGAATAGTGGATTAACTCCAAACTCAACAGTCGACTTACCCTTTAGGCTATCCATAAAATCTTTACCGGAGGCATAGATTCTTGATAAATCCTGAGCATTATTCTGAGATTCCTGGCTGATTAGTGAGAACAATTCATTTAGCCTGCCAATGATAATTTCAGGATTTTTGAGCCAAACAATTGTATTTTCGGGCAGAACTTCGGTAATAAGATTTTTTTGTTCATCATCCTCAGTTTTTTCCTGCAAATTAGGAACAATGGCAATGGATTCCAGCAGTTCTTTGGAGAGTTGATCCTCCACATCGAAAGTTCTTATGGTTTCAACCTCATCGCCAAAAAAATCTAACCTGTAAGGGTTTGCCGATGAGAATGAGAAAATATCAACAATACTTCCTCTAATCGAAAACTGCCCGGGCTCATAGACAAAATCGACCCGTTCAAATCCATACTCGTGAAGTACATCGTTAATAAATTCGGGCGAAATCTTCTCGCCTTTCTTTAAGTATAGACTGTTTTTTTGGAGTTTATCTATTGTAACAACTTTCTCAAAAACAGCATCGGGGTATGTTACAACTATTATGGGTTTATTTGGGTTCTCCTTTAATGAAGGCAGTAGGTTCAACACATCTGTACGCTGAATAATTGCTTCGGATAGGGTTTGTCCGTACTGAACTGACCGTTTAAACGATGAAGGAAAAAAGTATGTAGCCCCCTCGGGAAGTAATCCCGATAAATCGTTGAATAGGTATGCCGCTTCTTCCTTGTCGTTTACAATAATTACATTGGGCGTGTTTACCGTTTGCAAAACGCTTGCGGCTACAAACGAAACAGATGACCCCGATAGTCCCTTTAAGTATATGCTTGCTGGTTTATTCTCAAGCAAAGTAGACAGCTCTTTGTTTTTGGGACTATCCTTTAGGCTTTGAAATATGTTTTTGAGATTTTGCAATGCTGATTATTTTGAGCAATTCGCAAAATTAATCAAATAATAAAACACCCCGACAAAATAGTCGGGGTAGTTTTAGGTTGAGGGTTGTATAGGGGATGGGTTGTTAGTTTCGGCTATTCATATTTCTTCAAGCACTCCTCCACTTTATTAACCATATTGGCAGAGCCAATGTATAGAGGGGTGCGTTGATGTAGCGATTCTGGTTTAATGTCAAGGATTCTTTGCGTTCCATCAAATGCTCTTCCTCCTGCTTGTTCTGCAAGAAATGCCATTGGGTTACACTCATATATTAAGCGTAACTTTCCTTTTGGCGCCGATGCCGTTGAAGGGTAAAGGAAAATCCCTCCTTTCAAAAGATTCCTGTGAAAATCGGATACCAATGACCCAATATACCGTGCAGAGTAAGGTCTGCGAGTTGCTTTATCGTCGTGCTTGCAGTAATCAATGTAATCTTTCACTCCCTGAGGGAAATGACCGTAGTTGCCTTCGTTGACTGAATAAATGCTTCCGTCGAGTGGTGTGTTAATGCTGTAATTGGATAAGCAGAATTCGCCTATTGAAGGATCTAACGTAAAACCATGTACACCCCGTCCAGTTGTATAGACAAGCATAGTGGACGAGCCATAGATTATGTAACCAGATGCAACTTGCTTATTCCCTGGCTGAAGAAAATCTTCCATAGTGGCCTTTTCTCCCCGAGGGCTGATTCGTTTGTAAACACTAAAAATAGTTCCAATAGAAACGTTTACATCGATGTTGGATGAACCGTCAAGCGGATCCATACAGAATATGTAGTTCCCGTCTTTCGATAGATCATCATCCCAAGTAATAATTTCCTGATCCTCCTCGGAGGCAACTCCACAACACTCTCGGCTATTCTTTAAGGCATTTATTAATTGCCAGTTTGAGAATATATCTAGTTTTTTTTGATCTTCACCTTGAACATTGACATTCCCTGCCTCACCAAGAATATCAACCAAACCAGCTTTATTAACTTTTTTGTTGATGAGTTTTGCAGCAACGCCAACATGGTAGATTAATCGGGTAAACTCCCCTGTTGCGTAAGGAATGTCGGCCTGTCGTTCAATCAAGAACTGTGTAAGAG
>JAEXVC010000050.1 GCA_023406715.1 Bacteroidota bacterium | reverse complement strand
CTACCACCGCATAGTATTGGCTGAATGTTTCGGCTTTTTATATCGTTGTATGCTTTCAAAAAATCTGCCTGATACTCGTAAACATTGTACTTGGTTCCAGCATCGGCAATGTCAATTAAGTGGTAAGGAATGGTTTTGCCGTTAATGGTATAATCCTCCAAATCCTTTCCAGTACCCAGATTCATTCCACGGTAAATCTGGCGTGAATCGGCACTGATAATTTCTCCACCAAGTTGCGCTGCTAGGTTGGTTGCCAGTTGGGTTTTTCCGCTGGCAGTTGGCCCAACAATGGCAATTATATCGTAAGTTTTATTCGGCATCGGATTAAAATATCGGTTCGCGTTGTAAAATTAGTTAATTTTGGCATTTGTAAGGGAACGAAAGTTTTTAGTGATAAAAGTATTGAAGGTTCGTTGATTGTTGTTAGTTGTTCGTTGATTGTTAACTCGTCACTTGTCACGAACCAACCACTAACCACTAAAAACGAAATACAAAGAAATGGTACAGTTACGAAGAAATAATCAGCGCAATAAGTTAAACCAGTTAAACCGATTGGTTTGGATGGGGCTTGTGTTTCTAATATCGGTGTTGATGGTACTTGTTGCTATGACCAATATGTTTACCGAGAGTCCTCTAAAGAAATCCAACTTAGGGTTAATTTTTGTAGTTTTGCTCGGACTGGCATTCTATATTTACAGCTGGGTAAAATTTTTTAAACGAAAAGAATAATTTTTACTGACCTAAAATGGCAAACGATATAGTTGTTAAAAATAAAAAAGCTAGCTTTAACTTTGAGATTGTTGAGAAGTACACTGCGGGTATTGTGCTAAAAGGTACAGAAATTAAAGCAATCCGAATGGGTAAGGCTAATTTTGTGGATTCGTACTGCCAGTTTATTAACGATGAACTTTGGGTTAAGGGATTGCATATTGCCGAGTACGAATGGGGTACATACAATAATCATGACCCAAAGCAGGATAGGAAATTACTACTAACACATAAGGAACTTGGTAAGTTGAAACGTCGTTCGCAGGAGAAAGGGCTAACAATAATTGCCCTAAAGTTATTCCTGAATGAGCGGGGTTTGGCCAAGGTTGATATCGCTCTTGCCCGAGGCAAACAGGTGCACGATAAGCGTGAAGATTTAAAGCATAAAGATGCCCGTCGCGAGATGGATAGGGCTATGAAGAAGTAATTGTTAGTGTTTGGTTTGTAGTGTCTACATGGTAATCTCTGAAATATTCAAAGGTTAATATTTTAATTTCCCCCGTTTCACGTTTAACTTCTCACGTTTAACTTTTTTGTAATCTCCATAATTTCTATCTATTTTTGAATGATTTTGCATAACAAGTACCGATTTTGCTATGAATCATAAAACGATATTTCTTCTATTAGTATTACTTGGAATCGTTGTTTCTGCTAACTCGCAGGAGGTTGATGCAGTTGCTTCGCAATCGAATCCCCAGCGTGTCAAGGCAGATTCGTTGTTGGATAAACTTCAATTCACGCAGGCACTCAGCATTTATGATGAGTTGATTAAAGAGTATCCTCGCGACCCCAATATTCAGTATCCTTTAGGGATTTGTTACTTAATGGGGACTCGCAATTTTGATAAGGCCATAGAATATCTAACAAAGGCATCGACTGCCAATGTTCCCAATATGGTTTACTTTTTCTTAGCCGAGGCGTTGAGGCAAAACTATCAGTTTAACGAGGCAATTGATTATTACCGCAGATTTACAATTAGCGGAGGTTCGCGCGATATTAAATTAAAAGATGTTGAGCCTTTAGTAACGCTTTGCGAGAATGGGAGTTTTTTAACTCGATATATTTTCACTCCAACTGTGCTCGATACAAAAAGTTTGACATCGAAAGATTTTTACAGTTACTACTCAATAGCACCAAGCAACGGCAGTTTTACAAGTATTCCGGAGAATCTTTTAACACCTACCGATAAAAAGATGAATCACCAATCAGTGATGTTTTATCCTAAGAACCCTAAGGTTGGAGATTATGTGTACTATACAAGTTATGGTAATTCCACATCATTTGGTAAAGATATTTTCCGAATCAAGTTTCAGGATGATGGATTCTGGAGCAAGCCCGAGGTTATTGGCGATGTGGTAAACACATTCTTGGATGATGATTATCCATACTTGGCACCTGATGGTGTAACGCTTTACTTCTCGTCAAAAGGTCATTATGGGATGGGGGGGTACGATATTTACAAATCCGTTTATAACCCTAAAACCCGATTGTGGAGCACTGCCGAAAATTTGGGATTTCCATACAATTCTCCCTTCGATGATTTTCTTTATGTGGTAGGCGATGCCGATAGCTTGGTTTGCTTTGCAACCAACCGCAATTTTATGCCCGATACCGTTCAGTTGGTGTTGATGAAGAATGAGGAGAACCCAATTCGTCGCTCCGCCAAATCGAATAAGGAGTTGGTATCGTTGGTACGACTGAATATGGAAGGTGTCAATTTTGTTGCAGAACAAAAGAAAGTTGAGGTAAAGAAGGCTGTAGAGGAAAAGAAAGTTGAAGATTTGAAGAAAAAGAAGCCAGCAACATTCAGCTCGGTTGAAAACGACCCTGAGTATGCTCGGGTAATAGCCAAGGGCTTTGCTGCACAAATGCGAACCGATTCCTTGATTACTCGACTTGAAAAGTTACGCCAAGGTTTTGATTATATCGATACCGCGGAGGAGCGGATAAAACTTGAGAAAAAAGTTACGAAAGTTGAGGACGACATGCTTGCTGCGCAAAAGGAGGCCGACATGATGTTTGTTCGCGCCAGCCAAATTGAGCAGGAGTACCTCACAGGTAAGCGCAAGCCTCAAGGTAAAGCCGATGCAACCTTTGCTGTTGACAACCCAGACTTTATCTATCAAGCACAGTTTGCCACCACTGTTTTTCAGGACGATGAGATTAATAGGCTTGCTCTGGTTGAGCAAATTTACCCTCAACTGGTAAAATCTAGAGAAAATGCCTTTGCTGCTAAGGACAAGTATAGAACTTGCTCAAATATTTCCTCGGATACAGTTCCCGCCAATTGCGATACTGAGAGCAAGGCAATGCTTTCGGCTATGGGTAGTTATAGTAGTTTAATGGAAAAGTATTTTGAGAAAAAATATACTATTTATAACGATTGTCTTCATGTTGCACTTGTAAAGAGCGGAACCAAGGACGAAACCATTCGGAATGATATCAATGCATCAAAGGCTCATATAAGAACTGCTTCAGCAATTATGAATAATTTGGGAGATAAAGGAAAGGTGGAAAGCACTTTTGAGGCATCACTTATGCGTGAGTTGGCCTTGTTGAAGTTGGATTTGGCCTTTTCAAAGATTTGGGGCTTGAAATTGTTCGAGCAGCAGTTAACCAGCCGAATAATAAAGTTGGAAACTAGCATTTATGGGACATCACAGCAGGCAGAGCCAGTTAAGGAAGTTGCTAAAAAGCAGGAGGAAGTTCAAGTTGTTCCTGAAGGACCAAAAATTGAAAAGCAAGAAGAGGTTATGTCAGTTCAAACCATTGCCATAAAGCAGGAAATTCCTTCGGATTTTGGTGTTGTGGATAAGTCTGTATATAAT
>JAEXVC010000019.1 GCA_023406715.1 Bacteroidota bacterium | reverse complement strand
AGTGAGCCCATTCCACGGTACGATTTAAACTTACGACCGTTATAAATGATAGTTTCGCCGGGCGATTCCTCAACTCCTGCAAATAGCGAACCGGCCATAATGGTGTCGGCTCCTGCTGCAAGGGCTTTAACAATATCACCTGAGTAACGAATACCACCATCGGCAATAACTGGCACCCCTGTTCCTTTAATAGCGTTTGCAACATCCCAAATTGCATTTAACTGAGGTACACCAACGCCAGCAATAATACGTGTTGTACAGATTGAACCTGGTCCAATACCAACTTTAACCGCATCGGCACCATTATCAACTAACATCTTTGCAGCATCGGCGGTTGCAATGTTACCAACAACAACCTCTAAGTTGGGGAACTCGCGCTTAACCTGTTTAAGCATTTCGTTAACGCCTTTAGTGTGACCGTGGGCCGTGTCAATTACAACAGCATCAACCATTACATCGTAAAGGGCCTTTACACGAGCCATTGTATCACCAGTAACTCCAACACCTGCAGCAACTCTTAAGCGTCCTTTGGAGTCCTTGCTAGCATTTGGGTTGTCCTTAACCTTGGTAATATCCTTGTATGTAAGTAGTCCTATCAGTTTATTGTTCTCGTCCACAACGGGTAATTTCTCAATTTTATGTTCCTTAAGTATTGCTGTTGCTCTCTCAAGGTCAATTGATTTAGTTGTGGTGATAATATTTTTGCTTGTCATCACTTGGCGAATTGGGGTTTTCATGTTTTCATGAAAACGTAAATCGCGGTTGGTAACAATACCTATAAGCAACCCGACTTTATCCACCACGGGAATTCCGCCAATGTGATACTCGCGCATCAATGCCAAAGCATCGCCAACCGTGGCATCGGGGTTAATTGTAACGGGTTCGTAAATCATTCCATTCTCTGCACGTTTAACCTCACGCACTTGTCGGGCTTGCGCCTCAATACTCATATTCTTATGAATTACGCCAATTCCACCTTCACGGGCAATTGCAATAGCCAATGCCGATTCGGTTACTGTATCCATAGCTGCAGAGACTATGGGTGCTTTAATCTCAATGTTTCGGCTAAAACGAGTGGTTAAATCCACATTTCTGGGTAAAACCTCTGAATATGCTGGAACTAGGAGCACATCGTCGAATGTAAGCCCATCGGCCATTACTTTGTTGCTGTAGAATGACATATGTTGAACAGGTTAATGTTTAAAAATGCGGCAAGTTATAAAAAAATAGCGGAACCTCAATTGTTCTTTGAAAATCAATATACAAATTGTGTGTTATATTATGTGAAAGCCGAAGGTTTATCGATTAAAAGTTGAAAACTAGAAGTTGGCCTAGCTTCTCACTTTACTACTTTCTACTTCCAACTTTATCAGCTATTTTTGTAATAAACAATTTTGTTTTGGAGAGATTTGAGCAAATACTTAAGCATTACTGGGGTTACAGTTCGTTCCGGTCCATACAGCGCGATATAATTGAGTCGGTTTACAACGGAAACGATACGCTGGCCCTAATGCCAACAGGTGGCGGAAAGTCAATTACTTTCCAAGTGCCAGCATTGGCCATGGAGGGTATTTGCATTGTAATAACTCCGCTTATTGCCCTTATGAAAGACCAAGTTGAAAACCTCAAAAAGAGAGGTATAAGGGCTACTGCTATATATTCGGGCTTGTCGAAACACGAGATTGATGTTGAATTGGACAACTGCGCCTATGGCGATATTAAGTTCCTTTACGTTTCGCCCGAACGATTAACCACTCAGCTATTCAGGGAGCGATTGCGTAAAATGAAGGTGAATATGGTGGCTATCGACGAATCGCACTGTATATCGCAGTGGGGTTACGATTTTAGGCCGTCGTACCTAAAAATTGTAGAGCTACGCGAACTACTGCCCAAGGAAGTTCCATTTCTTGCCCTTACAGCAACGGCAACACCCGATGTGGTGGACGATATACAGCAGAAACTTGGTTTCAGGAATGGCAAAGTTTTCAAGATGAGTTTTGCCCGCGATAATCTTGTTTACCTTGTCCGTAACGTAGAAGATAAACCAAAGCATCTACTAAAAATTGTAAATAGCATTCCCGGAACTGGTGTGGTGTATGTTCGTAGTCGCGATAAAACCAAGGAGATAGCATTGATGCTTCGCAAGGAGGGTATTTCGGCCGATTACTACCACGCAGGCCTAACCATGGAAATCCGAAACGCCAAGCAAGCCGACTGGCAAACCAATAAGACCCGGATTATTGTGGCCACCAATGCGTTCGGAATGGGAATTGACAAGCCCGATGTTCGGTTTGTAGTTCATATTGATTTACCCGATTCGCCCGAGGCCTACTTTCAGGAAGCCGGGCGTGCTGGGCGCGACCAAAAACTGGCCTACGCAGTACTGCTTTTCAACGATTCCGATGCTTCCAAAATTGACCAACGGTTGGAGGCGAACTTTCCACCAATTGAGGATATCAAAAGAACCTATCAGGCATTGGGCTCTTACCTAAACATAACAATAGGCGCCGGCAAAGGCGAAATATACGATTTTAACCTAATGGATTTCTGCTCGGTTTACCGAATGAACTCCGTAAAAGCATACAACTCGCTAAAAATATTAGAACGCGAGGGATATATTGAGTTAACCGATGAACTGGACAACCCTAGCCGTTTAATGTTTACGGTCGACAAGCAAGAACTTTACAAATATCAGGTGGCGCACGCCGATATGGATAGGTTTATCAAGGTGATTTTGCGAAACTTTACTGGAGTATTCTCCCAGTATGTTAGGGTTGATGAGGCTTACCTTAGCCGCTTGGCTGCAATGCCCACCGACAGAATTTTGGAAAACCTTAAAACGTTAAGTCGGCATAAAGTCATCAGCTATATCCCCAAAAAGCGCACCCCGCTTATAATAATGACCGAGGAGCGGTTGGATGAGAAAAACCTAAGAATAAATCCCGAATCGTACAGGATGCTCCACGATAGGTTTGTTAGCCGAGTTGATGCGCTTATTACCTATGCCCGAAGCCAAACAAAATGCCGCAGCCAAATGTTAAGCGAGTACTTTGGCGAGAAAGACTCGTACCGATGCGGCAAGTGCGATGTCTGCACCCAGCGCAACGAGTTGGATATGAGCAAGTATGAGTTCGACATGATACTGGAGGGAATAAAATCGGCAATCACCCAAACGCCCCGCTCTGACGAGGAGTTGATAGATAGTCTAAAGCGAAATCCAGACAGAGTTGTAAAAGTAATTCGATATTTGCTCGACAATGGAAAGATTAATCGAAATGAGCAAGGTCAATTGTACTGGCATGGCAAAAGGAATGCTGATTTATGATGTTTGTAATGACTTTATTGCCTGATATTTAGATGTAAATAAGATTGCTGGGCTAGAAAAATTTCATTGTTAAATAAAATGCTAACAAATGTCAGAGTTTATAAAGTTATGTATCTATTACATTTGCAACCAATTTTATGAATAACCATTTAAACAAACATAAACTATGTTCAATAAGATGATTGCAGCAATGCTGCCCTATTTTCCAAAAAAACTTATCTGGATTTTCTCTAAGCGTTATATTGCTGGAGAAAGTGTTGCCGACGCTATCCGTGTTTCAAAAGAGTTAAACAAGGAAGGCATTAAGGTTACAATTGATATTCTTGGTGAATTTATCAAAAACCTCGATGAGGCTGAAAAGAATAAAGTTGAGTACCTTGAACTTATCGATACTATTGAGAAGGAGAAGATTGATGGTAACTACTCGCTAAAACCAACAATGTTTGGTTTGCTGCTCGATAAGGAAGTTTGCTACCAGCACATTCGCGAAATAGTTGCAAAAGCAGCTTCGTACAACAACTTCATTAGGGTTGATATGGAAGATTCTCCTTGCACCGACATGGAGATTGAACTTTACCGTAGACTTAAAGCAGAGTTTCCTAAGAACGTAGGTCTTGTTGTTCAGGCTTATTTAAAGAGGACGTTGAGTGATTTGGAGAACTTAATGGATATTCATTCAAAAGAAATTCCTCTAAACTATCGTCTATGCAAGGGTATTTATGTTGAGCCTGCTGCAATCGCTTACAAGAAATATGAGGAGATTAACCAACACTTCCTTGAGGATTTAGAGTTTATGATGAAGAATGGAGTTTATCCAGGCATTGCAACTCACGATAAACCTTTGGTAGAAGGTGCTTACAAGTTAATTGAAAAGTACAATGTTCCTAAAAATATGTACGAGTTCCAGATGCTTTATGGTGTAACTCCTGAGTTGAGAAAGTCAATAGTTACAAAGGATCACACAATGCGGGTGTACGTTCCTTACGGAAAACAATGGTTTGGTTATTCGACTCGTCGTTTAAAGGAAAATCCTAAAATGGCAAGTTTAATTATAAAAGCATTATTCTTTAGAGGATAATTTGTTTGGGTTAGCTATCAAAATCCAGGCTTTGGCCTGGATTTTTTATTTAGTATCGTTTACTTATAGCCTCTAACTTCAGTCTTCTTCATTCTGATTTTTGATTTGTATGTTTTTCTCCAACCATATAATTATCTTTGTAGCCAAAATTTAAGTAGATAAATGGATACTAAAAGCATTGTGTATAGCAGAAATGTTGTTGAGTTTGCCACTGTAGCCAAGGAGTTTTGTTCGTTTCTGGAGACCTGTGAGCACCATAAAACAAAAGTTTTTGTAACTACAACCAGTAAGCTGTTGCCCTTGCTCTATTATAAGGCCACTTTGCTTCCAAAAACCGAGCCTGTTTACGACGAAGGGAATGAGCAATTCGTTACGGAGTTGGATTATAGGTTGATAGAGTCTAAGATTGAAGATTTGCTCGGTCAGCATAACGACTTTTTGGAGATATACGATAAGCGTGCCGATGCAAATGACGGACAATTCACCGTTAGTATTGCAGAGTATTTATCCGATATTTATCAGGATTTAAAAAACTTCACTATGCGTTATCATGTCGGAAACACCGATGTGATGAACGATGCGCTTTGGGAATGTACCGAGAATTTTGGAGAATTTTGGGGAATCAGACTGGTCAATCTTATCCGAGCATTTCACATTCTTGAGTTCAGTAATATAGATTTAGAAAATATTGTTCGCAATAATGATGAAGATTCACGCAAGAGTGCTTCTGACTGGTTTACTAAAGATGATAACGATTTAGACTAGTTGAATGTTTGCGCCAAATATAGATAATGATGAGATTGTGAAATTGCCCCGCCTGAGTTTTGAGGGCGAGGCGTTTGTTATTTCTACTGAGGATGAACTAAGGGAGAAAATCAAACTCTTTTCAACAAGCAGCATTCTTGGTTTCGATACCGAATCGAAACCTTCTTTCAAAAAAGGTCGAAATAATGGAATTGCCTTGGTGCAGCTTTCCGACGAAAAAACTGCATTAATCATAAAGGTTAAGGAAGTTGGTTTGCCCAATGAGTTGGTGACTATCCTTGAGAATGAAAAAATAGTAAAGGTTGGTGCTGCAATCCGCGACGATTTAAAAGGGTTAAAGAGCATTCGAAATTTTAATCCTAAAGGATTTGTTGACTTGCAGCAAATAGCAGTTAACTACGATATTGAGGGTCAGAGTGTAAGGAAGTTGGCCGCAATTGTGCTTGGTGTTAGGGTTTCCAAGAGCCAGCAGTTAAGCAACTGGGAAGCGGAGAGTCTTTCCTTTGCACAAATTGATTATGC
The DNA here is from genome assembly GCA_023406715.1 of Bacteroidota bacterium. Taxonomy (GTDB): domain Bacteria; phylum Bacteroidota; class Bacteroidia; order Bacteroidales; family Tenuifilaceae; genus SB25. The sequence continues at coordinate 8,152 of JAEXVC010000019.1, read as the reverse complement.
TGCAACCGACGCGTGGGTGTGCAGAGAAATTTACCAAAAACTAAACGCAATCAATCCAATAAAACTTTCAAAATGAGTATTCTAAAAGTAATTCTTAAGCCAGGAAAAGAGCAGTCGTTACAGCGTTTTCATCCTTGGGTGTTTTCTGGTGCAATTAAACGGATTGAGGGCTCGCCAGAAGAAGGTGAGGTTGTTGAGGTTTATGGAGCCGATTTTCAGTATTTGGGCATAGGCCATTACCATTCTGGCTCTATAAGCGTTCGAATTTTGAGTTTTAAAAAGGTTGATATAGATGCTGCATTTTGGAGAAGCAAACTTCAGGATGCCTTGAATCACAGAAAGTCATTGGGCTTATATCCTAATACTGATACTAATACCTTTAGGTTAACGCACGGCGAGGGCGATAATCTGCCTGGGCTAATTATCGATATTTATGGCGATACTGCAGTAATGCAGTGCCACTCCGTTGGGATGTATTTGAGCCGTCATCTAATTGCAGAGCAATTAATTGATGTTTTTGGTGGTTACATCAAATCCGTTTACGATAAGAGTAGCGGAACTTTGCCGATGCGCGAGAGGTACAATCCAGTTGATGAGTTTGTTGCAGGAAAAGGCAACCTGTCAGGAGTTTACAGTGAGTACGGGAATAAATTCTGGATATCATGGGATGAGGGACAGAAAACGGGCTTCTTTATTGACCAAAGGGAGAACCGACGATTGGTGCAGGAGTACTCCCAAGGGCTGAAAGTTTTAAATACCTTTGGATATACAGGTGGATTCTCGGTTTTTGCCTTAAAAGGAGGTGCAAGTGAGGTTGTGACTGTTGATAGTTCCGAAAAGGCTATTGCCCTTTCGAATCAAAACGTGGCCGCAAATTTTGATGACACATCCAAGCACCGCTCATATGCCGTTGATGCATTTGAGTATTTGCGCACTACCGATGAAATGTTCGATTTAATTATATTGGACCCACCTGCATTTGCAAAGCATCATGATGCTTTGCGTAATGCCCTGCAGGCTTACAAAAGGCTTAACCTTGCCGCTATTCGTAAGTTAAACCCAGGTGGAATTCTTTTCACCTTTTCCTGCTCGCAGGTGGTTAGTAAGGTCGATTTCCGCAATGCGGTTTTCTCTGCCTGTGCTATTTCGGGCCGAGAGTCGGCAATACTACATCAGTTAACACAACCTGCCGACCACCCAATTAACATTTATCACCCAGAGGGTGAATATTTGAAAGGATTGGTGTTAAGAGTAAAATAAAAGAGAGGCTCAATGCCTCTCTTACTTTTAATATTCGTCCTCGTTGAAGAAAAAATCTTCTTTGGTTGGATAATCGGGCCAGATATCTTCTATGCTCTCGTATATCTCATTCTCATCTTCAAGTTCCTGAAGGTTTTCAATAACTTCGAGGGGTGCGCCAGAACGGATGGCATAATCAATTAATTCCTCTTTAGTTGCTGGCCAAGGGGCATCTTCCAACTTTGATGCTAATTCAAGTGTCCAGTACATAGTTAATAGTCAATAAGTTGTTAAGTTGTTGATTGCTAATTTTTTGTGTTTTTCAGCAATTTCCGCAAATATAGAAAAAAATTAATATCAAACATTGGGTTGCCATTTTATTTGCTCAATATTTAAATCTTTTCCCAATTTTCTGGATAAAGTAAAGAAAAAATCACTCAACCTATTCATATAAACTACCACATTTTCTGGAACAGGTGTTTCTTCCGCCAGTTTTGTGGTTAATCGTTCGGCTCTTCGGCACACAGTTCTGCATACATGGCATACTGAAACGGTTTGGTGCCCCCCAGGTAAAACAAAAGAGGTAAGGGGCTCAAGCATTGAGTCCATTTTATCAATTTCCTCCTCAATCTGCTTTATGTCTGCATCGGCAATAATCGGTATTTTAACCTTACAATCGGTGCAGTCGGCAGCAAGTATCGATGCGCAATTCATCAGCCTATCCTGAATTTTTACTAGCAATTGCTTGGTATAATCATCAACAGGTTGGTCGCGAAGTAAGCCCACGTAAGAGATTAGCTCATCTACTGTGCCGTATGCCTCAATTCGAGGGTGATATTTTGGAACTCTAGCACCTCCAATTAGCGATGTGGTGCCTTTGTCGCCAGTTTTAGTGTATATCTTCATTTTTATCGATATTAATAACAGTTACCTTGAAATTGTTTTTAAAAATAAAGACTTGCCAAACAACTAGCAAGTCTTTTGAGAAATAACACTACATAAAATCTATTGTTCAGTTAAAACTACTTTTTGTTTTAAAGTAGGATGAGGATTAACCTCATCGGACTCAATCATTCCATCGCGTAGGCGGACAATCCTGCGGGCGTGTTTTGCTATATCCTCTTCGTGTGTAACAAGTATAATTGTATTACCCTGTGCGAAAATATCCTCGAACAAATTCATTATATCAATGGATGTTTTGGAGTCGAGGTTACCAGTTGGCTCATCGGCAAGGATAATCGAAGGGTCGTTAACTAATGCGCGAGCCACTGCAACACGTTGACGTTGCCCCCCAGATAATTCATTGGGTTTATGCTCCATTCTGTCTTCTAGGCTCACGTTGGTAAGTGCTTTTATCGCTTTCTCTACTCGTTCATGCTTTGGGACGCCAGCGTATATCAATGGTAGAACAACATTATCTAAAGCTGTGTAGCGGGGTAGTAGATTAAATGTTTGGAATACGAACCCAATTTCCTTATTTCGAATTTCGGCTAAGGCATCATCGGTAAGTTTACTAACATCGGTTCCGTTCAGTACGTATGCCCCATCAGTGGGAGTGTCTAGGCAGCCAAGGATATTCATTAAAGTTGATTTTCCTGAGCCTGAAGGTCCCATAATGGCCACATATTCATTTTTGTTGATTACCAAATCAACACCTTTTAGTGCTTTTACAACAACACTACCTACTTGGTAGAATTTTTTTATGTTGCTAATGTTTATTAAAGAGTTGTTATTCATTTTCAATGGTGTGTTTTGTATGTTAAAGTTAAACGATAATTTATTCTAAACAATTATGTAACAAAATTATTAATTTTAGTAAGGTCCATACCTTAACAAAAAGTTCTGTTTGGTAATTCCTTCCTCGAAAATTAGAATACCGCAGCGGAAAAGGTCAATAGATAACGTAACTTTTGAGTTTGAACTAATATACTCCCAGGCCTTTTCCATCCCTTTGCTCCAACGGATATCATCAACAATAATTATGGTTTTTTGGTTGACTTTTGGCAAAATTAAGTTGAAGTTATTTATGAGCGCTCTGCCGTTGTGGTCGCCATCAATAAAAACAAAATCCACACTCGATAATTCGTTAAGAACACGGGGCAATTGGTCATCGAAATTGCCCGATAGTGTTTGAATATTTGTAAGCCCCGATTTTCTAAACCTATTCTGAGCAATGCCTAGAACGGCCTCATCGCCCTCAATGGTATATATCGATGCACTGGGATTCCCTTTTGCAAGATACATCGTGCTAATCCCAACCGAAGTGCCTAGTTCAATTATGTTTTTGGGTTGATAATGCTTTGCTATTCTGTAAATTAATCGTCCCAAGTGTGATGGTATCGAAACCGAATTGGCTATCTTTCCTAACGAAATCTCTTCGCCTCGGAAACCATCGTTCAGGCTATCGTTTATTGATTTCTTGATAATAGAAAGTCCACAACCCTTTAGTTCTTTGCGGTAATTCTCAATTTTTTCAAAGACCTCTTTTTTTGTTTCAGGTTCAATAACCTCGGTATATAGCTTGTAAACGTAAGGAGAGTGAATGCCATGTCCTCCAGTTGGTTTACAGTTTAGCCAAAAGTTGTAATAGTTCTTAATCTGCCCCAATAACCCTGTCCTCATAATCAAAATCGTAAATCTTAATATTGCTAATGTACGATTTGGCTATGTGTTAGGTATGATTTATTCTGTTAAAAAAGGTTTAAGGTGGGTTATTTTATATTAATGGAATGTTGAGATGTAGTAATCCAAGATTGTTTAAATATATTAGTTTTGTGGATAATTAATTGGAAATGCAGATTTATAGTTGTGCTTAATGAGCAATATACTTTCAACCGAAATTAAGTTTTTACCAGGAGTTGGTCCCAAACGTGCAGAACTACTGCAAAAGGAATTGGGAATCTACACTTTTGGGGATTTGCTGTATTTCTATCCTTATAAGCATATCGATAGGTCGAAAATCTATAAAATTTCGGAGATAAATGAAGATTTGCCATATATTCAGATAGTTGGTAAGATTGTGAGGTTTGATGAAAGTGGTGTAGGACGCCACAAACGTTTAAATGCAATATTTTCCGATGGGAGTGGAAGTGTTGAGTTGGTTTGGTTTAAGGGTATAACTTGGATGGCAAAATGGCTAAAACCAAATGTCGATTATCTGGTTTTTGGAAAGGCTAGTAGGTTTGGCTCCCGTTTTAGCATTGCCCACCCCGAGATGGAGGAGTACCGTGTTGGTCAGGAAAAAATAATGGGTGCGCTACAGCCCGCTTATTCCACTACTGAGAAGTTAAAGAGCAACAGAATCTCATCAAAAACTATTCTTGGTTTTCAGCAATCGTTGCAGAATATTATTGCTGGGAAGCTCGACGAAACATTACCGCCAAACATTATAGACCAGCATAAGTTGATGACCTTGCCTGAAGCAATGCGTAATATTCACTTCCCTCAAAGTATCGCATTAGTTCGTAAGGCCGAGTATCGTTTAAAGTTTGAGGAACTTTTTTACATACAGCTCGGAATATTACTCCGGCAATCGGTTCGGCAAACCAGGGTTAATGGGCATGTGTTTGGCAAAGTGGGGGAGATGTTCAACCGTTTCTACCACGAAAAGTTGCCTTTCCCCTTAACCGAAGCACAAAAACGTGTTATCCGCGAGATAAGGAAGGATATGGGCAGCGGTAAGCAGATGAACAGATTGCTACAGGGCGATGTGGGCAGCGGGAAAACTGTTGTGGCATTAATGTCAATGCTAATTGCTGTTGATAACGGTTATCAGGCTTGTATTATGGCTCCAACAGAGATTCTTGCCAACCAGCATTACGAATCCATTGCGGCACTGCTCGAAGGACTACCTATTAGCGTAGGTTTGCTTACCGGAAGCACTCGCCGTTCGGAGCGGAATAACTTGCATAAATCGTTGGAGGCAGGAGACCTTAATATTTTGATTGGAACACATGCGTTGCTTGAGGATGTTGTAAAATTCAAAAATCTTGGATTTACCGTGATAGATGAGCAGCAACGTTTTGGAGTTATGCAACGGGCAAAACTCTGGGAGAAAAATGATGACCCTCCTCATATACTTGTAATGACAGCAACACCAATTCCTCGAACTCTTGCAATGACGCTTTATGGCGATTTAGATGTAAGTGTGATAGATGAACTTCCACCTGGACGCAAACCAGTTAAAACAATACACTACACAGACCTTAAACGCAATGTTGTTTTTGGAAAAATTCGGGAACAAATAAAAGCAGGTCGGCAGGTTTATGTTGTTTATCCATTAATTAAGGAATCGGAGAAAATGGAGAACCTGAAAGATTTGCAGGATGGATATGAGAGCATTGTGCGTGCATTTCCTCCGCCTGAGTATGTAACGGTTGTGGTTCATGGCCAAATGAAACCCGAGGATAAGGATTTTTCAATGAACTTATTTGTGCAGGGCAAGGCGCATATAATGGTTGCTACAACTGTTATTGAAGTCGGTGTGAATGTACCCAATGCAACCGTAATGGTAATTGAAAGTGCTGAGAGGTTTGGTCTATCTCAGTTGCACCAACTTAGGGGACGTGTTGGTCGAGGCGCCGACGAAAGTTTCTGTATTCTGATGTCGCAGGTAAAACTCTCTTCCGATTCGCGAAAGCGATTAGAGACAATGGTTTCAACAAACGATGGTTTCGAAATAGCCGAGGTTGATTTAAAACTACGCGGTCCTGGCGATATTGATGGGACAATGCAAAGCGGTTCCCCTATCGATTTGAAATTAGCGAGTTTGAGTACAGATAGTCAATTGTTGCAGTATGCACGTAATGTTGCAAAGGATTTGCTTAGCGTTGACCCACTTTTATCCTTGCCTCAAAATATTCTTCTATCAAAACGCCTACAGGAAATTGCTCAAGCAAAAAATGATTTGAGTAAGATAAGTTGATACTGTTTTGACTTACATTTGCACGATTTTTGTTGCGAAAAACTATCTTTAACTTAAAATAACTAATATGAAAAAAATTATTTTGGTGCTTGCCGCTTCTTTATTATTAATACTTGCATCTTGTTTGAAGAATGAGAACTCAATAATATTCTCAGATTATGTTGAATTGAGTGCAAGTGCTTTGCCAGATACCGTGCAAGTGAATTCTGCTATTCCAATAACATTAGTTGCTACGGCAGAAAATGCATGTTGGCATAGTCTAGGATTTTTACAAGGTATTGTAAGTGATACAATAGTTACTTATGCTGCTTATGGAACATTTGAAAATCATGGAGAGGTCTGTGAGGATGTTATAGTCACAAAGGATACTCTTACTCACTTTGTTCCAACAAAAGTTAAGAATTATATATTTCGCTTTGTTGTTGCTGCTGACTCTGTGAGAATAGATACTGTGGTTGTTAAGATTTAAGAGAAAATCAATTCTAATGAGTTGATGTGAGATATATTGAAAAAAGCCGCTATTAATAGAATAGCGGCTTTTTTAATCAATTAAATGGAAATTTCTTATTTCACAATCCCAGCAAATCCCATAAATGCTAAAGCCAGAATTCCGGCTGTTATTAATGATATAGGTACTCCTTTCATCCCTTTAGGTATATTGGCAAGTTCAAGTTGCTCTCTAATACCTGCCATAATTACAAGGGCAAATCCAAATCCGATAGAAATTGATGCACCAAAAACTACCCCTTCTAATAGGTTGTAATTCTTTTTAATTACAAGAATAGCAACACCCAATACCGCACAGTTGGTGGTTATTAACGGAAGGAAAATTCCAAGTGCTTGGTATAAGGCTGGGCTTAGTTTTTTTAGCATAATTTCAACCATTTGAACTAATGCTGCTATAACTAGAATAAAAACAATTGTTTGCATAAATTCTAGTCCAAGCGTATTCAGAACATAAATTTGAAGCAGATATGTAACTATGGTTGCTAAAACAATCACAAAGGTTACAGCACCCGCCATTCCAAGTGAAGTGTTAATTTTGTTTGAAACCCCTAAGAAAGGACATATGCCCAGGAATTGTGATAGCACAACATTATTAACGAAAATGGCGGAAATTATTATTAGTATATATTCCATATGGCAGATTTTTATGCTTTTCTAATTTTATTCACTATAGCAATTAGATATCCCAAAGCAATGAATGCTCCTGGGGCTAATATAAATACTAGTATTCCATCGCCAGGAATGAATTTGTAGCCAAATAAGGATCCATTACCCAAAAATTCTCTAATTGAACCAAGAACTGTTAGTGCTAGCGTAAATCCTAAACCCATGCCTAGTCCATCGAAAAAAGATGAAATTGCGTTGTTTTTACATGCATAAGCCTCGGCGCGTCCAAGAACTATACAGTTAACTACAATCAAAGGGATAAAAATTCCAAGTTTCTCGTACAGCCCCTGAGTGTAGGCTTGCATTAGCAAATCAACAATGGTAACAAATGTTGCAATTACTACAACAAAAGCAGGAATGCGAACCTTGTCTGGAATAAACCTGGATAGTAACGAAATGGCAACATTGCTTCCAAAAAGCACAAAGGTAGTTGCTAATCCCATTCCCATACCATTCATGGCCGATGAGGTTGTTGCCAAAGTGGGGCAAGTCCCTAGTACCAGAACTAAAATTGGATTTTCTTGGAGAAATCCTTTGGAGAAATTTTTTAGTTGACTCATTTCTTACCTCCTTCCTTAAGTGCATTGTATGCTCTTGTAACTGCATCACAGTAAGCTCTAGATGATATGGTTGATGCGGTAATGGCATCAACATCACCACCATCTTTTTTTACTTTCAGTTTAAAAGTTTCGGGATTTTTACCTTCAAATTGAATACTGAAATTTGATTTGCTTGGTTCCATTTTATCACCTAAACCTGGTGTTTCTTTGTGCGAAACAACCGCTATTTTATAGATCGAACCATCAGGTAGGAATC
>JAEXVC010000141.1 GCA_023406715.1 Bacteroidota bacterium | reverse complement strand
GGCGAGGGGTACTCTCCAGCCTGAATCAACTTGCTTAACCGCTCAATTACCAAGGGTTTATCGCCAGGGTATGTTACGCCAAACCATTCTGCATTTGTACTTAAAACTTTGCAGGTGGCAATTTTTTCTTGGATTGATTTATTTACAACGGTTGGAATGTAGAATTCAGCTTTAGCGTTTCCTATAGAACCACTAAAGAAATCGACCATTAACTTCTCCGTGTAGCCAAAGAAATCGGGAGTAAATCCCCAGAAATTCATGGAAACTTGAAGATTCTCGTTCAACTCCACAGAGTTGTTATTTTCGTCCTTATAGCATACCTTACCGTCGATTCTTTCAATATGAGTGCGTTCCACAACATTTTGTAATAGCATCTGACTATCGGTGGTACAAACACCTCGCGATACAGCACCTTCCTCCGAAAGGGTTTTACCTAGTTTAAAGCCTACCATAAAGTAACTTCCTTTAGGAAGATTTGGCTTTGAGAGTTCTTGAGCTAAAACACGGAAAGTATCGTAACCGTAAAAATCGTCAGCATTGATAACAGCAAAAGGTTCGTTAACCAAATGCTTTGTAACCCAAACTGCGTGAGCAGTTCCCCATGGTTTGGTTCTATCGGCTGGGCAAGTAAACCCTTCGGGTAGCATATCTAACTCCTGGTAAGCAATCTCGTAGTGAACATCCTTACTGAATCGGTTTCCAAAAACCTCAAGAAAATCCTTCTCAATACTTTTCCGAATAACAAAAACTACCTTTCCAAAGCCTGCCCTAAAAGCATCGTAAACGGAATAATCAATAATAGTCTCGCCGTTTGGGCCCAATCCATCAACCTGTTTAAGTCCGCCATAGCGACTTCCCATTCCAGCAGCAAGTATAATTAGTGTAGGTTTCATTTTAAATGATTTTAAGTTTAATTTTTTAGATAAAAACAAACGCAAGATAGCAATATTGTTGAAAGTGTTAAAACCATGAATAAAAAAGGTATAATCGCATGCCCGATTATACCTTTTGAAAAACTATTGCCGATACTCTAAAACCATCTCTTCCTCATAAATAGAACTACCCCAAACATCGAGAAAAGGAATGATACAAAAAGAATTATCCAAAACCCCCATTTTACATTTTCGAATCCATTGGGAACGTTCATTCCGTACAAGCTCGCAATCAATGTTGGAATCATCAATATAATTGAGATTGATGTGAGCTGCTTCATTATAATGTTCAGGTTGTTGGATATTACCGATGCGTAAGCATCCATCATTCCGCTTAAGATGTCGGAGTAAACGTTGGTGGTTTCCTGCGCCTGACGTAGTTCAATTTCGACATCTTCAACCAACTCGGGGTCGTAAGTATCCTTATAGTTACGGAGATTTTTGATTCTATGCAGCAGTATATCGTTACCCTTTAGCGATGTTGTGAAGAAAACCAAACTTTTCTCAATTTTCAGCAATGCTTGCAAATCCTCGTTCTTGATAGAACGTTCAAGCTGAGTTTCGGCCAACTTGATACTTTGGTTGATTTGCTTTAGGTATTTCAGAAACCAAACACTCGACGAGAGCATAAGCCGTAAAACCAAATCGAAATTATCGCGTTTGGTAATATTTTTACGGTAGGTAAACTGAATAAAATCGGGTAAAATTTCCGTTTGATAGAAACAGATTGATACAAAAACATCATCCTTAAAAATAATACCAAGCGGCACAGTTGAGTAAGGTATGCTTGAATCGCTGTTTTTGTAAGGGATACGTAAAAGTATAAAAAACCAGCCCTCGTCGTACTCAATACGCGGACGTTCATCAACGTCCTCAATATCGTTATAGAATGCCTCGGGAACGCCGAGTTCATCTATTAAGTAACGCCTTTCCTCATCGGTGGGGATTTCAACGCTAACCCAGCAATTGGGTTCCCATTGTGGACACGAAACTATCCCTTTGCCATTCTTCCAATAGGTTTTCATGCAGTAGCCTCCATAAATTATAGAATAGAGGTTTTCTGCATTAAGCCTCTATTCAAGTTCAACAATCAGGGTGATAATCGTCCATATAGAATTTTAGAATGATTTCGGCGCAAAAGTAACCCTAAAAATATTTACATCCAAAATTATGTTGATTTTATAATAAGTTGGTGATGAAAAGTTTATACCAAGTATCAAAAATCTTTCAAAATTTTATTTAAAAACTCATTGAAAACAGGGTAACAATTAAACGCTAATTCATATTAAACTGATAAAGGCAGATTCTTTTATTTAGTTTCTGTAAAACCACGTAAACTTTCAACCCTTATGTTGCAAACCTTAACTATATAAATAGTTGAAAAAATACTTTCTAACCCTTTAAAATGTGATTTTATGGATAATGATTTTCTAAAAACTCAGGACGATGTATGTGTTGACTTGATTCATTGTTTGGCAAAAAATGAATCGGAAAAAGAGGCGATTGATTCCATTCTGTTGGATAATCCTGTTAGAATTACCCCCTACCTAAAGAAACTTATTGTTAAGTACGAAAGCATTCGTAAGCAGTTTCTTCCTTCGCCACTTGAGGCCGTAACGCATGGAACAGCAACTCCCTTTGAGGAAGGTAAAAAGACCTCTCCTATTTATGGTTTAGAAAGGTTATACAGAGATAGGGTTTTGCTAACTCCTCATTTCGATTGTCCCGCCTACTGCCGCTTTTGCTATAAGAAAAGCAGGGTGATGCGCAACCGTAAGAGTATGAC
>JAEXVC010000194.1 GCA_023406715.1 Bacteroidota bacterium | reverse complement strand
ACCCAATAGACCGTAAAAAATATTTAGCAAGAAATTTCCAGAACCTTTTGATTAGCATTTCCGATTCCAACATGAATAGGCAAAAAAAACTATTGGAAAATGAATTCGAGAGATGGCGAAACGGTGGCGACCAAACAGACGACTTAATGATTTTGGGTATAAGAGTTTAACCCAACACTAATTTTCACTCTACATATTACAAATATTAGTGCTATATTTGCGTACATTTTATTTTAATGAATAGCAGGACAAATAAACTAATTATTGTAATTCTTGCATTAATGCTAACTTATGTTAACGTTAATGTTTGGAACTATAACGATAATTCTGTCCCCTCGCATTTCAAACAGAAAAACAAGAATTCAACCGAATACTATTTCGAAAATGAAGTTAACCTTTGTACAATTCAACGTACAAAGGAAAATATTTCAAATTCATTAGAGAGCCTTTACTCTATAAGCTACAAAAAGATTCAGAGTTACGCGAATCAGAAAAACCAAATATTTGAGAAGACATTAACATCATCCACACATCATTTCATTCAATTTTTATCAAAAATTGATTTAAGTTGCGCTGTAAAACAGTTAATATATCCGTTCGATTATTTCTGGTGATAATTTCCAAAACATTCCTTTTACAAATCTAGAATGATTTGTACCTATTTTACATTAATAACAAACAACTAATATTTGGAAATTATGGACTTTTCTTTGTTTTTAACAGGAATGCTTATTCTTGCATTCATAATTTTACCCATTTTCTTTTATCGCCGTGCTCAAAAGAAAAGAAGGGAAAAACTCTTAAACCATTTTATTGAATTAGCAGAAAAACATCAGGCCAAGGTTGCTGAAAGTGACATCTGGAACTCGAACAATTGCATTGGAATAGACTATGCAGCTGGCAAACTATTTTCACTCAGAATTATTGAAGATCAGGAATCTACAACCTTAATTGATTTGAATGAGGTTGATAAATGTTCGGTAACCCCTATGAACAAGAAAGGAAGGGATAACTCTACTGAAAGATTGGACATAATTTTTAAATTTAAAAACTCCAGTTTAACCGACAAAACAATCAACTTCTATAACGTTAACGATAGTTCTATTATAACTGACGAACTAAAGTTGGCCGAAAAATGGGCTAATAAAGTAAATGGTTATCTGCAAAAAAAGTAACCCTCACTTAATTAAGAAAACCCTATTAAATAGGGTTTTCTTTTTTATTTCAATCAACTATATCATCTTTAATAATAAGTTCCCCTTTTACTAGCCACGAAACTCCAAATGACCACAAGGCAATTGTTTCGAACCAAAACACATAATGTAACGCTTCTAATTTCACTTTCAAATCCGAAGGAAGAAGAAAGAAAATAATGATTGCAACTATACATCCTAACATAACAAAACCGCAGATTCTATAAACGATATTCCGCTGTTTCTTACGGGCAGTTGGGTTAGGTTTGCTTTTGGTAAAAAGGAACAACGAGAAATAAGTTAATGTCAAGAAAAACAGTAATGCAGATATAAGATGAATTACCCCAACAATGGTAAATTGAGGATTTGGGCATGGGCAAAATGCCACTCCCAATGCAAATATGGCTGCCAAATTACCGCACAAATTATCCACCCAACTGTATCCTGTATATGAAAAAAGAAAAAGTGCTACGGCACATAGTATTCCCACAAATGCATCGCGCATATGGGTATGGTAGTACATACTTATAGATTTCTGAAACGCATCATCTTTTCCAATAATAAACACGCCTAAAACAAGTATTACAGGAAAAACAATTCCCAAAATTCCCACAGCCTTTCGTAAGCCTAGGTAGGAAATTACCATCGGATTCTCTTTTGTCACGGAAGTAAAGTTTATAATGTTTAAAATACTAATATAATCGATATTCTTAATTCCACATTCTTTTTACTGAATTCTATTTTCCTTTTTGTAACTTGCATCGGTTTAAATTTTAAACTTTTTAGTTGATTTTTTATTCTAACAGCAAGTTAACTTAAATCAAACCACTCAAATTATAAGAAAATGAGAAAATACAGTTTATTTTTACTAACCTTAATTACAATGAGCCTTATGGTTTCTTGTGAGAAAAAGGCCGAGAATCCATTCTTGATGCCTTACAATACTCCGTTTGATGTGCCTCCATTTGATAAAATCAAGGTAGAGCACTACGAACCAGCAATTCTTGAAGGGATTAAACAACACACTGCTGAAATTGATGCAATAACCTCAAACGCTGAGGCACCTACCTTTGAGAACACAATAGTTCCTTTGGATTACAGCGGACAACTATTGGAAAATGTATTGCTTGTTATGCTCAACATGGGAGAGGCTTACAAAACACCAGAGCTACAAGAGGTCATCAAAAAAACCTCGCCGATTCTTTCGAAACATAACGATGATATTAGCATGAACGCTAAACTTTTCGAAAGGGTTAAGGCCGTTTATGAGGGAGTTGCAGCTGGCAACTACACTCCAGAACAAAAATTTCTAATTGAGAATAAATACAAAGGTTTTGTTCGCGGTGGTGCAAATCTTGATGCAGAGCAACAAGAAAAACTTCGCCAAATTAACCAAGAATTGGCTATGGCCGCTATTCAGTTTGGAGAAAACCTGCTTGCAGAGAATAACAATTACAAAATCATTATTGATAACAAGGAAGATTTAGTTGGCTTACCCGAATCGGTTATTGCGATGGGTGCCGATGATGCTAAAGCAATGGGTATGGAAGGTAAATGGGTTTACACAATCCAGAAACCTAGTATGCTACCTTTCCTAACCTACTCTCAAAACCGCGATTTACGCGAAAAACTTTACTACGGCTACTATATGCGCGGTAACAATGGAAACGCTAACGACAACAAAGAAACCATCAAGAAGATTGTTGACCTTCGTCAACAAAAAGCAGCAATACTGGGTTATCCAACTCACGCTCATTTCGTACTTGATGTTAATATGGCAAAAGTTCCAGAGAATGTTTACGGACTACTCAATAAACTTTGGATCCCTGCACTTAAAGTAGCTAAAGTTGAGCGCGATGAAATGCAAAAAATGATTGATTCCGAAGGTGGTAAGTTTAAGTTGAGCGCTACTGATTGGTGGTCCTACTCCGAAAAGGTTCGCAAAGCAAAATTCGACCTTGATGAGGAGATGCTTCGCCCTTACCTATCTCTAGAAGGTGTTAAACAAGGTATTTTCAACCTAACCGAGAAACTTTACGGTTTGAAGTACAAAAAACTAAACGACGTTCCAACCTATCACCCCGATGCTGAAGTTTATGAAGTATTAGAGGCCGATGGAAAACACCTTGGTGTGCTTTACCTTGATTTCTTCCCACGCGACAGCAAGGCTGCAGGTGCATGGTGTACAGGTTTCCGCGAGCAGAAAATCATGCCCGATGGTAAATTTATCTCTCCAGTCGTATCTATTGTTTGTAATTTTTCAAAACCTACAGGCGATACCCCTTCATTGTTAAGCTACGATGAGGCTGAAACATTCTTCCACGAGTTTGGTCACGCATTACACGGACTTATGTCTAATGTTCAGTATCCTGGATTACGCAATGTTCCCCGCGACTTTGTTGAGTTACCCAGTCAAATTATGGAGCACTGGGCAAGCAATCCACAATACTTAAAAGAATACGCAAAGCATTACCAAACAGGCGAACCTATGCCCGATGCTTTAATTGCTAAAATGGAGGCTAGCGGACATTTCAACCAGGGGTTTGCTACTACTGAGTTTTTGGCAGCATGTATTCTTGATATGGATTTTCATACTCTAACAGCCGACAAAGCAAAAATCTCAGATGTTCTTGCTTTTGAAAAAGAATCGATGGATAAGATTGGTTTAATTCCTGAAATTTGGCCACGCTACCGTAGCACTTACTTCAATCATATTTTTGGCGATGTTATGGGCTACTCGAGCGGTTACTACGCTTACATTTGGGCAGAGGTACTAGACAGCGATGCTTTTGAAGCATTCAAAGAAAGTGGAGATATCTTTAACAAAGAAATTGCTGCAAAGTTCCGCACCTGTGTACTCGAAAAAGGAGGCTCAAAGGATGCGATGGAACTTTACAAAGATTTCAGAGGTAAAGAGCCTAGCATTGAACCACTACTAAAGAACCGTGGATTAAACTAAACCATACAGGAAGAGCGAAACATAACGTTTCGCTCTTCTTATTTTCTAATAATGCAACAGACTAATTCCCTCTGACCATATATACTTTCTGCATATACTGAATAAACTGCCGTGTACCTCCACCACTGGAAATAATACTCAAAGTATCATTATCATTCGGTCTAAATACCGAACCAAAAAGACCCTTAACTTGCGGATACTCAAAAAAGGAATTATCCATAGGTGTTGATGGTCCAAGCATGTAAACATCAGAATTAAGGGGAGTATTTTTAATGATACTGGAAAACGTACCGTTGGCTATACTTGTTGAAGTAACTATAACGCAATCAGATTTTTTTAAATACTCTGCTTGTTGCTCCATCGGTAAAACGGGCATTTCGAGTTGGTCCAAATCAAAGGCATTTATGGTAATATTCTTATTTTCAAACTTTTTTACTAGCGAACCAAAATAACCAATCATTACAATGCTCCTGTACTTTTCGAAATTTATTACCTCAAAAATATCTCCATTACCTTCAAACATTGAACTGTAATTTACAAGGGCGTTTACAAGAGCATTGGCAACAATTCTATCGTTAACTTTATCAAAATTTAAATTCTTAATATTTACAGAATCAACCTCAACACCCAGAGTTGCAGTAACACCAATATTCCCATTTTCGGTAATTGCAGCAACATACTTAACACCGTAAATCAACTTAACACTCTCTAAAACATTGCTAACCTTTACTTTATCAAAAAGATTTACAAGAATATCGGAATTACTATGCATCTTTCTATTTTTGATGTGAATTTACAAGGACAATGGACGATAACAAAATTTTTGAACGACTAAGATATTCACTTCGGAAGAATGATGTGCTTAATTTGGCGGAAATATTTTCCAAACAGCCCAACGGAATAGCACAACTACTTGAATTAACTTCGAATTCCGATAAAGTCTTGGCATTTCATTCTGCTTGGGTGCTAGAGCACATCCTTATAGACAGCCCTCAACAATTGCAAAAATGGTTTATCCCAATAGTTGAAACTATGCCTAATACCAAAAATATGTCGGTTCAGCGTCATTATGCAAAAATTGTAAAGTGTGCGTTAGAATCTGGTGCTGCGAAGGATATTATAAAAATGAAAAAACATCAAAAAAATATTGAGTCATTAATTGAGGTGTGTTTTGAATGGCTCCTCAACGAGAAAACACCAATTGCTATAAAAGCACATTGCATGGATATTCTTATGTACTTTGCCCCAAATAACGAGTGGGTACGTGAGGAATTGCCACACATCATTAGGCTCATTATGATTGATGCAACGCCAGGCATAGCATCGAAATCGAAAAAAATAATCGAAAAACTACACTCCTATGAAGCGTCTTGACTCCTATTTGGTCGAAAATGGTTTTATAAAATCACGCGAAAAAGCCAAGGATAGCATTCAGCGAGGCCTCGTAAAGGTCAACGGAGTGGTTATTACCAAAGGCTCGTTTACCGTAAATGATGAAGCCAAGGTTGAATACAAGTCAACCGAAGCTATGCCTTTTGTTGGAAAAGGAGGGCTTAAACTTGAAAAGGCGATCAAGGATTTTAATATTGATTTTAAGAATAAGTGCGTTTTAGATGTTGGAGCCTCAACGGGAGGGTTCACTCATTGTGCCTTACAGCACGGTGCAGCATATGTTTGGGCTGTTGATGTTGGCGTTAATCAGTTAGATGAGACTTTGCGCAATAATCCTCAGGTTTGTTCAATGGAAGAATGCGACATTAGGACTCTTTCTGAAAGCGCTATTCCTAAAAAAGTTGATTTGATTGTTGGCGACCTATCGTTTATCTCTTTAACACTAATTGCATCACATCTACCTAAGTTCCTTTCAAATAATGGAGCAATGATTCTCCTAATAAAACCCCAGTTCGAGGCAGGAAAAGAGTTTGTAAGTAAAAATGGCATTGTACGAAATCCCAAAGCGCACGTAATTGTAATTGAACGGATAATTAAATCGTTCAACACTCAAGGCTATCATTTAAATAATTTAAACTATGCACCAATTTACAGTAAGGATAAAAATATTGAATACCTTGCACTTTTTACGAAATCGGCATCAAACACTCCCGATATAAAGCAATTGGTTAACTTTGCATTTAATCTTCAGAAAAATATCAAATAGCCATTTATAATATGAATAACTATAAGTACTTTGTTAAATCGACCATTTGGATTTTTGGATTTATAATGTTTGGTATACTTCTATTCTTTATTTCACGATTAGCATACCTCTTTACCTATGGCGATTTTAAGGAACTAAGCAATTTCAAAATTGATTTAGTTAGAGCTTTTTGGGTAGGAATCCGATTCGATGTGAAAGTCCTAACCTTTGCATTTTTACCAGTAATGCTAATTCCAATCGCAACTATTTTTCTCGGCAACAAACTATTCAAGACATTTAAACAGATTATAAAAATTTACGGGATTATTGTAATCTGTATTTTTGCTTTGCTTATGGTTATTGACTATTACTTCTACAGTTTCTACAATACCCGCATAAGCATCATAATATTTGGTTTTTTTGAAGACGATACGCTTGCCGTAATAAAAACTCTTTGGACTGATTTTCCTTTAATTCCAATACTATTGGGGTTAGCTGTAGCAATATTCCTGTTAGTAAAAGCAAGCCTATGGATAGTAAAAGAACGAGAAAATTTCAATTTCTTGAGTGGTAAAATTTTATTTCAAATAATTACCATAATACTTGTTATTGGATTCTACTTTTTAGGATTGCGAGGGACTGTTGCAATTATTCCCCTAGATGGCAGGCACGCAACCATATCGGACAACTCTTTTGTTAATGCTCTTTGTAACAATGCGGTATTCTCTCTTAAAACAGCATATTCCGATAGAAAAGATATCAGCATCAGTATCGATTCTGAATCGATGCTAAGAAACTTTAACTTTTCCAATGCAAGTGATGCAATTGCAATTCATTTAGGGAAAAACGGAAACGACTCTTTAAATATACCCGATTTAATTGCAACTACTCCCAAAAACACATTCATAGAAGAAAACCCTCCATCAGTAGTATTTATTATGATGGAAGGACTTAGCAACTACTACATAAATCTTCATTCCGCAGAAAATAATCTTTTGGGATCATTGGAGTTGCAACTTAACGACTGCTATGTTTACAGGAATTTCCTCCCATCGTATAATGGAACAATATACTCACTAGAAAACTTGCTTGTGGGAACTCCACAAAGCCCGCTTTCCCAATCGAAATTTCAAACTTTTGCACTCGAATCGTCTGTGGCAAAGCCATTCAAGCAGAAGGGATATGGTACAACTTTTATTACAGGCGGAAAAATGGGATGGAGAAGCATGGATAAGTTTATTGGCAAGCAATATATTGATAAGGTTGAAGCAGAACCCAACTTGTTAAAGGAGTATCCCAACGCAAAAACAGGCGAATGGGGTGTTCACGACGAACATCTATTCGACAGGATGTTCTCAATCCTTGAAAACTCAAACGGAAAACCTCAGTTTATTTTTGCTATGACCATTTCGAATCATAGTCCTTACGATATCCCTAAGGACTATGAGAACTATCCTATTAGTTTATCCAGCGAGGTTAAAAAGAAAATCAAAACTCCTGAAGAGGTTGCTCTTCGTTGTTTTAAAGCTTACCAGTATGCAAATAATTGTCTTGGAAATTTCATTGAAAAGGTGAAAAATTCGCCGTTGGGCAAAAATACGATTATAGTTGCAACTGGCGACCACAACCTGCTTCAACTATTCGACTTCACGGACAAGGACTTGTTAATGAAATACTCTGTGCCGCTTATTATGTACGTCCCTGACAACTACAAACCTAAAACAGCTGTCAATACTAAAGTCTTCGCATCGCACAAGGATATTTTCCCAACAGTGTTCAACACCTCTCTCTCCGAGGCTTCCTATCTAAAAACTGGGAATAATCTATTCTCGTCCGAGGCGAAAAACAACATTGGGGTTCATTGCTATAGAATTGCCATGGATAGTGTGGGTTGTGTAGATTATACTACAAAAAATCCGCTTTTCTTTAGATGGAATAAAACAGGAAATCAACTAGAGCCATCAAATGAGAATCCCGATAAGCATTTACAAGATTTAATGCTGAAATCCAAAGCATATGTAGCATCGATGAACCTGTTCATTATGAACGACCTTGCCAGTAAAACAAAAAAGGGGGTTGAGAATAAATAGATTTGTATAGTTTTTAATAGATTTTGGTAAACAATTTATTTTTTTTGATGTTTACCGTGAAAACAAATAAAACTCATGAAAACACTATACAGTATTTTAGTTTTACCATTTTTGATGCCTTTTGTTTTATACTCTCAGGAATCAGGAACCGTAAAAGGGAGGGTTTACGACAAGCAAAACAATGAACCTATACCCTTCGCTAATATTATTATTTTTGGCACAACAATAGGTACAACCTCCGATTATGATGGCAATTACCTATTCACTGGACTAAAGCCTGGTTATATTGAGATACAAGTTTCAGCAATCGGCTTTAAGCCATACATTTCCGAGGCAATTCTTGTTACAAATGCAAAAACATCATTTGTAGACTTACCTATAGAGCAAACCTCAGTAGAACTTGAAGGTGTAGTTGTTAAAGCATCTACATTTCGCAGAAGCGACGATGCACCAGTTTCGCTTCGAAGAATTGGGATTGATGAAATAGAGAAGAATCCCGGGGGAAATCGCGATATCAGTAAAGCAATACAATCGTTACCGGGGGTTGCGTCATCGGTTTCGTACCGTAACGACGTTATTGTTCGAGGTGGAGGTCCGAACGAGAACAGGTTCTACCTCGATGGAATTGAGATTCCAAACCTCAACCACTTTGCCACGCAAGGAGCATCGGGCGGACCCGTTGGAATTATCAACGTTGATTTTGTGCGGGAGGTAAACTTTTACTCTGGCGCATTCCCTGCAAACTATGGCAATGCAATGAGTTCAGTATTAGATTTTAGACAAATTGATGGTAATAAGGATAAACTAAAAGTAAAAACCGCCGTTGGAGCATCAGATTTAGCTCTTACGCTAGATGGACCCATAAGCAAAAATACATCGTTCATATTCTCTGCTCGTCGCTCATACCTTCAATTTCTTTTCGATGCACTAGGTTTGCCCTTTCTCCCCACTTACAACGACTTTCAGTTTAAAACTAAAACCAAGTTCGACAGCAAAAATGAACTAACAATAATTGGATTAGGCGCTATTGACGATTTTGAACTAAACACAGGACTGAAAAATCCTGATGAGTCTCAACGTTACATCTTAGGTTATTTACCTGTAAACACCCAATGGAATTATACTTTAGGTGCATCCTACAAACATTTCAAGAAGAATGGATTTGAAACCTACGTTGTAAGCCGGAACATGCTCAACAACCGACAGTACAAGTATCAAAACAACGATGAATCACTGCCAAAACTATTGGA
This sequence comes from Bacteroidota bacterium, assembly GCA_023406715.1. Taxonomy (GTDB): domain Bacteria; phylum Bacteroidota; class Bacteroidia; order Bacteroidales; family Tenuifilaceae; genus SB25. Next base: position 5,254 of record JAEXVC010000194.1, on the reverse strand, counting down.
TTATAAATCGTGGGAAACAGAAAATAAATTTAGGTACGAGCGTCAGTTAAAAGTTTGGGGAGACTACGACTTAAACTTTGGAGCAGGAACTGAATATGCCCGTTATTACAATAGCACATTCCGCGCAAAATATGTTGGAGAAACCTACCAACCCGACAACTACGAAACCAACATGGATATGTTTAAGTGGAGTTTGTTTGGACAAATAAATCACACTTACTTCCAAAAGCTAACACTATCGCTTGGTTTACGTGCCGATGCCAATAACTATTCAAGCGAAATGAGTAATCTTTTCAACCAGATTAGCCCACGCTTCTCTGCATCGTATGAGATTACACCTGAGTACTACCTAAACTTCAACGTAGGAAGGTTCTACCAACAACCTTCGTACACCACTCTTGGGTTTAGCAATCCTGCTGGTGATTTGGTAAACAAATCAAATGGATTGAAATATATTCAAAGTGACCATATTGTATTTGGAGCAGAATGGCTACCAAACGAATCGAGCCGATTATCGGTGGAGGGATTTTTGAAACTTTATAACAACTATCCCGTTTCATTAATCGACTCTGTATCAATAGCAAGTAAAGGTGCTGGTTACGGCACATTCGGCGATGAACCGGTAAAATCGATAGGTAAAGGACACGCTTATGGCGCAGAATTCCTATATCGAAATAAGAACCTACTTGGCTTTAACACTCTTATCTCTTATACTTTAGTAAGAAGTGAGAGTGCAAAGATGGATGAAAATCTAAATCCTACCTCTGGTTACATTCCAACATCGTGGGATAATGAGCATCTAATTTCAATTACAGCAACACGCACATTTAAACGTGGTTGGGATGTTGGATTTAAATGGAGATTTGTAGGTGGTGCACCTTACACTCCTTATGATTTGCAAACATCAGCATTAATTGATGTTTGGAACACTCGTAATCAAGCAGTTTTGGATTATGGCAAGTTCAACACATTGCGTTTAGGTGGATTCCATCAACTTGATGTCAGAGTCGATAAGATGTTCTACTTCAGCAAGTGGACTCTAAACCTATATGTGGATGTTCAGAATATTTACAATTATAAGGGAGAAGAGGCAGATGCCTATATTGCAGAAACAGATATAAACGGGAATCCAATAGTAAATCCAAGCGATCCATCAAGATATTTGCTCAAAAAATTGAAAAATGATGGTTCTGGAACTATATTGCCAACAATAGGTATTATTTTAGAGTTTTAAAACAAGTGATATGAAAAAACTATTATACATCTCCCTTGCAGCGATAATAGCAGTATCGTGCAGCACTTCCCAAACGGTAAAAACATCTGAAACACCAGAGGTTGTTGTTACAAAACCATTTGATAGCGGGGTTGGAATTAATATCAACTTTACTCCAGGCAACTCCTTCAATCATCCATTAATTGTATTTTGGATTGAGGATATGAACGGTAACTACATACAAACAGTTTACGCATCGAAATCAATTACAACAGGCATTTTCAAGTATGGTGTATACGAGAAAGGTAAATGGCAACCCGGCGAAAGACGTCGCCCAGCATCGTTGCCTTACTGGTTGCATAAACTTGGCAAAATGACCAAAGATGGGTATTTCCTTCCTAGTCCCGAAAACCCGCTACCCGATGCATACACAGGAGCCACTCCACAAGGAAGTTTTGTGATAAAATTTGCTGTTCCCAGCAATTTGAAGCAATTCAAACTACTTATGGAGATTAATCAGCCTTGGGATTGGAACAACTACTGGCACAATAATCGTTTCCCTGGCGATGAGAATTATGCAACATCGGCACAGCCTGCGCTAGTTTATTCGGCAGATATACATACCGATGCTAAAGGTGGAAAGTTTTACCTCAAACCTATTGGCCATAGCCATTATTCTGGTGCAAGTGGTGAATTATTTACCGATATCAGTACCATAACATCGGCACTAAATATTGCAAGTGATATTTGGGTTGAAATTGAATAAATCATGACAAACCCCTTAAAGGGTTTCGAACCCTTTAAGGGGTAAAATACAAACCATGCCAACTGCAGTAATAATAGGAGGAACAGGACTAATTGGCCAAAAGTTAATCAACACCTTGCTTAAGGATGGCTATGAGGTAAAACTCCTATCGCGCAGCAAATCAAAAGTAGATGAGATTTTCGATGGGAAAGTTATTCCTGTTGAGTGGAACGGTAAAAATCACGAAGAACTTGTTCCTTTAATTAATGGATGCAATGTTATTGTAAATCTTGCTGGACATAGAATTGCTGTTCCTTGGACAAAATCCAACAAAGAGAAAATATGGAATAGTAGAATAAATACCACTGCAATAATTGCAAAGGCTATTAATAGTTGCAATACACCTCCAAAGGTATTTATTCAAGCATCGGCAGTAGGGTACTACAGCCATAACTCATTGGAGCAATTAACTGAGAATTCATTTAAAGGTCCTGGATTCCTATCAAACTTAACAGATGAATGGGAACAGCAAGCATTGAAATGCGAATCAAAAACTAGAGTTGTTTTAATCAGAACAGGAATTGTTTTATCGAATAAAGGTGGATTTCTACCTAAAATACTAACCCCAATCAAATATTTTGTAGGGACAATATTGGGCTCAGGGAAGCAAGTTATTCCCTGGATACACATACACGACCATATATCGGCAATTATCTACCTGATTAGAATAGAAACAGCAACAGGTGCATTCAACCTTGTATCGCCAAATCCGGTTTCGCTAAGTGAAATAACAAAAACAGCTGGGAAGAAGATAAATAGGCCTGTGTTTCTAAAAGTTCCAGCATTCCTATTAAAATTAGCACTAAGGTATATGGCCAAAGAAACACTTCTTGCAGACCAAACTGTTGAACCTAAAAAACTTAAAGAATTGGGATTTGAATGGAAGTTTTCTGATTTAGATAATGCTTTGGACGATTTGCTAGTGAGAAATACGCCCTAAAACATCTTCCAAAACGACTTTTTCCTTTGTAACATTGATAAATCCAAACGTTCTAACGCACTAATCATATCATCGGCAGATGCGTATCTGTACGCAATAGCCTCGCGTTCAAATTCAAGAAGTTGGTTATGATTATAAAACCTTGGCGGTTTGGGAAGTCTTGCTTTTGATGTTGCTTTTGCAACAACCTCAAAAATTGAATCCGGAATATTTTTGTGACTTGGCAAAGGAACCACCAACTGTAGCTGAATTCGCATTAAAGGATTGCTACTCTCCCAAGGCGTTTTACCTGTTAGCAATTGCCATAACGTCATACCCATTCCATAAATATCGGTTTGGGGCTGTATTAACTCCCAAAGGTTTAGAATCTGCTCGGGCGAAGAGTAAATCAACGAAAATGGCAACTTATCCCTCCTATCGCACAATGGCTCTGAAGGCTTACGAATCAATCCAAAATCAATAATCTCCACCTGTGGATTATCAAAATTGATAACATCATCAACCATTCTAATTACAATATTGCTAGGTTTAATATCGCAATGAACAAATCCTGCATTGTGTATGCGTTTTAATGCCTTTAGCGTTTCAATTACAATCAAATTTTTTTGATGAACTGTAATCTTTGCTTTGTATTTCCCTGTTATGATTTTCTGCAAGTCGACACCCTCGGTAAAATCACGAACAAGGTATTTAGTGTCATCAACAAAAATTAACTCAGAGTTTTGCTTTGTACACTTGGACAATCCCTCATATTCACGTTCAGCACGTAAACAATAAAGGGGATTATTGTTTAAATACTTATGAAAGCGCTTAACAATTACTTTTTGTCCATTGCTTTGACGAATACCAACAAAAGTGCTACAAATTTCACCGTTGGACTTTAGAATATTCTTAGGATTAGAAAGAGTCAGCACGAACTTATCGTGCTGACCAATTAGTAGAATATCCTCAAAATCCTTAGGCATTAATTCAACTTAAAGTAACTCTCCAACTCCTGCAAGCTGTTACTATGGGTTTTGCTATCGTTTACAATTTTCCCATCTTCAAGTATCAATATACGTGAACAAATTTCGGTTACGTGCATCAAATCGTGACTCGAAATAATTATGGTTGTACCCTTAGCGTTCAATTCTTTCAATTTAGATTTTAACCAAAGTTGTGAGCTGGGGTCAAGGTTTGCAAAAGGTTCGTCGAGAATAATTATTTCTGGATTTGATATCATTGTTGCCAATATACCAACCTTGTTTTTATTACCTGCGGAAAGTTCACGGATATACAAGTCTTCATCTTCAATTGAGAAAAAGCCTTCATTTTCTTTCATGAAAAGCGCAATGTCGGACTTATTCTTTCCGTACAAATCACCTACAAACTCAAAAAACTCTTTAGGTGTAAGGTAAGGAATTAAGAAACGCTCGTTAAGGTATGAGCCAGTATAGTTTTTCCAATCGTCGGTTTTATCAACCTGCAAATCTTTGGATTTCACATATCCATCGGTAGCCTTAATTAAATCGAGTATCAAACTCAACAGTGTTGTTTTACCAGCCCCATTATTACCAACAAGACCAACAAGTTCACCTTTATTAATTTTTAGATTCTCAATTGTAAGTGCAAAACTCTTACTATATACTTTCTGAAGTTTTAAAATCTCTATCATAGCTGTAATTATTATTTTCTGAAACCACTTGACATAATATACTTTCTTTTAACTAGTCTATTGCTGATAAAACCGACAAGTTGCCTGTGAAGCAGTATTGCAATAGCACCTAAAATCGCCATTACAAAAAAACCAACGTTTAGCATTCCCGCATAATAAAATGGAACTAGAATTAACGCAGGTATTCCAAGCAAAGGAATCATCATAAAAAAATGATGAGCACTAGTACCTTGGTAATTCATAAACTGAGTTCGTCCTAAATCGATGCTCGAAGTACTAAATGACCCAGCAAAAAATAGGATAATTGATGTAATACCTACATTGTAGAAAAGCATTGCGGTATTTATAAATGCAATTTTTGAATCTATAAATGCGTAAGGGAGCGTTAACAAATAACTCAACACGCACATTATTGCAAAAAGGTAATATTTTGCCAAAACAAAGTTAAAGGGAGATATCCTATGAACTAAGAACATATCGTAAAATGAACTCTCCCACGAAAAGGCAAACTGATAGTAGAACATTGCAAGGTTTGAGGTAAGAAATAACCCAACGAATGTTAACATATAAGGGCTATTCATATACTGATCGTTGTAAAAGATAAACCCATATAGTAGGAAAAACAGACTGAGGTAGAGCAGT
>JAEXVC010000168.1 GCA_023406715.1 Bacteroidota bacterium | reverse complement strand
CAACTCGTGCTTTTTTCTCCGATTCTCTAAGTGCCTCTTGTGTTTTAGCCAACTTTTCGTTAGTTGCCCTGAGGGTTTTGATGTATTCCTGACGATTTTTAAGTGAAAAGTTTAAACACATATCGGTATGCGCGAGCCCTGATGCAACAGCCGCAGCAAATTCCCTACACGATGAGTATCCGCAAGCCTCACAGCCTGAGTCTTTCCCCATAAGTTCCTTGTCGATAGCCTTTAATACCTCTTCAACCTTTTGTTCTGATGGCGGAGGAAGGCGTTGGTCATCAATGGTGAAAGTTCTGGAGTAATCGTTTTTAGTATTCTTGGCAATATTCTTTTCCCACTTATCACGGTCGAAAGTTTTTAAACGCTTATTGGCGTAGTTTACCACCATTGTTCGGCGAATAAACTTTTTACCACCCTTTGAGGTTCCAGGCCCCATTAAGCATCCTTCGCAGTAGAATAGGTTGAAGTGACGGTTGATCAGCTCGATGCTGCTTTCGAACTGTTCCAAAGCTTCCAGAGTGTTGTCTGGACCGTTCGAACTGATTATGTTTCCAGTGAGCAAACTTTGGTTTATATCCACTGCTTGCAGAATACCGCTTCCGATTGGGAATAATGAGCCTTTGTAGCCAATAGGTTCATCAAATTCGGCATACTCAAAATTACTTTCCTTAATGTTGAACTCGTCGAATAGTTCACGTAATTCAACAAAAGTTAGGTTTTCGTCAATCAAACTTTCACCGTTGAAAAGTTTGGCCTCCTCCTTGCTCTGGATGCAAGGGCCAATAAGAACAACCTTAGTATCGGCACCGTACTCCTTATGAACTGCTTGTGCTGTAGCAATTATTGGTGAGATGATTGGTGCAAGGTTTTGAACTAAATCGGGGTGATACTTCTCAACCATCGATACTACAACTGGGCATACACTGGTGATAAAGTACTTTCCTTTGAAATCCTCGAAAAGCTTTTTGTACTCCTGCGCAACCAAATCCACTCCAAAAGTAACCTCGCAAACGTAGGTAAAGCCAAGGGCTTTAATCATCTGCACAAATCGACGGTAATCGGTTATGTCAGAAAACTCCCCCGAAATACTGGGTGAGCAAATGGCTGCTACTTTTGCGCCTGTATTTAGTAATTCTAGTACCTCTTTTTTCGATGAACGGTACGATACTGCATTAACAGGACAGATATTTAAACAACTTCCGCACCCAACGCACCGTTCTTGAATTATCCTGGCATAATTTTGCCCTGCCTTAACTTCAATGGCTTTAACAGGACAAACTCTTACGCAAGCGTAACAGTTAATGCAGGCATTCTTATTTATATCAAAAAGTTGCGACATCTCTTATCAGTTTCAGGTTTTAATCCTCGTTGAGTTCAAGAGTTAATATGTCTATAATGTTGTACTCATCAACCCCAGTAAAGATTTTATCGTTTATTTTAACAATAGGTCCTTCGGCGCATTTGCCAAAACAATGACCTCCATGAAAGTAAACTTTATCTTTAAGTTTATGGTCTTCAAGGTATTTTACTATTGCCTTTAAGGTTGCTTTATTTCCTCTAGCAAAACAAGAACTTCCCAAACAAATTATTATCTCATTTTTCTTGTCCATCCCACCGATTGTTATTTCAATAACAAAAATTGGCAAAATTTATCAATCTGAATAAACATTTGCCATAATATACCTTGCTAATATAAGAAAGATTATTCATGTAAAAGTAACAAATATAAAGCAATTGAAAATTGGTAACGATTTATCAGAATATGTTAAAAAACAGCTCAAAATTATAAAACACTTGGCTTTTTTAATTTCATTTATTAAATTGTTCCAGAATTAACAGTAAGGCAGTGTAGTTAATATTCATGTTTACAGTTAATTACATGTTTGTTAGTTGAATAACAGTTATGCAATCTTTGAGTGATTATGAAAGAAAAAGTTAATGCAATTCTCGAAATGTATAGTCATTCTGGCCGAGATAGTTTAATCCCTATACTACAGGAGATTCAGGAACAGGTCGGGTGTTTGAACGAGGATGCCGTAGTTATGGTTGGTAAGCATTTAAACATACCAACATCTAAAATTTACGGATTAGCTACTTTCTATAATCAATTTCGTTTCGAGAAAAAAGGTAAACACCATATTCAGGCCTGCAACGGCACATCGTGCCGGATGAATGGTTCCAAGTGGATTATTGACTATATCGAGAAGAATCTGAAAATTAAGAATGGTCAAACCACTAGGAATGGTTTGTTTAGCCTTGAGGTACTAACCTGTATGGGAGCTTGCCATTTAGGCCCTGTTATTTCAATTAATGGTGAGTACCACGCTGAGTTAACTCCCGTTAAGTTAAAGAGCATTTTAGACGAATTAATCATAGAGTAAAAGATTACCTATGGATGCACCCTATACCAATACCGACCGTAGTTTCTTTGCCGAAAAGGTTATACCAAACCTTCACTCTGATTTGCCTCATGATATTTCTGAAAAATTATTCAGCTATAGGCACGAGCGAATTAGCAAACCAATTATTTTTATTGGCATTACAACCTCTTCAATTGTTGCAGGAGCCTTAAGAACCTACGATGCAATTAAAAATTATATTGATGAGAATGCTATAAATGCCGATTTGGTTAGGGTTGGAAGCTTAGGTATGTGTTCGTTCGAACCTATTGTAGAGGTTCAACTTCCTGGGAAATCGAGGGTTGCATTCCGAAATGTATCGGCTGACAATGTTCGTTCAATTCTGGATGGGGCGCTGAATAATTTTATTCAATCAGATGTTGCTTTGTTTCAGTACCCTTCGTCAATACTAGAACTTTGGCCAGATGTGCCATTGATGACAGAGCACCCTTTCTTTGCAAAGCAGAATCGTTTACTTCTCCGTAATTCTGGTGTAATAAATCCTGAGAGTATAATTGACTATATTGCAAGTGGAGGGTATTCTGCGCTAGCTAAAACATTACGGCAGTACACGTGCGACTCGGTTTGCAAAACTGTTGAGGAGAGTGGATTGAGAGGACGAGGCGGTGGTGGTTTTTCAACAGGAGTAAAGTGGCGAAAAGCATTGGCTTTTCCTACAAACGAACGCTATTTTATCTGTAATGCCGACGAGAGCGACCCTGGCGCATTTATGGATAGATTGCTTATTGAGAGCGACCCACATCGTATTATTGAGGGAATTATTATAAGTTCCTATGCAATTAGTGCTAATAAGGCGTTTATTTATATCCGAAATAGATACGATTTAACAGTTACGAGAATGGAAACGGCAATTAAGCAAGCTTACGATTTTGGTTTGCTTGGTTACAACATTCTCGATAGTGGCTTTAGCCTCGATATCACCATTAAGCGTGGACCCGAGGCATATGTGTGTGGCGAGGAAACTGCTTTAATCCGCAGTTTAGAGGGTAAACGTGGGATGCCATCAATTAAACCGCCCTATCCAACTGAGGTTGGTTTTAATAACAAGCCCACGGTTGTTAACAACGTAGAAACTATTGCAAATATCCCCGATATACTTTTAAATGGAGCAACTTGGTTTGCTAATATTGGAACGCAAAATTCAAAGGGAACAAAAATATTCTCCATTAATGGAAAGGTTTCCAATACCTGTATGGTTGAGGTTTCGATGGGAGAGTCATTGTCAACTCTAGTTGATTTGGCTGGAGGTGTTAAGCCCGACCAAGCGCTTAAGGCAATTCATCTAGGAGGCCCTTCGGGCGTTAGCGTAACCCCTGATGAAATGGATGTTCCAATTGACTTTGATGAGTTGAATAGTAAGGGAATTTCTATGGGCTCTGGGGGCGTTCAGATACTGGATGAAACTGTGTGTATGGTGGATTTATCCAAGTATTTTATGCACTTTATCCGTAACGAGAGCTGTGGCAAGTGTATTCCTTGTCGTGAGGGTTCAAACAGAATGTATCAAATTCTCGATAATATATCTCGCCGTCCTTATAGCAACGAAGGGCACAATACGCTTGAGCGATTCAAAGGTGTTATTCACTTGGAAACGTTAGCCGAGGTGATGAAGGATACATCGCTCTGTGGACTAGGTCAAACTGCGCCCAAGCCTTTGTTAAAGGCTTTAAAATCGTTCAGGGATGAGTTTGAGGAGCATATTTTCGACCGTAAATGTAAGGCCGGCGTTTGTCGCGATTTAAGAACATTCTATATAGATGTAGATAAATGTACTGGATGTACCGCTTGTGCTAAGAAATGTCCTACTAACGCAATTATTGGAACACCTCGTTCGCCTTACTTTATAGTTGAGGAGAAGTGTATTGGATGTGGAGTTTGTCAAACTACGTGCAAGTTTGCCGCGGTATTCTTTAAGTAATCGTTCAAAAGAGCAATTGGTATGAACATAAATATTGAAGTAAATAATCGGCAAATCCAGGCTCGCAAGGGCGAAACCATTCTTTCGGCTCTTAACCGCAATGGTATTAGAGTTCCAACGCTTTGCAATATGAAGGATTTATCGCCGACAGGTGCTTGCCGGCTTTGTGTTGTTGAGGTTGAAGGAAGGGAGAATTTGGTAACGTCCTGCTCGCAGTTTGTTGAGGAGTCGATGCGAATTAAAACACACTCACCACGAGTTGTACGAGCTCGTAAAACCTTGGTTGAACTACTTTTGGCGAGCCACCCCGACGATTGTTTGTACTGCGTGCGCAACGAGAACTGCGAGTTGCAGTCGTTGGCTGCCGAATTACATATCCGCGAGCGTAAAGTTCAGCGTAAAAGCATCAACCTAAAGTTAGATTTATCGAGCCCAAGCATAGTTCGCGACCCTGCTAAGTGTATTCTTTGCGGTAGGTGTGTTCGTGTTTGCGATGAGGTTCAATCAGTTTCAACTTTCGAATTTGTTAAGCGGGGTTGCAACATGTACATCGGAACCACAATGTCGCGCGACTTGAATTTTTCCAGCTGTATAGGTTGTGGACAGTGCGTGTTGGCTTGCCCTACAAGTGCATTGAATGAGCGCTCCAATATTGATGAGGTAATCGATTCGTTGAACAACCCTAATGTAATTCCTGTGGTTCAGTTTGCTCCATCAATCCCAGTTTCATTGGCCGAAGAGTTTGGAATGAAGGTAGGTAAGGATTTGAATGGTATACTCAACGCTACTCTTAAAAAGATAGGATTTAAGTATGTGTTTGATACTTCCGTGGCAGCCGATATTGCTATAATGGAGTTGGCTCACGAGTTGTTGAATAGAAAGGAAGAGAACCAGGGGCAACCAATCATTTCGGCTTGCTGTCCAGCTTGGGTTAAGTTTATGGAGCAGTTCTACCCAAATCAGTTGAACTTGCTGTCAACAGCAAAATCACCTCAGCAGATATTGGGCTCATTGATTAAAACTTACTTTGCTCCGCAAAAGAATATCAATCCATCCAACATATACTCAGTTTCGGTAATGCCATGCTTGGCCAAAAAGTTTGAGGCTCAGCGCGAGGAGATGACTAGCAAAGGCGTATCGGATGTAGATTCTGTTCTCTCCACACGCGAATTAGCAAAGTTAATAAAGTTACACGGTGTCGATATTCAGAATGTTGACTCTCAGAGTGCCGATGCTCCTTTTAATGTAAGAAGTTCGGCAGGAAAATTGTTCGGAGTTGCCGGCGGTTCTTCCGAGGCATTAATGCGAACAGTGTACAACTTAATCACCGGAAAAGATTTGCAGAATTTCAAGGTTGCCGATTTTCGTTCCAATAACAATATTCGTGAAGTTAAGTTTAACGCTGGCGATAGGGAGTTTACCTTTATTGTGATTAGTGGCTTAAAGGATATTCATAAGTTTATGGATGAGTTAGCCGCTGGTAATGTAAAGGCCGATTACATTGAGGTTATGGCCTGTCCGGGTGGTTGTGTGAATGGTGGTGGACAGCCATTTGTGTCGGAGGATAAGGATTCAAGACAAAGGGCTAAAGCCCTATACGAGATTGATGAGATTGACATAATCCGTTGTTCGCATAAAAATCCGCAAGTGCAGGAAATCTTTACCAACTATTTGGGTGAACCCGGAGGTGATTTGGCTCGTAGAATATTGCATACAACATTTGTCAAGCGCGATGTACTCTTATAGATAACTAATATGGCAAATACGGACGGTAGGAGGGAGTTGGTTCATACAATTAAGGAGTTATGCAGGGTTTGCTATACCTGTGTAAGGGAGTGTCCTGCAAAGGCCATAAAAATTGTCAATGGACAGGCTGAGGTTATTCCAGAGCGTTGCATTGGTTGTGGTAACTGTATTAAGGTTTGTAGTCAGGATGCAAAGGTTTTCTTGCTATCCCGCATGGAAGTTAAGGCGCTATTACAGTCCGATGCTAAGGTTGCCGCAATGGTAGCTCCAAGTTTTCCTGCTGAATTTTCGGAGATTGAAGATTATAGGGTTTTCGTTGGGATGCTTCGCGAACTAGGTTTTTCGTATGTCTTTGAGGTTGCCTTTGGTGCTGATTTGGTTGCGCAAAAGTATAAGGGATTGCTAGAGGACAGGTCGGGTAAGGGTTATGTTTCGTCCGATTGTCCGGCTATTGTTACTTATATTCGATACTATCATCCCAATTTGGTTGATAACCTATCGCCATTAGTATCGCCGATGGTAGCAACAAGCCGTGTGGTGCGTAAAAAATTAGGCGATGATGTTAAGTTGGTTTTCATTGGACCATGTATTGCCAAAAAGGCGGAATCGGACGAGGTGGATGAGGTTTTAACTTTCCGGGAATTACGAGGGATGTTAGAGCATGCAGGAATCACAGGCGATAATATAAAACCTTCGGAGTTTGATCCACCTCACGCTGGGCGTGGTGCAATATTCCCTGTTAGCAGAGGATTGATGCAAACGGTCAATATTTTTGACGATTTGATTGAGGGAAATATTACTGTGGCCGAAGGTCGTATAGGTTTTCAGGAGGCTATAAAGGAGTGGGAAACTGGTAGTTTAAAAGGTCAGAATTTGGAGTTGCTTTGTTGCGAGGGTTGTATAATGGGCCCAGGAATGACTCCTGGAGGAAAACGATTCGAACGGAAAACCTTTATCAGTTCGTATGTTCGGAATAAACTTACAAAGAACCAACAGACCGATTGGGAAAAGGAGATTGCCGAGTATTCTAATCTCGATTTATCAAAGAGTTTTACTCCCGACGATAAAAGAATATCAATGCCTACCGAGGATGAAGTGGGCAGAATTTTAGCTTCAATGGGGAAGTTTTCCTCTCGCGACCATCTTAACTGTGGTGCATGCGGTTACGATACTTGCTTGGAACACGCAATAGCCATTGTAGAAGGATTGGCTGAGATTGAAATGTGTTTGCCCTACACCATTGAGGAGATGCACGCATCAATTAAGGATCTGGCTATTTCCAACGAAAAGTTGGCAAAAATGCAGCAAGCCCTTAAGCATTCCGAGAAGTTGGCGCATATGGGACAGCTCTCAGCAGGTATTGCGCATGAGTTGAACAATCCGTTAGGTGTTGTGCTTATGTACAGTAATATTCTTCTGGATGAGTGTAATTCCGAAGACCCTTTGCGCAAAGACCTAGAGTTAATTTCAGCGCAGGCCGAGCGATGCAAAAAAATTGTAAGCGGATTGCTCAACTTTGCACGTAAGAACCAAGTAAAGGTGGAGCAAATTGATTTGAAGAAGTTGGCCGAGGATAGCATCTCATCAGTGGTTATCCCTAAGAATATATCAACCAGTGTTGTTTGTAAAGCAAAGAATTGTCAAGCAGAGTTGGATTATGAACAGATGATGCAGGTTCTTACAAACCTCAATAAAAATGCCGTTGAGGCTATGCCTAATGGCGGTTCCTTAACTGTTGAGGTCGACGATAGTAATGACGAAATCATTTTCAATGTTATTGATACTGGTTTAGGAATTCCAGAGGAAAATATGGATAAGCTTTTCACCCCATTTTTTACAACCAAAGGAATTGGAAAGGGTACAGGACTTGGACTGGCAACAACCTATGGAATTGTTAAGATGCATAAAGGGAAAATTGAAGTTGATTCCAATATTGACCCAACTAAAGGGCCAACGGGAACAACCTTTAGGATTATTATTCCTCGAACATTTAGTGCAACTGAGTAAACTAACGAATTAAACAATATGCCTACTGCAAAAAAAACTATCCTTATTGTTGACGATGATATAGACTATTTGTATCAACTAAGGTTTCACGTTGAGAAAATGGGCTTTGAGGTTGTAACTGCCGAAAGTCAGCGTGAAGCTGAGCAGATGCTAAGCACCATGAAGCCCGATTTGGCAATTCTCGATTTAATGATGGAGAACGAGGATAGTGGGTTTATCCTTAGTTATAAAATTAAGCGCAAATATCCTGAAATTCCAATTATCATTGCAACAGCTGTGGCTGCTGAAACAGGAATGTCGTTTGGAATTAGTTCAGAGCAGGAGCGTAAGTGGATTAAAGCCGATTTGTACCTTGAAAAAGGCATTAGACCAGACCAACTTCACCGCGAAATAATTAAACTACTAAAACTCTAGTATGGAAATTCTTGATGTGCTAGTGGTTGACGATGAACCCGGAATTCGTTCAGGGGTATCGCGTATTCTTAGAAACTTTACAGTTAGTTATCCTTTTTTGGAAGACGAAATTGGTTTTAATATTGTTGAAGCCGAAACTGGCGAGGCCGCTATTGAAATTATTCAGAAACAACCACCTGCCATTGTTTTGCTTGATAATAAGTTGCCCGGAATTCAGGGGATTGAGGTGTTGGAGTACATTAACGCCAATCAACCCAATATTCTAGTAATGATGATAACCTCCTATGCATCGTTGGAGTTGGCTGTTAAAGCCACAAATATTGGTGCATACGATTTTGTTCCCAAACCCTTTACGCCACAGGAGTTAAAGGCCTCGATGGAGAATATTGCCAAGCATTTTTTCCTTCGCCGAATGACCCGAAAACTTCATAAGGAGGGTAAACAGGTGCGTTTTCAGTTCCTCACAGTGCTTTCACATGAGTTAAAATCGCCCTTAAATGCCATCGAAGGTTACTTACACATGATGCAGGAGAAGCAGTGTGGCGATAAAATTGACGATTATGCAGAGCCTATAGACCGTTCGCTTTCGCGAATACAAGCCATGCGTAACCTAATAATGGATTTGTTGGATTTAACACACATTGAATCGGGCAAACGAAGACGAAATTTAAGGGAGATAGATTTGACTCTTGTTGCTAAATCGGCATTGGATACAATGACTCCAATGGCCGTGCAACGCGATATTACTTTGGAGTTAGTTACTGATGACCCACAGCCTATTTTTGCCGATTCTGATGATATGGAGATTCTGCTTAACAATCTTGTATCGAATGCTGTTAAGTACAATGTTCGGGGAGGTTGGGTAAAATGTGAAGTTGGGCATACTGATAGTCACATTTTCTGCAAGGTGTCGGATTCAGGAATTGGAATTAACGAGGATGACCTATCAAAACTTTTCCAAGAGTTTACTCGAATTAAAAACCCACAAAGTAAAAATGTTAGTGGTAGTGGATTAGGATTATCAATTGTGAAGAAGATTCTGGAACTATACAGTGCCGAGGTTCAAGTTGAAAGTAAACCCGGCGAGGGTTCAACTTTTACACTTTTATTTCCCATAGCAAGTACTATTATTGCAAACGAAGGAATCTAAAATTGAATTTGTGTTGTAAATTTGTGAAACTATTTAAAACAAAAGGTAAAACTCAACTGTATGAAGTTACCCGAAAAAACAGTAGAACGTTTAAGCGAATACCGAAGAACTCTCTATAACTGCTTGGCTAAAGGCAAAACACACATTTACTCGCACGAGTTGGCTGGTTTACATAATATTACAGCCGTTCAGGTACGACGCGATTTAATGCTCATTGGCTATTCTAGCCTTAAAAAGAAAGGTTACGATGCGCAGGAGTTAATTAACGTAATTGGCGGTTTGATTGACCACGAGGAGAGTTTAAGTGTTGCAGTAGTTGGTATGGGAAACCTTGGTAGAGCAATAACTGCTTACTTCAACGGAAAACGCCCTAAGTTGAATATTGTTGCAGCATTCGATGTCGACCCAAATAAAGTTAATAGGGTTGTTGCTGGTGTTAATTGTTATCATATGAAAGATTTAGGCGAAGTGGTTAAACGAAGTAACATTTCAATTGCAATAATTGCTGCACCGCCAGATTCTGCCGCAACTGTGGCTGAACTTTTGGTTAATGCTGGGATAAAAGGTATACTTAATTTCACTACAGTTCCAGTAAACGTTCCGGAATCCATTTATCTGGAGGAGTACGATATGATTACATCGTTGGAGAAAGTAGCTTACTTTGTAAAGCATAATTAATTGAACCATTGAATTTTTATTGAGATATTCTGGGATTTCCCAGAATATTTTTTTTTCGTAAAGATTTTTCTATTTTTATTCGATAATATTTTATTGATGAAAGTTCATTACGGTTTCGACGATTTGAGTTCAATCAAAAATCCTGTGGTTACTACAGGGTCATTTGATGGTGTTCATATTGGCCATAAAACAATCATCAATAGAATTAATGAAATTGCTCGCAGCATTGATGGAGAATCTGTACTGATTACCTTTCATCCGCATCCACGTAAAGTCCTTTATCCCGAAACCGAAGGGAAAAAGTTGCTTTTTATCCTTTCGCAGCGCGAGAAAATAGATTTGCTCAGTAAAGCTGGACTCGACCATTTAATAGTGGTGAAATTCACACTTGAGTTTTCGAAAGTATCATCGCTCGACTTTATTAAAACCTACTTGATGGAGAAGCTCCGCGCAAAATTCATTGTTGTCGGATTTAATCATCATTTTGGTCATAATAGGGAAGGGGATTATGAAGAGTTACAGAAATTGAGTGTTGAGTATGGATTTGGTGTGGAGGAAATTCCCGAGCAGGATATTCAGCAGGAAACCGTTAGTTCTACAACTATTCGGAAAGCGTTGATGGAAGGTCGGATTCAACGTGCAAATGCCTATCTGGAC
>JAEXVC010000156.1 GCA_023406715.1 Bacteroidota bacterium | reverse complement strand
CAACTCTATAGGGAACTTTACCACTCCAGCTGCGAACGTTTAGGTGTGGGTTATCCTTTTCAACAGTATTGGTTCCAACAAGTACCGCTTGTTCCTCGCTTCGCCACCTATGAACCAAGGAGCGGGCATGCTCGTTGGTAATCCATATAGGAGCAATGGGGTCGGTGGGTTTGCGGACTGCATCTATGAATCCATCTATTGTTTGAGCCCACTTTAGAATTACATATGGACGTTTTTTTGTGTGATATGTAATAAACCTTCGGTTCAGAAACTTTGCTTCTTCCTCCAGCACACCAACAGTAACATTGCATCCTTGCTGACGAAGTATTTCAATGCCACGTCCGCTAACCTTTGGATTTGGGTCAACTGAAGCAATAACCACATTGGGAATTCCCAATTCAACAAGCCTATCGGTGCAGGGTGGAGTTTTTCCATAATGCGAGCATGGCTCAAGCGATATATAGATAGTGGAATTCTTTAGTAGCGATTTATCTTTTACAGAGTTAATGGCATTTATCTCGGCGTGAGCTTCGCCGTAATGTGCGTGAAATCCTTCGCCAATAATTTTATTGTTATGCACAATAACAGCACCAACCATTGGGTTTGGGGCAACATTGCCGTTTCCGTTAAGCGCAAGCTCTAGGCAACGCGACATATACATCCTGTGAAGCTCAGAGTTATCCATAATATTCAGTAAATTTGTATCCTATACAAAAATACACTTTTTAATGAACAGTTATACTTTAAGGCAGCTGTTTGATGTAATTGGCTCAAGTTTATCGGAATTGTACCCAGCAACCGAGGTACTGGCCATCAGAAAAATGCTTTTTGAGAAGATAGTTAAAATGCCTGAGTACAGGGTACATTTAAGCCCAAACGATATACTAAGTGGTGATATAACCAGCAGAATTCTTGAGGTTTTGGATGAACTAAAAAAAGGAAATCCAGTTCAGTATGTTATTCGCGAAGCGGATTTTATGGATATAGTTTTTGAGGTTAACGCAGAGGTATTAATCCCCCGGCCAGAAACCGAGGAGTTGGTTCACTGGATAATCAGCAATAACAAGAATAATTCACCTAAAATACTAGATGTAGGAACAGGCTCGGGTTGTATCGCTGTCTCGTTGGCTAAATATCTTTCCGATGCACAAGTAACAGCGCTTGATGTTTCAGAAAATGCGCTTAAAGTAGCAAAACGTAATGCTTTAATAAATCGCGTTAATGTTGATTTTATTAAAGGTGATATTTTGGAAATATATGAAATTGCAGGTGCACCTTTCGATATTATTGTTAGCAACCCACCCTATGTGAGGGAGCAGGAGAAGCAACTGATGAACCGAAACGTAACCGATTTTGAACCACACCTAGCCCTTTTTGTAAGCGATAACGACCCTTTGATTTTTTATAGAACAATTGCCCAAAAAGCAAAATATTGGCTTAAACCCAACGGTCAACTCTACTTCGAAATTAACGAGGCATTTGGGAATGAAATAAAGGATATGCTTATTGGCAATGGCTTTAGTGATGTGGAAATTAGAAAGGATATCAACGGAAAAGATAGAATGGCTTATGGCAAAAGATAGATGCCAGACATTAGACAGAAGATCTCAGATATAAAATGCAAAATACTAAAAACCATACGCAAACCACCAATCAAGTAGACAGGCAAAAAGCGCTCTCGCGCTTGCAGTACCTTTGTGCCCGTAGCGAAAAATGCACTGGCGATTTAAGGCAGAAGATGATTCTATGGAAAATGGAGCCACAAGATATTGCCTGGGTAATTAATAGTCTTACATCAGATAAATTTGTCGATGACACAAGGTATGCCGCAATGTTTGTTCGCGACAAAAGCAGAATTAGCAAATGGGGCAGAGTTAAAATAGCCACAGCCCTTCGGGCAAAGGGAATCTCGACCGAAATAATTAACGATGCTCTAACCCAAATAGACCCAAGCACTGACAAAACACAACTACTCGAACTAATTACCCGAAAAGCCAAGCAAACCAAATCGAAATCGGTTTACGATTTAAAGAATAAACTAATCCGTTTCGGTGTATCGCGCGGGTTTGATATGGGATTGGTGATTGATGTGGTGAATGGATTAGTAAAAGGCGAATAAATCTATTCCAGTAAAGTTGCTATGTTCCATAAAATAGCCCTGTCAGGGTTCAGAACCCTGACAGGGCTAGCCGCATCAACATTAAACCATCGTTTAAACGCTAAATAACAGCTGTTTAACATTTTTTATTCAAAATAAAATCATTTAATTTTAAGGGAGGAAAAAACAAAAGGCTACATACGGAAGTACTAAACAAAAAACCCCACGGAGTACGCAGGGTTCAGAATTTCTTCGGCTTATAGCCTTGTTGTGAATTGTCTTTCGTTTGTAAAGATAGTAAAAAAATATTTGAAATATACTAACGACTAATTAATTATGGAAAAAACATTAGGGATAGACTTGGGAACAAACTCCATTGGTCTGACATTAAGAGAAGACAATGACTTTACTTGGTATGGAGTTTATACTTTTAAAAAAGGCGTTGGAGAAGGAAAATCTGGAGAGTTTTCTTATGCTGCTGAACGCACAAAACATCGCTCCTCTCGTAGGTTGTATAATGCCAGAAGATATCGAAAATGGGAAACGCTTAAAGTTCTTATTGAAAATGATTACTGTCCTTTGAGTCTTGATAATCTTAACAAATGGAAAAAATATAAAAAAGGAATAGGCAGAGTGTTTCCTATTAATGATTCATTGTTTAGCCAATGGATTAAGTTGGATTTTGATGGAGACGGAGCCCCTGACTTTAAAAGCCCTTATCAGTTAAGGAGATTATTGATTACTGAAAGGATGGATTTATTGATTCCCAAAAATCGTTATAAAGTTGGAAGAGCATTTTATCACATAGCACAACGTCGTGGGTTTAAAAGCAGTAGAAAGAGTGGATCGAATGAAAAAACAGCTGTCTATAAAGGAAGTAATGAAACTAAAACAATTGGAAGAAATGAATATGAAAAGTTAATAATTGAAAACGGAAGTTTAGGTGCTGCTTTTGCCCATTTAGAAGAAGAGTGTATTCGTGTGCGAAACAGATACACATTGCGTTCAGATTACCAACAAGAAGTTGATAAGATCATTGAATTTCAACAAATCAAAAACAAGTCCTTTGTAGATGATATCGAAAAAGCTATTTTCTTTCAACGTCCATTGAGATCGCAAAAAGGATTAGTAGGCAAATGTACGCTGGAGGCAAATAAACCTCGTTGTCCTATTAGCCACCCAAAGTTTGAAGAATATAGGGCTTGGTCTTTCATAAACAATTTAAAATACAGATCTGATAGCAACTCCGATTTTAAGCCAATTCCGTTGGAACTTAAAGAAATGATTTACAATGAAAAATTCTTTTTCAAAAGCAAAAAAGAATTTCAGTTTTCAGAAATAAGAAAGTTTATTAAAGACAATGGCGGTAGGGAGTGGGAACTGAATTACAGTCCGAAAATGGACGAAATTTCTATTCCAAGTTGTTATGTTTCGGCAAGGTTGAAATCAGTCTTTGGTAAAGACTGGGAAAATTTTAAGAAAACAGTTGTCAGGTTAAATAAAGGGAAGGAAGAAACTGTAACTTACAAAATTGAGGATGTCTGGCACATTTTGTTTTCGTTTGACGATGAAGAGTATTTTATTGAGTTTTTAGTCCAAATACTTGAGTTAGAAGAAACCCAAGTTAAAGAACTGGCTACATTATTTAATTCAGTCCCTGTTGGCTATGCAAATCTAAGTTTAAAAGCAATCAATAATATCTTACCTTTCTTGAGGAATGGCCACATCTATACAGAAGCAGTCATTCTTGCTAAAATACCTGAGATCTTAGGCAGTAGCATTTATGGGAAAAATAAAGATGTGATTTTAACCGCAATTAAAGGTGAAATAGAAAAAAATAGATATGAAAAAACAATAGTATCGATTACAAATAACTTAATATTTAACTACTATGCCCTAGATTATGAAAAGAGATTTGCTTGGAAAAATTTTATGTATAAATTAGATGATACAGACATAAAAGATATAGAAAAGACAACGCAAGAGTATTTCGGTGAAAAAACTTGGAAGACAAAATCACCAAATGAACAACACCTAATACTGTCCGATATAGCTGAAAAATACCAAGCATTCTTTTGTGACAGTAAACGGGAGCATATAAAACAGCCGCATTTAGTTAATCAAATCAAAGATTTTTTAGATTCCAATTTTGCTGTTTCAACAAAGAAATTGGGAAAAATTTACCATCCTTCACAAATAGATATTTATCCCAAAAAGGAAGATCAACGATTTTTAGAAAGTCCAAAAACTGCGGCATTTAAAAATCCAATGGCCTACAAAACGCTATACAGATTACGTGATGTGATCAACTATTTGATCGAAACAGAAAAAATTGACAATGAAACGCGCATTGTAGTTGAAATTGCCAGAGATTTAAACGATGCCAATAAACGTTGGGCAATAGATACTTACCAACGCAAGCGTGAAGCAGAAAACCTTGGATTTAAAATTGCCATTACGGAATTAATTAAAGACCAAGATTTTAAAGGGTTTGTCAATCCTGAAAGTAATGATGATATTGACAAATTTCGGCTTTGGACAGAACAAATTCAAAATTATGAGGAAACCGCAAAAGCAATTGTTGAAATTGATAAAGATAAATCCATTACGGAAAAGGATATCCAAAAATATCGTCTTTGGAGAGAGCAGAATTGTATTTGCGTCTATACGGGAAAAGTAATCAAAATCACTGATTTGTTTGATAAAAATAAAATTGATTTTGAACATACCATTCCTCGAAGTAAGTCTTTTGATAACTCTTTAGAAAATATGACAATTTGTTATGCCGATTATAATCGTAATATCAAAAAAGATAAACTACCAGTTGAATTACCAAATTATGAAAACGAAGCACTAGGGTATCCCGCGATTAAACCAAGATTAGAAGTATGGGAAAAAAAAGTTGATGACTTGAAAAAACAAATCGATTTTTGGAAAGTTAAATCAAAAAATGCACAAGATAAGGATGAAAAAGACAACGCAATTAGACAAAAATACTTGCGTCAAATGGAGTATGACTACTGGAATAACAAGTTAGATCGTTTTACAAGAACAGAAATTCCTCAAGGTTTCATAAATAGTCAATTAACTGATACGCAAATTATAACAAAATACGCCTTTCATTATTTAAAAACTGTTTTTGAGAAAGTAGATGTACTGAAAGGAACTAATACTGCACAGTTTAGAAAAATATTCAGTATACAACCAAAGAGTGATAAAAAAGACAGAAGTAAACATTATCACCATGCCATAGATGCCGCAGTACTTACGTTAATTCCTTCTGCAAAAAAACGAGAAGAAGTGTTGAAAAAGTTATACGAGTTTGAAGAAAAACCGGAAAACAAAAACAAGCAATACCATGAAAAGCCATTCCCTACCTTCAATTATTCAATGATTGAAGAGATACAAAAAAATATTCTTGTCAATAATATTGCTGACAAGGATCAAACATTGACTCCGGGAAAGAAGGTCGTGCGTAAGCGAGGACGAATAGTTTGGATTGATAAAGAAAACCGAACTCCTAAAATTGCGCAAGGCGACTCTATTAGAGGCGAACTACATTTGCAAACATATTATGGAAAAATTAAAGTGGCAGATAAAGAAGAAAATGGGAAGTTAAAAAGAGATGAAAACGGTAAAATTATTTACAATCAGACCGACGGGAAAGATGAGATTTGGATGGTTTTAAGAAAGCCTATAGAAGATATCAATTTCAAGACTGATGTTATCGTTGATGTACATTTAGATGATTTCTTAAAAAAACAATTGATAGATGGCGTGAAACAAATAGAATTAAAGGATTTTCAAGGGCGTAGAATAAGACACATACGCTGTCGAGTAAAAGCAGCAAGAGGCTTTATGAACCCTGATAATGCTACAATTGTAAAAGAACACATTTACAAATCCACTAAAGATTATAAGAGTTTCATATATGCTGCATCTGGTGAAAACTTTTTATTTGGATTATATGAGAATGAACAAGGGAGGGTTATTGTGCCATTTAATGTTTTTGAAGCAGCAAGATATATTAAACATTTAGAGATTAGAAAATACGAAGAATTATTTAAAGCAAAAGAACCTATTTATATTGGGAGAGGGGCAAACAAAAAATTAGCAAAAATGAAACATATCTTTCAAGTAGGTCAAAAGGTGATATTTTTCAGTAGTTCAAAAGAAGAACTACCTGAATTAGATAATATCGATTTATCTAAGAGACTATACGTTGTTAAGAATTTATTTGATGCTAAACAAGGTTTAATCAAATTCCAACATCATTTAGATGCTCGTGATGATAAACAATTATTAATTGACTTTCCAGAAAAAGATTTTGGCAAAAAAGGGGTAAATGGGTTTTCAGCATTTTCTACAGATTTTGTAGCACCACGATTACTTTTAAGCCCTGGTAATTTTAATTTTATTGTCGAAAACAAAGATTTTGAAATGAGTTTAGATGGTGTAATAAAGTTTAAATATTAGTTAATCACATTTTAACATTGTGTTTGTTGAAAACTAAAAATCAATCGACTAGGAAAAATACTGTATAAATTTAAGAAGCATACTTGTGATTCAAAACCCGAAATTGATTACAAAAAAGGAAGATTTGAAAATCTTCCTTTTTTGTAAAAATTACCATTTTGTTTTAATATTTAAATAAATATATATACATTAGATGTATGTTATATTATTATTTACAATTACTTGTTTTGCCTTTCGCTTTTTAGCCTTTATGTTTTTTAAACTATTTACTAACTATTAAAAACAAATTGCTATGAGTGATTACATTTCCGCTGAAATTACCCAAGAGGTAATTAACCAAATTACTGCCGATTTAGCCGACATTCAGGCTAAGCTACCCTTTGCCATTAAACTGGCACCAGCCGTAAAAAGATCTATGCCTAAGTTAGAGGATGCACGTAGTCCCTTCGTCTCAAAATGCATTTTCTACGCCAGGAAAGAACCCAAAATTGTTCCACCGTTCACTAACCTCGACGAGTTGGAACGCGACCTTACCCTCTTCAACAACCTTCAGAATATCGCCAAGGAGATTAACCGTTTGGCCGACATTGTTAACGATACCAGAATTGCTGCAGGCTCCGATGCCTATTCCGCCGCTTTATCCATATATAACTCCGCAAAGCAAGCCGCCAAGATGAATATTCCTGGCACAAAGGCCATTGTTGACGATTTAAAAACGTCATTCGAGGTAGCTGTTGTTCCCGACGAAATAGCCAGCGCTCAAAAATCATAAATCTTCCCTCTCTAAAACAGATAGGGAGTACTTGCCGAGTGGGGAGGGGTACTTACCAAGTGCCCCCTCCTATTTTATAAATAAGCAATCTTTTCGTTTTGATAGGATTTACTATCAAATCAATAGAGCAGGCTATTGTTTCGACAGGCTCCCGCCTCAAATTAAAAGGAAACAGCATCAAAACGACACAACAGTGTATTAAATCAACAGATAATCGAATCAAAACGGCAAGTTGTCGGGTCAAAACAATATCCTATCGAATCAAATTAAAATTGTTAGACTTGGAGATACTATTAAAGTAAACGATAAACTTTTTGCAACTCTGACAGGGTTTTAGCCCCCGTCAGAGTTATCAACAAAGAAATAATAAAAAACTTATGTCAAATTCTAGGGATATACCATTGGAGCACGGCGGTTATTACCATATATACAACCGCGGTATTAATGGCACTCCGTTATTCTATATTCCTGATAACTACGAGCATTTCCTTAGGCTTTACGATAAATACATCACACCAATTGCCGATACCTATGCGTGGTGTTTAATGGGAAACCATTTCCATTTATTGATAAGGATAAAGGAGGAGAACGAAATAATTATTAAATCGCTACCCACCCCTGTCAGGGTTCAAAACCCTGACAGGGGTAATGCATTAAAACCTCCACACCTCTACTTCTCTCATCTTTTTAATTCGTACACACAGGCAATTAACAAACAGCAGAAAAGGTCGGGTACATTGTTTGAACGACCTTTCCATCGCCTTAAAATAACCTCCGAGAAATATTTCCAGAACCTTGTAATTTATATACATCAGAATCCTGTTCACCATAATTTTACCGACGATTTTAGGGATTATCCTTGGTCGTCGTATGGTAGTATTCTTTCTACAAAACCAACTAAAGTTGATAGAGAAACTGTGCTGGTGTGGTTCGGTGGTAACAATAATTTTGTTGATGTTCATCGTAAAATAGTTGACCCTGATATGGTTCAGGGAATTTAGTTTTCCTAGCCCTATCATGGTTTAAAACCCTGACAGGGCTTTCTAAATAAACGAAATATGATAAAGCGCACCCTTTACTTTGGTAACCCAACCTACCTTAAGGCCAAGGATCAGCAAATGGTGGTTGAGTATCCCAGTGGCGATTCCGAAACCAAGTCGGTTCCCATTGAGGATGTTGGCGTGGTAATACTCGACTCTCCTCAAATTACCATAACTCATGTTTTGCTGAACAAGTTACTTGCCAACAATACTGCAATAATTACTACCGATGAGCGTCACATGCCATCGGGGTTACTGTACCCATTAGAATCAAACACGCTGCAAAGCGAGCGGTTTGCTGTTCAACTAACTGCAAGCGTACCGCTAAAAAAGCAACTCTGGCAGCAAACGGTGCAAGCCAAAATTCAGAATCAGGCATTTTTACTCAAATCCATTGGAGTTGATATTGAGCCAATGCTATACTGGGTAAGAAGCGTAAAAAGTGGCGACCCTGATAACTACGAGGGGCGTGCTGCTGCATTTTACTGGAAAAGTCTTTTTAATGGTTACTCCGACAATGTTTTTACCCGTGGCAGGTACGATGAAGAACCAAACAATCTGCTCAACTACGGCTACGCTATACTCCGTGCGGTAATTGCCCGTAGTTTGGTGGCAAGTGGGTTACTTCCAACACTGGGAATACACCACCACAACCGGTATAACGCCTTTTGCCTGGCCGACGATATTATGGAGCCATACCGTCCGTTTGTAGATAGGGTTGTTCTCGATATTGTAAAGGAAGGCATAGATTGCAAAGAGTTAACCAAGGAAATAAAAGCAAAACTTCTTGTTATTCCAGCGATAGATGTGGTAATTGATGACAAAAGTAGTCCATTGATGATTGCTACACAACGAACCACATCATCGCTTTTCGATTGCTTCGATGGGACAAGTCGTAAAATTATGTATCCAACATTTACGTAGTATTTCATACTACCCCTGACGGGGTTTAAAACCCTGTCAGGGGTGAATCTTTAAATATCTATGACCACCTTTGACCGATTAAACCAGTACCGAGTTATGTGGGTTTTAGTATTCTTCGATTTACCAACCGAAACCAAGAAGGAGCGAAAACAGTATGCGTTGTTCCGCAAAAGCTTGATTAAAGATGGTTTCTCAATGTTCCAATTTTCAATTTATACCCGTTGCTGCCCCAGTCGCGAGAATGCCGATGTGCACATTAAACGTGTTAAAAGTTTTCTGCCGCCAAACGGCTACGTGGGTATAATGTGCATAACCGACAAGCAATTTGGGGCAATGGAACTTTTCCACTCCACCAAACCCATAAAGGCAAGCCCAGAACCACAGCAGTTGGAGTTGTTTTGAGATATCACCACCCCTGTCAGGGTTTTGAACCCTGACAGGGGTTCTCGTTAGTTACGAATTGCGTTGGCTGCGCCGTACTCGCAAAATACGCTCGGTTCAGATTGTATCTTTGATATATTGGTCACAGCTGGCTTTGCTTTTTGCCTAGTACCGGGATGGTTGTGAATTGCTTTCAGATTGTATCTTTGATATATTGGTCACAGCCGTATATATTTGCGTTTAAACACGGCAAAAGTTGTGAATTGCTTTCAGATTGTATCTTTGATATATTGGTCACAGCCTACAAGCAAAAGCGGTGGAGGTCAGCAC
>JAEXVC010000104.1 GCA_023406715.1 Bacteroidota bacterium | reverse complement strand
CACTGGTCCTTCGAACCAAACTTTGCAAATACGACATACCATCGGTTTTCTTTGCATAGCCCTCCAAATCAAGAATAAGCCCATTACTACCTTTCCAACTAAACCCAGCAATAAAATGTTTGGATTTAACAACTGGGAAGCGGTCGCCATCCGAAGCTGTCCAAATGTTTTTATAGCTAGACCCAAACTGAAGAACCCGGTTTACGTACTGATTATACTGCCCTGCAGCAAATTTAAGCGTTAACTTCTCCGAAGGATTAATCATCAACTGAAACCGGGGTTCAAAATAAAACTTCGATGTAAGATTATGGTGGCTAGCACGAAAACCAAAGGTAAACGCTTTAAGATTATCAATGGAAATTGTATTCTGAATCCATCCAGTAAAGGTTTCGGAGTAAAAACTAGTTGTTCTAACAGTATCGATTGCCTTACTTCCATTGGTTGCTTGCACATAGGACTCGTAGGAATCAATATCAACCATATTTCCGTGAAATCCACCTTCAAGCGTATTGTACTGTCCTAACTTTAGGTGTCCCGATAAATTAATGGAGATATCCGACAAACCATTGTCAATTTTGTAATCCTTCAAAATAGTATCGCGCAGAGTTGAATATTGCCTTTTGCGAAGCGTGCTATCGTTATGGAAGTAAAAAAGGTTATAATCAGAAGCACCTATGGTTAAATTATGATAGAAATTCGGATTCCATTGTCGAGCCCAGCGTAAACCAACACCTTGGTTTCCCCAGTAGGAATCCTCCTCTATGTAAGGATTGGCATCTAATTGCTTATAGTTTAAATCATCTGTTCCCCGATATCCACTTATCGATATGTTATCCTTTTGTGTGGGTTTAAAGTTGATTTTTGCATTTACGTCGTAATAGTAAAACTCTGGTAAACTTGGGTCGGTATTAAATGCTCCAACATTCAATTTAGACGATAGCAAATCGGAACTTGCACTTTCAAAAAGATTATAATAGAGGTCGGAACGGTAATAATCGGTAAATGACCTGCGAGCAGCCAGTACAAATGTTGTTTTTTTTCCAATAGGTCCTTCCATGGCAATATCTGCAGATAATTGGTCGCCTCCGGCATCAACCACAAAACTATTCTCATTTCCTGTTTTCCCAGTAACCTCAACTACCGAGGAGGCTCGCCCACCCCAACGAGAATCAAACCCTCCTCTAATTAGTCGGATATCTTTGATTGCCTTACTGTTAAAACTAGTAAATGCTCCAAAAAAATGGTCGATATGGTATATAGTAAATCCATCGTAAATAAATAAGTTCTTGTCCGAGGGCGAATGCCTTACGGTAAGTCCTGATAAAGACTCAACGGTACCATCTACTCCTGGTAGTAACTGTAAAGGAGCAACAATGTCAATTCCCGATAAACTCGAAACTTGCCCAACCTTTCGAGAGTTCCAAACAAACTCGCTAGGTCGACTCCCCGCCGATATAAATTCGGGTATCTCCTTTACAACCTTAACATCAGGAAGTGTTATAGAATTTCTATCAAGTTCAACAATTACGGGCGATGAGTTGAACTCTAACTTTGCAACCTTCATCTCCAATGGCTCAAAGCCAATGTAACTAACCTGAATGGTCATTGAATCCTCCGCGGATTCTTGAATGGAAAAGTAACCATCGGGGTTAGTTGATGTTCCAATGTTTGCCCCTAAAACTCTTACATTGGCATAAGGCAGTGTTTCTCCTGATATTTTATCGCGAACAATCCCCACAACATTCTTGGGTTTTACGGCCACAGTCTCAATTAGCGCTTTTTTTTTAAGTATAAAAACATCGTTAATTTTAACAACCTCCAAACCTGTGTTTGAGAGTAGTTTCTCTATGGCCTGCTCTGGAAAATCCTTCCTAACAATAGCACTGACAGTAACTCCCTCAACAACAGCATTGTCGAAAGCTATTTTTACTCCGTACTTTTTTGTTATTAAATCAAGCGCCGCTGATAAAGGAATATTATTGAATCTTTCGCTTATTCTCTCTTGAGCATATGAGCCATTGGTTATGATAGAGAAAAACACTATCATAAAACAACACAAATATTGAAGTTTATATACTTTTAGCCGTTTCAAAGGTATAGCATTAAGGAAAATATACCACTGTAAATAAGTACAACTCAGGTTGATTTTACCCTAATTTTTAATGGAAACTTCACTGGAGTCAGCACTAATCTCATACACAATTCCCATAGGTAGCGAAACCAAATCCAACGCTTCCTTCAGGTTATTATTGCGGAAAAAACCGGTATATATGCGTTCACTGGCATCAAACCCTTCAACACTAATAGTTACATTGAACTGGCGCTCAATCTCATCGAGTACATCGGAGAGTTTTGCGTTTTGGAAGAAAAATTCACCAATAGTCCAAGTTGGTGCACCAATTGAATCCGTTGGGGTTTGAGTAACCTTCAACCCATTATTTTCAACATCTACGCTAAGCCCTTTGGTTAACTTTACAGGCTCAGTTGTTGGTGTAATAACGTTAACTGTTCCCTCAAAACAAACAACCTGAAAATTTTTATCTCGCGATTTTACATTAAACTCTGTTCCCAACACCTCAACAGTTCTGTTCTGAGAATCTGTAACAGTAAACCGTTCTCCACTTTTAACCTTAAAATATGCCTCGCCTTCCATTTTAATTTTCCTACCCACCAAGTTGTAGAACTTTGGATACTTAATTTTTGAATCGGCATTCAGCATAACCTGAGAACCATCGGGTAAAACCACATCAACAACATAGCCTTTAGGGGCAACTTTTTCGATACTCGAAAACCAAGCATAGCTCCATCCAACAGCAATAAAAACAACAACCGATGCAGCCACCGCAAGCCAAACCTTAGTATTAACAATTTTAACCACCTTAGCCTGATGCTCCTGTTCAACCACCGATTGCATTAGTAAATTCCAAGCCTCCTCCTTTGAACGCGACGAAACAGGAACTTTTACCCCTTTCATTTCTGAAAGAATATGCTCCAATTCTGGGTTGTTTAGTTCATCATTATATTTTTCCTCTGGAGTCATATCTTGTAATTAAATTTTTCTCGAAGCACCCGAAGCGCCTCCGACATTCGTTTTTCAATTGCCTTAACGCTTAACCCAAGCCTATCGGCTATTTCGGAATACGATAGTTCCTCAATCCTATTCATCAGGAATACTTCACGCGGCCCCTCAGGTATTGATGCTAGTGCCTGCTGAAGTTGCTGGTTAAGCTCCTCCATCCTAACTTCTGTATCAGCAGATTCGCTTGGGCTTTCAGCAGAATTGTCGCGTTGAAAGTTATATGTTACCTGTAAATGCTTATAGTGATTTTTGATGATATTGCCTGCTATAGTGTAAAGCAATGATTTGACCGTTTCCGCACGAACGGTTCCTCGCATACTCCATAATTTCAGGAAAACCTCCTGAACAATATCATCGGCTAAATCTACACTACCAGTTTTGAAGTAGGCAAAACTCCGAATGCTCTCGTAGTATGAGTCGAAAATAGACCTAAACCACGATATTTCTTCGGCAGTGTATTTACCTGGAGGTAATGTCATTCATTTCAAGTTTGATATACAAACGTAAGAAAAAAACAGATACTTGACTTTGACAATCAATTCAAAAATAAAAATATTCATTAAAACAAAAAGGGTATCCAAACTGGATACCCTTTAAAAACAATATTAAACGAATTAGAGTTTTCTTTTTACCTCAACCTGTTGGAATCCTTCAACAATATCGCCAACTTTAATGTCGTTGAAGTTGTTGATGTTCAATCCGCACTCGAAACCATGGGTTACCTCCTTAACATCGTCCTTGAAGCGTTTTAGTGAACCAAGGTCGCCGGTGTAAACCACAATACCATCGCGGATTAGGCGCACCTTGTTGTTTCTAATAAGTTTACCTTCGCGAACAATACATCCTGCAACAGAACCAACCTTGGTAATTTTGAATACATCAAGAACCTCGGCTGTACCAGTAATCTCCTCCTTAATTTCAGGCGAAAGCATACCCTCCATTGCATCCTTAATCTCGTTGGTTGCATCGTAGATAATCGAGTACAAGCGAATA
>JAEXVC010000038.1 GCA_023406715.1 Bacteroidota bacterium | reverse complement strand
AGCTAATCCAAGGCCTGTTCCCTGTTTGACTTTTTTAAGGGTAAAGAAAGGATCGAACATTTGGCCAATCTTTTCTTCCGGCATACCAATGCCATTGTCAATAAAATCAATGTTAATGTAATCATTCTTTCTCCCAACTTTAATTATTATCTGCCCGGCAACATTTTCTTCATTTATTTTTCTCTCATTAATGGCATCAATGCTGTTTAGTATTGCATTAACAAATACCTGCTCCAAATGGTTTACGCTCCCATCAATTTGTATTACAGGTGATTCGTATTCCTTAATAAGTTTTATTTTCGACTGCGATAGCTGAAAACCAATGAGTGCAACGGAGTTATCAATGTTTTTAATGATATTTATTTTACTGTATTTTAATTCCTGCTTTCTCGAGAAGTTTAGCAGCCCTTCAACCACATTGCTTATCCGTTCAATGGCCTCGGTCATCATCTCAATGTATTCCTTGTTCTGCTTAATATTTTCGGGATTTTCGGATATTCTCCGTAGGCAACTTTTCATTCCTGCCAACGGATTATTAATTTCGTGAGCAAGCCCCGCTGCTAAAGTTCCTACAGATGCCATTTTCTCGGTTTGAGCTAGTGACTCACGTGTTTTCTCAATCTCAATGTATGCGGAGTTGAGGCGGTGTATCATCTCTCTAAAGGTATGTCCCAAAATATCTATTTCATCCTGAAGGTTAAATAGGTTCTTTGTTTTGAGTAGAATATTATTGTACTCAAGGTCAATGCTGTTCTCCTTTGATTCGAGCGATTTTAAATTAACCAGCGAAGCCTGCTTGCTAATACTTTTAACTGGGTTTGTAATGATATACGATAGAACAAATGCCGCAAAAACACCCATAATCAGTAAAATAAAAACTAACAAGATGAATAATCGGGTTGCTTGCAGGAGTTGGCGGTTAATTGTCTCCTCGCTCATTCCTACCCTTACTAAGCCTAGTCGACCATCCATAATTGGCGTGGCAAAATCGCGGATAGTCTTATTGTTCTGGCTTTTGCTGTGAATTATTTTGATACTTACAGAATCTGTTAGACTCAACTTGTTGGCGTTAATCAAACTTTGAGAAGGTACTACCGGAAGTGTATGCGCCAAAACAGTATTATTGGGCGATAGTATTATTAGGTAGTCAATATCGGTATTTATAGCTTTGGTTCTGAGTAATGCTTGATTTACGCTGGCTATTTCGTCGTAAAGTATTGGCTCAACAACTTGCTCCGCAACACTTTTGGCAATACTAATACCCTGTCGTTCAATTTGAGCCTCAAAGGCTAAGTAAACCTGGTACCTTATAAATAGTAGGTTTAACGAGCCAAAGAGTATTACCATGGAGGAAACGGCAATTGCAAACTTCCAGAATAACGGAATGTATCGTTTTTTCGATGATTTTGAGGTTGCTTCGTCCATTACTTGCACGATATATATTTACACATCTCCCTAATACCATTATATAAGGTGTCCGATTCCTGAACATATTTGTCAATTAAAAGATGTTTCAGTATCTCGTTACCTTTTTTATCGGTGTGCATTTGGGTAAAAATTGAAAGAAGACTATCTCGAAGATCCTTATCAATTCCATTCGAAACAACAATTGGCGGCATTCCGTACCATTCCGATTTCTCAATTATCTTGATATTACTTAACTTCTCTGGATTGTACTTTGCAATATAGTCGTAAATAAGACTATTTACGGATGCTCCAGCAACAATGCGTCGGCTAACCAGTTCAATGGAGTAATCGTGGGCGTGTGAAAAGTAAGTTTCCGAGAAGAATAGGTCTTTGGTGGTGTGCAAATCCTTCAATCTTTTTAAAGGGTAGAGCATACCCGTGTTAGAAAGGGAATCAGAGAAAACGAACTTTTTATCCTTTAAATCACCAAATCCTTTTATTCCTGATTCTTTATGCGCTATTAGGTATGCTTGATAATATCGATTACCATTTAGCACAGGTATAACAAGTAGAGAAAGTGCGTCGTTATCAGTTCCATGAACATACGCCCCAGAACAGATAAAGGCCAAGTCAATTTCATTTTTCTTGAGAAGAGCATTTACTTCTTTGTAGGTTTTTCGCTGTATTAGCACAACCTTTCGGTTAAGTTTTTCCTCAATATACTTTAGGATGTTGTTGTACTGAATAAAAGTTTCCTGAGGCGAGATAATGGATGCAATGGCTACTTTAATAGATTTAGAGGTGTCCATCCCAGTATTTGTAGTTACAGATGTTGAATCATTAAAATCAATCCAAACATGCTTTGACTTGCTCTCCTTATTCAGATTGCAGGATGATATAAGTACCGAGGCCAAAAGAATAACAACCAGAGAAAGCTCTTTTCTTGGGTTAAATTTGACTTTTTTGAATAGGGAAATTTTTGATATCATTCTGATATGTTCATATCATAAGAAAACGATATCAAAAGCAAATTGTTTCGAACCTTCTTTTATTATATGTTAAATTGATTTATAAATGAGGTAGTTATACATTAAATGCAAGTGCATTTCCTTTGCTCGATTCATCAAACCTACCATTTTCATAAACTATCTTACCATTTACCATGGTAATTTGTACAGAGGTGCTTAGAGTTTCACCTTCCAAAGGCGACCATCCACATTTATAGAGCAAGGATTCCTTTGTAACTGTTTGCCTTGAATTTGGGTTAACTAAAACTATATCAGCATGGTAACCTTCACGGATAAAGCCTCTTTTTTCAATTTTGTAAAGAATCGCAGGAGCATGACACATTTTGTCCACAACAGTTTCCAAAGTAAAATTACCCTTCTTGGAAAGTTCAATCATTGCCAATAATGAGTGCTGTACCATTGGCCCACCCGATGCCGATTTAAAATACGTATTATTCTTTTCTTCCAATAGGTGAGGGGCATGGTCGGTTGCAACAACATCGAGCAGGTTGTTTTTAAGACCGTCAATGAGAGCAAGTCTATCTGTTTCGGTTTTTACGCTTGGATTCCACTTTATTCTCCAACCGAGTCTGTCGTAATCGTTGCTGTTGAACCACAGATGATGAACACAAACCTCCCCAGTAATCTTTTTATGCTTTAAAGGCAGTTTATTATCTAGGAGCGACAGTTCTTTTGCGGTGGATAGGTGTAGGATATGTAATCTTGAACCGTGTCTTTTTGCAAATTCAACTGCTAGGCTCGAAGATAGGTAACAGGCCTCCTCGCTTCTTATATCTGCGTGATACTTAAAGTCAACGTTTTCGCCATACTTTTGCTTAAATAGTTCAATGTTATTGCGAATTGTAGTTTCATCCTCGCAGTGAGTTGCAATTAAAGTGGGCGATAGTTTGAATATCTTATCCAACGACTCTCTGCTATCAACAAGCATATTGCCAGTTGACGAGCCCATAAATATCTTTATTCCACAAACCTTTTTTGGGTTGAGTTTGACAATTTCGTCAACATTATCGTTTGTAGCACCAAGGTAGAATGAGTAGTTCGCAAACGATTTCTCTGAGGCTATCTTGAATTTATTCTCAAGAAGTTCAATGGTGGTTGTTTGTGGGTTTGTATTGGGCATTTCCATAAATGAGGTTACACCACCAGCGACTCCAGCTTTTGATTCTGTGTATATGTCACCTTTGTGTGTTAGTCCCGGTTCGCGGAAATGAACTTGGTCGTCGATTACCCCTGGAAGTAGCAGGAGTTCTTCTGCATCAATAATCCTTTCTGGTTTAAACTTCGAAACGGCGGAAGAATTCTCGTATGAGATATGTTCAATTATACCTTCATTAACTATAAGGTTCCCTTTTTGTTGTTTGCCTTCATTAATGATTAGGGCATTGGTTATGGCTATTCTTCCCATATAACTTGATGTTTACGGATAAACCATCAACGATTAGTTTTGTTTATGCAATTTTTTATACGATACAAATAAACTCTTTAACTTCATATTGGCAACGCCCCAAAGAGCCTCGTTAAATATACCACCGCTCATTTTAGATGCGCCAAGTTTTCTGTCGGTAAATATTATGGGCACTTCTACAATCTTAAAGCCCAGTTTCCATGCAGTAAACTTCATCTCAATTTGGAATCCGTACCCAATCAACTTAATTTTATCAAAGTTTATAGCCCTCAAGGTATTTGCTTTGTAACACTTAAACCCTGCGGTTGTATCCATAATCTTCATCCCAGTTACTATCCTAACATATTTCGATGCAAAGTACGACATCAAGACCCTGCCAATAGGCCAGTTCACAACATTAACACCTTTTATGTACCTTGAGCCAATGGCCAAATCTGCACCGTTTGCACAGGCTTCGTATAGTTGAACTAAATCATCAGGATTGTGCGAGAAGTCTGCATCCATCTCGAATATGTACTCGAAACCATGCTCCAGAGCCCATCTAAAACCAGCAATATAGGCAGTTCCAAGCCCTTGCTTTCCTGCCCGTTCAACAATATATATTCTTTCCGGATATTTTAGTTGAAGGTCTTTTACAATTTGTGCAGTTCCATCGGGCGAGCCGTCATCAACAATAAGCAGGTTAAAATCGCCAGGTAACGACATAACCTTGTTAATCATTCTTTCAATATTCTCCTTCTCGTTGTAAGTTGGAATAATTACTAGTTTTTCTTTAATAGCCATTTTATAAAAAGTAATTAATGAATTTGTATATATAATAAGGTATGCGAAGATAAGGCTTTTCTGCCTATTTCAAGCACTCTGCAACATTTTTTAAGTTTTTTTAATTTATTTTCAAATTTGATTTTTCTGTGAATCAGTAGACTAAGCCTAGTGAAACACTTTTTAACACTTATTTATCATTAACCCTCTTGCATATCCCAAAAAGACCCTCTATATTTGCACCCGCTTTGAAGGAATAGCGACGTTCTGGGAAGGTTGAGGGGGCTGAAAAAAAGAAAAAATTTTTTTGGCGAAAGAGTTGGACGGAAGGAAAAAGTTGCTACCTTTGCGCTCCCG
>JAEXVC010000027.1 GCA_023406715.1 Bacteroidota bacterium | reverse complement strand
GGATTATACTTGCCATTGATAATATTTATTGGGATTGGAATTATCGATTCGTCGGTTAAGTATGCCCAAACCACCTTTGTTACCAATGAGTTGAATCCAATATTCAATTCGGCCGTTTTTGCCATTGCCGGAACTATTGGTTTTGCAATTTTACCCTTTAATAAGTCTGCAGCAAACAATTTGAAGCACATTAAAACTTGGTTACTAGGAGTGATTTTGGGCTTAGTAAATTTTGGCTCAATGTACTTTATGATTGCAGCATTAAACCATACCGATGCACTGACAGGTGAACAGATGCAGGGTTCAATACTATTTGGAATAAACAATATTGGTGTTGTCGTGGCCAGTGTTTTTCTCGGTTTGATGTTATTCAAGGAACGCCCAACCCGAACAAATTGGGCTGGAATTTTGCTTTCAGTTATATCAATAGTAATACTTGCGTATAGTTAATGGTGGTTGAGGATACATATCGCACAATTGAGGAAACTTCTACAGGGATTTACCGCGAGAAGGGTAGTAAGTTTATTGCTATTGCTCGACCTGTTTATACCGAGGATGAAATTAAGGTGATAGTTGAGGATTTACGGAAGGAATACTACGATGCCCGTCATCATTGTTACGCATACATACTTGGTGCAAAGGGCGAGAAATGGAGAGTGAATGATGATGGTGAACCATCCGGAACTGCTGGCAAACCAATCCATGGCCAACTTTTGAGTTTCAACGTTACCAATGTATTGGTGGTTGTGGTGCGCTATTTTGGAGGAACAAAACTTGGTGTGTCGGGATTGATTAATGCCTATAAATCGGCTGCTCAGGATGCGTTGCAGAATGCCAAGATTATCACCAAAACGGTGGACGATATTTTCAGTATCAATTTCAATTACCTTGTTATGAACGATATAATGAGGCTAATCAAGGATATGAATATCGATATAAATGAGCAGCAGTTCGATAATAGTTGCAGAATTAAGGTGACTATCCGAAAGAGTTTAAGCGATGAGTTTATTTCGAGAGTTGAGAAAATTGAATCAGTAAACTTGGAGTATTTGTCAACAGTATAGAATAGTTAGCCCCGATTGTCGGGGCTTTTTTTTGATAACAACCCAAAATAAATTATAAAGATGAAGAACAGAAGTTTGGTTTCAATCAACGACCTGAGCAAGGAGGAAATCTTCAAAGTGCTCGATTTGGCCGAGGAGTTTGAGAAGAACCCCTCGCAAAAAATTATGGACGGCAAAGTGGTTGCCACCTTATTCTTTGAGCCCTCAACCAGAACCCGTTTGAGTTTTGAGAGTGCTGTGAACAGGCTTGGCGGACGCATAATTGGTTTTTCTGAGGCATCATCCACAAGCGTTTCAAAGGGCGAAAGTTTGAAGGATACTATCCTTACCGTGGCTAACTACTCGGACTTAATTGTGATGCGTCACCCAGTTGAGGGTAGTGCACGTTTTGCAAGCGAGGTTTCGCCTGTTCCTATCATCAACGCTGGCGATGGTGCGAACCAACACCCAACCCAAACAATGCTCGACCTTTACTCAATCCGTAAGACTCAGGGTACGCTTAACAATCAAAAGATTGTAATGGTGGGCGATTTGAAGTATGGTCGTACTGTTCACTCATTACTTATGGCAATGTCGCAGTTCAATGCTTCGTTCGTGTTTATTGCTCCCAAGGAGCTTCAAATGCCACAGGAATATAAACTATTTCTAAAGGAAAAGGGACTAAA
Organism: Bacteroidota bacterium; assembly: GCA_023406715.1. Classification (GTDB taxonomy): domain Bacteria; phylum Bacteroidota; class Bacteroidia; order Bacteroidales; family Tenuifilaceae; genus SB25. The sequence goes on along the minus strand of JAEXVC010000027.1, from coordinate 21,550 downwards.
ATTCGAAGAGCATACTGATTTGGCAGAGAATATTAAGGATGCCGATATCGTTTATATGACCCGTGTACAGAAAGAGCGTTTCTCTGACCCAATGGATTATGAGAAAGTTAAGAATGCCTACATTCTTCGCAATCATATGCTGGAGGGAACTAAAGAGAATATGCGTGTTTTGCACCCACTACCACGTGTAAATGAGATTAATATTGATGTAGATGATAACAACAAAGCATATTACTTTACACAGGCTCTTAATGGTGTGTATGCCCGTATGGCAATTATGGCATCAATACTTGGTTTGAAGTAAAATATTAAACGATAATAGCTATGAACGATAAAAAACATTTAAGCGTTAGTGCCATTCAGAATGGAACTGTGATTGACCATATTCCCGCCCAAAATCTTTTCAAGGTTATATCGATATTAGGACTTGATAAAATATCAAACCTTATTACATTTGGAACCAACCTTGAGAGTAAGCAGTTGGGACGAAAGGCAATTGTGAAAATTGCCGATAAGTACTTTGAACGCGAGGAGATTAACCGAATAGCAATTGTTGCACCACACGCAAAGTTGAATATTATAAAGGATTACGTGGTGGTGGAAAAGATGCTTGTTGAGGTTCCCGATGAAATTAAGGGCATTGTAAAATGCGTGAACCCTAAGTGTATTACCAACTTCGAGAATGTAACTCCTAAGTTTAAGGTTGCCGACAAAAAGAGTGTAGCACTAAAGTGCCACTACTGCGAGAAAATTACCGACCAGGAGCATATGGAGTACAGGTAGTTGGAAGATATCTTCTACTAATAGCAATAAGAAAGCCCAGATAAACTGGGCTTTTCTTATGATATTGAGATTTGCTTTACTGGTTTAACCTTAGCCTCATCCTTTTTAGGGATGTTAATGCTTAGGATTCCATCCTTGTATGAGGCTTTAATTTTATCGGTATCGGCAGTGTCCGGAAGTGTGAAGGTGCGCTTAAACGATGAGTAGCGGAATTCACGTCGCATAACTTTTTCGTCCTTGCTTACCTCTTTGAATTCCTTCTCGCTTGAGATTTCAAGTATGTTATTGTTTAAATCAACCTTGAAATCTTTCTTGTCGAGACCCGGAGCGGCAACCTCTATCGAGAAATCTTCTTTTCCTTCTTTGATATTCACCGAAGGAACAGTTACATTCTCGTTTTCGTTGAAAAAGCGGTTGAACAAATCGTCACCGAAAAATTCATCAACGAAACTGGGCAGAGTGTTTCTGCGTCTTAACATTGGTATCATAACTTTTTCCTCCATATTTAGTTAGACATTCAATTTATTGTTGTACTAAACTATTTTCAATGTATGTGCCAATGCTAATTTTCTGAAAAAATGACATATTTTGACGATTATTGATGTCGATATGGCAGTGTTTGGTTTGGGTATTAAACAGATAGATGAGAATAATTCCTTTAACTTAATTTCATTCCTTGATATTCCTTCAAATATTCAATTCCTTTTTGATTTAGGCACAACGTATCCACATTTTTTATAACTTTTGCAATCTTTTTTAACCGCAATTTTCTTGAAAACCAACGAGAATTCAACCAGCGTAAATGCTAAACTTAAGTCTGAAAATGAGCTTTTTAGGAGTTTATTATTTCAGAACGAGAGTAGTATCTATGTAGTACAAAGCCACAGGGTTGTGTTCTGTAATCCTAGTTTTAATCTTTTAACAGGCTATAACGAACTTGAGGTTAAGGAGATTTTATTCTTGGATATTGTACATCCAAAGGATAGAAAACTGATAAAACTGCTCTTCCAGAATGATTTTAACGAGATAAAGGTTCGTAAATCCAATAGTTTCACGTTACGAATTCTTACAAAACTCAACGATTTAAAGTGGATTAAATCCAACGTTTCAATTATCGATTGGGAAGGGCGTCCTGCATTACTTTGCTCCAGTTACGATATCACCCAGCAAAAGGAGGCCGAAAATAACCTGGTAGAGGAGGAGCAGAATTTTCGCTTGTTAGTTAACGCATTTGGAGATTTTGTTTTTATCGTTAATCATAACGGAAATATAGTACAGGTAAATCAAGCGGTTCTGAGTAAACTTGGATACAAGGAACATGAACTGCTATTGGAATCGTTTTGTAAACTTCACCAAAAGAATCAGGAAATAGTTTCATCTACATTAAGCGAAGTCTTTATTGGTGCCAGAGGGGCATACACAGCGGAAATGAGAACCCGAAATGGTAAGTATATTCCCGTTGAGGTGAGGATGATTAAAGGAGTTTGGAGTAGGCGAGATGTTATTTTTGCCATAGCTCAGGATATTAGTCCCCGGTTGGAGGCCGAGAGGGTTGTAAAGGCCTCGGAGGAAAAATTCTCAAAGGCATTCAATACCGCTGCGGTAATGATGACCATTAGCACTCTGGAGGATGGTGTTTACCTTGATGTTAATGAGGCTTTTCTCCAAAAAACAGGATTAACCAAGGATGATGTTATTGGAAAGGATTCCAAGGATTTAGATATCTATGTTGATATTGACCGTAGGTCTGATTTGATAAATCACATAAACGAGAATGGACGGGTTAGCAATCTGGAAATTAAAATTCGTAACTCTAAGAAGGAAGAACTAACGATGCTGTTATCGGCCGAGGTTGTAGATATTCAGGATAGCAAGTGCTTGTTGGTGGCAATGAACGATATTACTCTGCGCAAAAAGCAGGAGCAGGAATTGCTTATTGCTAAGGAGATGGCCGAGGAGGCTAGTAGAGCCAAGGAGCGTTTCCTTTCCACAATGAGTCACGAGATTCGTACTCCAATGAACGCTGTAATTGGAATGACCAATCTGCTGCTTCAGGAGAAGCCAAAACCTGAGCAACTCTCGCATCTAAAAGCTTTAAAATATTCCGCTGAGAATTTGCTTGCTCTCCTAAACGATATTCTTGATTTTAGCAAGATTGAAGCCGGACGCTTGGATTTGATAAAGTCAGAGATTGACTTGCACCAAATGCATGCAGGACTTATCAGTTCTTTCTCCCATATGGCTAAAGAGAAGGGTTTGGAGTTGCTTGGTCATATTGATAAGGAGATTCCTCAATTCCTTTCGGGCGATAGGCTTAGACTTAATCAGGTGTTCACAAATTTGGTTGGGAATGCTATAAAATTCACCAGCAAGGGCAATGTATCTATTAACTTCAATTTAAGTAAGAAAACCACCAAAACAGCCACAATTCGCTTTATTGTTTCCGATACAGGCATAGGTATTGAAAAAGAATTACAGGATTTAATTTTCCAGGAGTTTACACAAGTTCATGGACAGATGAGCCGATTTGGTGGTACTGGACTTGGGTTGGCAATATCCAAGAAGCTTGTTGGTATAATGGGTGGCGAGATTAAATTGAAGAGTACTCTTGGTCAGGGTTCAGTCTTTTATTTTGATTTGAAGTTTGATATTATTCCACTGGACAAGGTTCAAACTCCACAAATAAATCTTGAAGCGGAGCTTCAAAAGGGGCATAAGTACAATGTGCTTATTGTTGAAGATAATGAGTTAAACACGCTTATTGTACAACGTTTTCTTTCCAACTGGGGTATCAATCACGAGCATGCCGAGAATGGCTTAGTGGCGTTGGAGATGGTTCAAAAAACCGATTACGATTTGGTTCTAATGGACTTGGAGATGCCAGAGATGAATGGTTATGAGGCTGCTAAGGCTATTCGTAAACTTGATGACTCAACAAAAAAGGCTGTTCCAATTATTGCGCTAAGCGCATCGGCAATGCAGGATGTGAAACGCAAAATATTCAGCTTGGGTATGAACGATTTTGTGTTGAAACCCTTTAACCCTGCGGATTTAAAACAGAAGATTTTGAAGTATATTGTTAAGCAATAATTAATCGACTATCAAAATGATTTCAAAAACAAACATTGCATTAATTACCCTGCTTTTCCTATCCTTGGGTGTTTTTGCACAAACTACAATTGAATTAAAGGTTAAGCAATCCATTGGTTCTAAGGCTAAGCTTTCGCGTTTTGTTGGTAAGGAAATTGAGGTGGTGGATTCGTGTAGGTCCAATGAAGATGGTATATATAAATTCACCTTGCCTTCCAGCGCAAATCAAGGACTTTACAGAATGGTTGTGGGAAAACAGAGTTCATTCGATTTTATTGTGGCCAATGAGCATGAAATCAAGTTCGAGACCGTTGTTTTTGCTGTAGAGGATAGTTTGAAGGTTCTGGTATCGAAGGAGAATAAGGTATTTGTTGAGTACTCAAAGTTGAAACGGTCGTCGGAGCAGCATTTGTGGATGCTTGGCTCTTTGCAGAATTATTATACCCCGGAGCAACCTTTTGCAGAGCAACTTAGGAACGAAAAGCAACGGGTTGAGTTTGAGTTCTCTCAAAAATCGCAGGAATTATCTAGAATTGATACCTTGCTTTTTGTATCGAACTATATAAGTTTGGACACTAAACCTTTTGTTTTAGGCGCAACTAGCGAATGCTCTTACAAAGCCTTAATGGCAAAGGATTGGTGGAATGGCGTCAACTTAAATGATGATAGATTGCTCAATACGCCTTTGCTTATCAAGAATGTTTGGGATTACCTCGAAAATTCAATTTGCGATGATATTTACGATAAGGAGCAGCAGGATTCTGTTTTTGTATCGCAAATTGAAGTTCTTCTCAAAATGCCAATGAGCGAGCGTATTCGCTCACAGGTTGTGGGTTCGTTGTGCCGCGGATTTATCGATACCGACTATTCTGGCGTACTAAACTACTTATTGAATAATGGTGGTGAGGCTGCATCGGTATTAAAGAGTGATAATGAATTTATGGCTCGTTTAGTGCTCGAAAAGAACCTTGCAGTTGGTAGTAAAACATACGATTTTAAGGTAAAACCAATTAGTGGCAAGCAATTCAAGTTATCTGCTGATAAGTTAAAGTATAAGTTAGTTGTATTTTGGTCCATATGGTGTCCGCATTGCGTTGAGATGATGCCAAGCATGATTAACGTTTACAACGACTATAAAGCAAAAGGATTTGAGATTATAGCAGTATCCATTGATGAGGAGGTTGACCAATGGAAAAAGTTTGTTGCCGATAAGCAGTTTCCTTGGATAAATATGCAGATTAATGTGGATTACGATAATCCAATTATTCTAAAATATAATGTTGATGAGACTCCTAAGATGTTTTTGGTGGATAGGAATTTGAAGATAGTTTCGCGTCCATCGTCAGCAGAGCAGTTGAGGTTGAAGTTGAAAAAGTTACTATAAGAAAAAGGCTGCTTAAATGCAGCCTTTCTCGTTTATATTGATATCTGTAATCTACTCAAGGTAGGTGTATCCGTACAATCCGGAACGATAGTTGGATAGGAATTCCTTACCTTCTTTCGATGATATTACACCTGCTTTAACCGATGATGTAACCCAAGTTTCCAATGTACGAACCAACTTTTTGGGATTGTACTGAACGTACTCAAGAACCTCTGCAACAGTTTCACCATCAATAATCTGGTCAATTTCGTAACCTTTGTCGGTAACCGAAACGTGAACAGCATTGGTATCGCCAAACAGGTTGTGCAGGTCGCCCAAAATTTCTTGGTAAGCTCCAACAAGGAATACTCCAATGTAATACGAATCGCTCTGTTTTACTGAGTGAACAGGCAAGTAGTACGAAATATTCTTGGTCGATATAAAGTTGTCAATTTTTCCGTCCGAATCGCAAGTGATATCCTGTAATGTGGCTGCTCTATCGGGTTTCTCATTGAGGCGTTGAATAGGCATAATTGGGAATATCTGGTCGATAGCCCAAGTATCTGGCAGCGATTGAAATAATGAAAAGTTACAGAAATACTTGTCGGCAAGGAGTTTTGGTAATACCCTGAACTCATCGGGAACGTGCTTAACCGCTGTTGTAATTTGATTAATATCTTTGGCAATAGACCAGAATAATCGCTCAATCTGTGCGCGTGTTTTTAAATCGAGTAGTCCAAGGCTGAAAAGGTCTAGTGCTTCTTCGCGAATTTGTTGCGCATCGTGCCAACTCTCAAGCATTCGGGGTTGATTTAGCTTATCCCAAAGTTCGTAAAGCTCTTGTACCAGTTCGTGGTCATTTTCGGTAATATCATCATCCTCAGCCCAAGTGGGTAACGATGAGGTCTCCAAAACCTCAAAAATAAGTACAGAGTGGTGTGCAGTTAACGAACGTCCAGACTCAGTAATAATGTTTGGATGTGGAATATCGTTCTTGTCACTTGCATCAACCATTGTGGAAACCGAGTCGTTTACGTATTCCTGTAAACTGTAGTTAATGCTACTCTCGCTACTCGATGAGCGAGTTCCATCATAATCAACGCCAAGTCCACCACCAATATCAACAAACTCAATTTTAAAGCCCATTTGGTAAAGTTGAACATAAAATTGCGATGCTTCGCGAAGAGCTATTTTAATACGGCGGATTTTGGTTACCTGACTACCAATATGGAAGTGAACAAGTTTCAGAGATTCCTTTAGTTCGTTGTTTTCTAAGTAATCGAGTGCCTGTAAAAGTTCGCTGGATGTTAAGCCGAATTTGCTAACGTCGCCGCCAGAATCTTCCCATTTTCCGCTACCAGAACTAGCCAGTTTAATGCGGATACCAAGGTTTGGCTTAATTTTCAATCGTTGAGATACTTTTGCAATAAGTTTGAGCTCATTCAGTTTTTCTACAACAATGTATATTTTTTTACCCATTTTCTGGGCAAGTAGTGCTAATTCAATGTAATCCTCGTCCTTATAGCCATTGCAAATAATCAACGAATCGTTATCGGGATTGCTGGCAATAACAGCATGTAGTTCTGGTTTAGAACCTGCTTCAAGGCCAATATTGAATTTTTTTCCGTGGTTAATAATCTCCTCAACCACAGGGCGCATCTGGTTTACCTTAATTGGGTAAATAATGAAATTTTGGCCTTGGTAACCATACTCCTCGGCAGCAATTTTGAACGAGCGCGACATATCCTCGATTCTATTATCGAGAATATCCGTAAACCTTATCAGCATTGGCGCGGATACATCGCGAATTTGTAGTTCATCAACAAGTTCACGGAGGTCAATTTCAACACCGTTGTTTTTTGGAGTAACCACTACATTTCCATCTTTATTAATGGAGAAGTACTTTACTCCCCAGCCGTTGATGTTATACATCTCGGCCGAATCCTCAATGCGCCATTTTCTCATTCTTTTATCAGGATTTACGCTTTTTAAGTTGTTAAAATTCAATAATTTATATCAAGTGATATTGATTTGCGAAAATAAGCCCTAATTCGTTATAATACAACAGTTATCTTTAAAAATTTCCTTAACAAGACAACGATTCCCTAAAAATTAAAGAATTTTAACTTCCGTTCTTCTGTTTTGAGCTCTTCCTTCGGGGGTGGAGTTGTTTGCAACAGGTTTTGTTTCGCCATATCCAGCCCACTTAACTCTGTTTGCTTCAACTTTGTTTGCAATAAGGTATTCTGCTACCGATTTAGCCCTATTTTCGGAGAGTTTTTGGTTGTATTCATCACTTCCTTGGTCGTCGGTATGTCCACCAATCTCAATTTTAATGTTTGGATTTTGTTTTAGAATTGCCACTAACTTATCCAACTCAATGGTCGATTCTGGCTTTAGTTCGTATGAGTCGAGTGCAAAGAAGATATTACGCAAAACAAGAATCTCATCCTTAACAATTGGATTAAGAAGTATTTCGAGGTAGTATGGCTTGTCGAACGAGAAAATTCCTTTTAAATTGAAATGCTCCGAGTGGAATAGGTAGTTTGGTGACGTTGCAAACAAACCATAAGATTTATCGGTAGGCAAGCAAACAAGGAACTTTCCATCCTTTGGAGTGGTTGTGTTCATTATCTCCTTTTTCGACGATAAATCTACCAATGTTACTTGCGCTTCCAAGGGTTCTAAAGTTTTGCTATCCTTTACAATTCCTGTAAGGTAAGATGTTGGTATTGGTTGAATTTCAGGGTAAAGAGTGAATGTGAAAATATCGCGTCCGCGTTCCGGAATAATATCGGTGGAGTAGTAAGCAACAGAACCTTTGGCGTTTACAATTAATCCTTCCTCGCTTTTATAGGTATTTATTGGATAGCCAAAGTTTAACGGTTTAGTCCATTTTCCCGCGGAATCAAGTCTTGAAACATAGATATCCATGCTTCCCATCCCTAAATGACCATTGGAGGAGAAGTAAAGAGTTTGGTTGTCGAAATGGATAAATGGCGATTGTTCATCGCCAGATGAGTTGATTGGTTCTCCAATGTTCACTGCATTACCCCAAGTCCCATCAGGATTTTTGTCCGATTTCCAGATATCAAATCCACCTAATCCACCAGGCCTGTTACTTACAAAATATATGGTTCTTCCGTCGGACGATATTGAAGGTTGTTTTTCAGAATATTTGCTGGCATTTATTTGTGGTGGGAGTTTTACTGGGGCAGCCCAAGTTCCATCATTTTGCATAACCGAGGTGTAAAGGTTACAAACACCGCTGCAAATTGTGTAATACATAGTTTTTCCATCGGCAGAAAGTGCCTGCGCCCCTTCGTTGATTTCTGTATTTATTGGGTCGCCAATTGGAGTTCCTTTGTCCCAATCGGGGGAATTATACTTTGTGCTAACGTAAAAATCTTCCTGCCATTTTGTATTTCTTATACCAGTATTGACTGATTTAGGCAGACGAACAGTGTAAACCAGTGTTTTTTCATCAACCGAAAGGCTGGGCCAATATTCATCCAAATCGGTATTTACGTTCGAGCCAATATTAATTGGATTATATGGAACTGGATTTGCAATAGCATTTAGGGCAAAGTTACAGCGCTCAATGGCCTCATGTGTTGATTTTTCAATTTCCTTTGATTTATCCTTGAGGGTTAGAAAATACTCTAGTTTCTCTTTGGCTTTTTGATACTCTCCAATTTGAAGCAAAAATCGACCTAAAGTATAGTATGCTCTAGGGTAAAATTTTGGATTAATAGCAATGGCCTTCTCTAGGTATTCAATTGCGCTGGGAATATTTCCCATCATATAGAATGTTTGCGATAGAACAAGGTGCGCTTCAATGAATTTTGGCTCAATTCTGATGCTTTCCCTTAACAATCGCTGTGCTTCAATGTAATCGTACCTATCGTACGATTTAAGGGCTAAGTTGTAATTTTCAATGGCACGTCGGTTATTTACGCTTAACTCTTTTTTTGTTTGCGCTACTGCAAATGCAGGAAGTAAGACTATTAAAGCGTAAATAACTATATGTTTCATTTTACGGTATATGCATAAATTTATGTGCCTGTAACGATATTCGCCACTTTGGGTTTTGCATGATGTAATCAACAATTATCGGAACAATTTTCTCGTAAACGCTCCATTCAGGCTGTAGGAATAGCATACAGCTCGATTTTACTAATTTAGCATTTTCCTCGGCCCAAACCAAATCATCAGGGCTTGTGATTATTACTTTCAGTTCATCGGCCTTCATGTGGATTGAGTCTACAGGTGGTTGCTGGCGCTTAGGCGATAAGCAAATCCAATCCCACTGACCCGATAATGGGTAAGCTCCAGATGTTTCGATAAATGTTTGTATGCCTTTCGATTTTAATGCAGAGCATAAATAATCGAGAGGGTAGAGGCTAGGTTCTCCTCCAGTTACCACAACTGCCTTAGCGGGGAACGATGCTGCTCGTTCAACAATCTCATCAACATTTACAGGTGGAAATACTTCTGGATTCCACGATAGGCGGGAATCGCACCATGCACAACCCACATCGCATCCTCCAATGCGGATGAAGTATGCGGCACGACCTGTTTGGAAACCTTCGCCCTGTAAAGTGTAAAATTCTTCCACTAAAGGAAGAATTTTACCTGAATCGAATTGCTTTATTGAATCGTTAAAGTTCATTGCCATTATTCGTTGTTTGATGAGAAAAGCAATTTCTTATCGCGTTCAACTGCTTGATTAACCCATTCCTCTGGAATAATCTTCCATGTGTTAAAACTGGTTGGGGTAATAACCTTTTTCTCTTCAATATACTTCATTATATAGTACCTTAAATCCTTCTCAGTTGATGTTTTTACCCGGTTTGCCAATTCCTCTGGAGCAATACCGCTACCTTTTGTAAGATGTCCGCCGCCACCGTTACCTCGGTAAGAGTTTATAGCAACTGAGTATGTTTTATTCTCATCAAAAGGTGTTCCGTTTGCCATGGAGTGAATGGTAACTTTATCGCCATCGGGTTTTGAAACATCTACGGTGTAGATAATTCCTGCAGCGGAGTCGAAGTTGTAGAAGTTGGCGAATAGCTGAACTTTTCCCTGCTGATTGGTTTGAATAGAGCCATCGGCATTGGTTTTGAATTTAATCAGATTATCCTCGGCACTTTTCATGGTGTTGAACCAAACCGAAGCCGAATGCTCAAGGAAACCATCAATTTCTTTTCCTGTTAACGACATGGTATAAAGGAAATTCTCGAATCGGTATAGTTTAAACATATCGCTAACGGTTACTTGCCCTTTTTTTATTGTCGATACAAACGAAAGCGGTGCAACAAACGAAACATCTGCATTAGTTAAATTTAACTGTGCCGAGTGAATAAAATCGATAAATTCGGTTGGGCCAAAGTAGGCGTTGGCGCTAGTCATTGTTTGGGTAAACTCGCCAATAGGGCGTTTAACAAAATCCTCAACTTTTTTGTAGTCATCGGCAAAGGTTGCCATAAAATCGGCATCGGCTTTGAATTTCTTTGAGTCGATTAATTCACCCTTAATAGATTTACTTTGGAGTTTTCCTTTCTTATCGAGGTTTACAACTATTGTAGCCTCAGATATTAACCTTGCTCCCGATGTTGGATCCATAACAAGCACTGAGTCGCCATTTATGTTTGCAAATTTTTTGCAAAGTTTATCGTGGTCGTGGCCAATTAGGATTACATCAAATCCTGGAACTTGTTGTGCAACTAATAGCGAAGCGTTCTCGTTTTTTTGCTCAGTAGCAGAGCCACCACCGTAGGTAGCATCGTGACCAGAGTGGAACAACCCAATAATAATATGTGGTTTTTCCTTCTTCTGAATATGCTTAACCCAGTAGTTTGCTGTAATAATCATATCCTCGAAGTGCATATCGGGCCAAAGAATTTTTGGTAACCAGTGAGGTATTCCAGGGCTAGTTAATCCCAGAACAGCAATTTTAACTCCATCCTTTTTGATAATTGTGTAAGGCTTAAAGGCAGGTTTTCCTGTTTTTGTGTTAATAGCATTTGCAGCCATTAACGGCATTTTAAGTTGTTTTTCGATTGAGCGGTAAACTTTTGGACCTGTTTCAATATCGTGATTGCCTATAGTGGTGGCATCGTATTTCATAAAGTTGAACACACGAGATATAAGGTTTTGCTTTGTATCATCAATGAAGTTGGAGAAATAAACGGGTGGTTGACCTTGCAAAATATCTCCATTATCTAGTAAAATCAGTTGTTGATTAACATTTGCACGCTCCTGTTTGATATAGCTGTAAACGTTGGCCAGGCTGGCATCCATAGGTTGATTTCTAATAAAGTCGTATGGAAAAACTGCACCGTGAACATCGCTAGTTTGCAAAACTTTTATGGTTACACTCTTTTGTGCAAGTGTAGAGAGTGCCAATAGCAATAATGTTATTGATAGGATTGATAGTTTAATTGACCTCATGGTAAATCGGTATATTAGTAAGATGAACTGCAAAGTTAGACTTAAATTATAAATATCTAAAATCAACAAATTGTTTGGAATAAAGTTCCTGACAATGGTTTATTTAATAGCAAAAAAGGGTGTCTCTTTAATTGAGACACCCTCTGAATGTGTAAAATATCTAATTGTTACGATAAGAAACTGAGCAGAATACCAGCCGCAACTGCGCTACCAATAACCCCTGCTACGTTTGGTCCCATAGCATGCATAAGTAGGTGGTTTGTTTTATCGTATTCCAAACCCACAAACTGCGATACACGCGCACTGTCGGGTACTGCAGAAACACCAGCATTCCCAATTAGAGGATTCATTTTATTGCCCTCTTTTAGGAATAAGTTGAATATTTTCACAAACATTACACCTCCAAATGTTGCAATAACGAATGAAACTGCACCGAGCGCAAAAATTCCCACAGATTTTGCTGTTAAGAAAGTTGTTGCTTGAGTTGATGCACCCACGGTTAGTCCAATTAGGATTGTTACAATGTCAATCATAGGACCTTTAGCTGTATCGGCCAAACGTTTTGTAACAGTACTTTCCTTAAGCAAGTTTCCGAAGAAGAGCATACCAAGTAATGGCAAGCCCGATGGAACAATAAATGTTGTTAGAAGCATACCAACAATTGGGAAAAGGATTTTCTCCAATTTTGTTACCTGGCGTGGCGGTTTCATACGAATAACTCTTTCCTTCTTAGTAGTTAAGAGTTTCATAACAGGTGGTTGAATTACAGGTACCAATGCCATATATGAGTATGCTGATATAGCAATTGCACCCATTAACTCAGGAGCCAAGCGCGATGAAAGGAAGATAGCAGTAGGACCATCGGCACCACCGATAATACCTATAGCTCCAGCTTCTTCTGGTGAGAATCCAAGAAATAGTGCGGCCATATATGCACCGAATATACCTAGCTGCGCAGCAGCGCCAATAAGAAGTAATTTTGGATTAGATATTAATGCACTAAAGTCAGTCATAGCACCAATCCCCAAGAAGATAAGTGGAGGATAAACACCCTGTATTACACCAAAATAGAGGTAGTTAAGCACACTTCCGCTCTCATATATACCAGTTTGAAAACCTGGAGTAAAGGGAATATTACCTACAATAATCCCAAAACCAATTGGAACGAGTAGTAGAGGTTCATATTCTTTTTTAATGGCAAGGTATATGAATATTAAGCCAATGAGAATCATAACTCCGTGTCCCCAAGTCATATTGGCAAAACCTGTATAGGATAAGAATTGTGTTAGATTCTCTATTAGGAACGAGAAAAATCCGCCTGATTGTTCCATAACTATCCAATAATTATTAGTACGTCACCTTCAAGAACAGAATCGCCTTTGTGGACTTTTACATCGATAACTTTACCTTCTTTGTCAGAGTCGATGTTGTTTTCCATTTTCATGGCTTCAAGCATCAGTAGGCGTTGGCCAACTTTAACCATATCGCCAGGTTTAACGTGAACTTCAAGGATAACACCTGGAAGTGGCGATTTAATTGAGCCAGAAGTTGCGCTTCCAGGGCTTGCTGTTTTTGCAACAGATGGATGTGAATCTGTTGTTGGAATAGCTTCTGCTCTAACAAGTTTTGGAGTTTTGGTTTGCTTTAGTTCCTTGTCAATTTCAACCTTGTATGGTGTACCGTTAACTTCAACCTCAGCAATATTTCCTTCTACGTTGGCAATGTGTACAGAGTATTCATTACCATTTATTTTGAACTTAAAATCTTTCATTCGTTTAGTATTTATTAATTCTTTAAATTTTAATTACCAATCACGTTTACTTCTTGGTTTGATTTGAAACCATTCTGTTTGGCACTTGGCGCAATCCGTATATTTTGGAACTCCAAGGTGAATACATTTTTGACACCCTATTGATGGTAATTATTGTAGATTCTTGGTCATGCTTGTCGGTTTCATATAAGTGCAGTGCAGTTGAAATTGCCGCAAAAACTTCACCTGAAACCTCTACTTCAACTTCGGATACATTGCTTTCTTTTTCCGATTTCGCAGATTTTCGTACAACCGCTTTTTGGTTTGCAGTTCCTATTGTTCTGAAAATTCTGTAAAGCACCATCAACGCTAAAAATACCACAGTCATGGCAATGATTGCCATAATAACACCGGAAGGGTCAAATTTCAGGAATTTTTCACCTGCAGATGCTTTCTCAATTCGACCTTCGTTGGTTGCTTTTGGAGTAGTAAACTCACTAATCTCCCAATTTGAACTACCATCGGGTATTCTGGTATAAACCTGATCGACGCCTAGCATTGGTAAAGTTACGCTATCAATAACAGTACCTCCATCGGGGCTTACTAAGGCTATAAATCGATGTGTGCTGTCCAGCGTGAAGTTAAGGTGTAATGTACCGTGCTCTGTTTTATCATCGGCAAAGAAAACTACAAACTGACGTAGAGGAATTCTAGAGATTGGGTCACCAGAAGGAATTTTGTACTTTTTAGGCTCATTCAAATCGTTGGTAAGATAGCAGGTTGCTATGTTAACCGAGTTGTAACCTAAGTTCATTATCTCAATCCAAGGTCCACGTTGTCCGAAATTGTCGGTGTAGTTGTTGGAGTTGAAAAGCATCACCTCGTTAATGCGTAAATCGTAAATGCTTTGAGCATTGCTTTTACTTACAGAGATGAATACTCCAAGTGCCAGAACTACAATATATTTTAACTTTCTCATCATAACTTTAACGGATTATAATGGTAAGTTAGAGTGCTTCTTAGCAGGATTTGTATCCTTTTTGGTTGCAAGCGATTGAAGCGCACGAATAATACGGAAACGTGTATTACGTGGTTCAATTACATCGTCGATATAACCGAATTTAGCAGCAACGTAAGGATTAGCAAATTTCTCCTTATACTCCTGCTCTTTGCGAAGTAGGAAGTCAACTTTTGCTTTTTCGTCCTCAATGCTGTCTAATTCACGACTCAAAAGAACCTCAATAGCACCCTTTGGTCCCATAACTGCAATCTCAGCGCTTGGCCAAGCGTAGTTGATATCGCCACGTAGGTGTTTAGAGCTCATCACATCGTATGCTCCACCGTAAGCTTTACGAAGTACAACCGTTACCTTTGGTACAGTTGCCTCGCCATATGCAAATAGAAGTTTAGCACCGTGAATAATGATACCATTGTACTCCTGACCTGTACCAGGTAAGAAACCAGGAACGTCAACCAAGGTTACAATTGGAATATTGAAAGCATCGCAGAAACGAACAAAACGAGCTGCTTTGCGCGATGCGTTGATATCGAGCACACCAGCTAAGTATTTTGGTTGATTCGCCACAATACCAACAGATTGTCCGTTGAAACGGGCAAAGCAAGTAACAATGTTTGCAGCAAAATCGCGTTGTAACTCCAAATACTCGCCATTATCAACAACAGCAGCAATAACATCCTTAACATCGTATGGTTTGTTAGCGCTATCGGGGATAATCTCGTTTAGAGCATCCTCAAGTCTATCAATTGGGTCGTTTGTAGGAAGAATAGGTGCTTCTTCAAGGTTATTTTGAGGTAAGTAACTTAACAGTTTGCGGATAAGCATAATGCCCTCTTCTTCGCTTTCCGATACGAAGTGAGCAACACCCGATTTTGCAGAGTGAACGCTTGCACCACCAAGTTCCTCGGAGGTAACAGTCTCTCCAGTTACAGTTTTAACTACTTTAGGGCCAGTTACAAACATGTAGCTGGTATTGCGCGACATAATGATAAAGTCGGTTAGTGCAGGAGAGTAAACTGCACCACCAGCGCAAGGACCGAAAATTGCAGAAATCTGAGGAATTACGCCTGATGCAAGAATGTTACGCTCGAAAATCTCAGCATAACCACCCAAACTCTTAACACCTTCCTGAATACGTGCACCACCGCTATCGTTAATGCCAATTACAGGAGCACCAACTTTCATAGCCATATCCATAACTTTGCAGATTTTTGCTGCAAACATTTCGGATAATGAACCACCGAAAACGGTAAAATCCTGAGAAAAAACGTAAACTAAACGGCCATCGATTGTACCGTAACCAGTAACAACACCGTCGGATAGATAGGTCTCCTTTTCCAATCCGAAGTCAATACAACGGTGCGATACGAACATGTCGAACTCCTCGAAGCTACCTTCATCAAGAAGCATCTCGATACGTTCGCGAGCAGTGAATTTGCCTTTTTTGTGTTGAGCGTCAATACGTTTTTCGCCTCCACCAAGTTTGGCTTTATCGCGTAACTCTATTAGTTCTTTAATTTTTTGTTCTTGAGTGCTCATATTATAATGTGTGTTTGGGTATGGGTAATACTATTTGTTTTTGTCTTCGCATAGTTCAGTCAGAACTCCAATTGTAGATTTTGGGTGAAGGAAAGCGATATCCAATCCTTCGGCACCTTTACGTGGAGCTTTGTCGATAAGGGTTACGCCCTTTTCTTCCATATTTTTAAGTTGCTCCTCAATACCTTTTACGGCAAATGCAATGTGATGAATTCCTTCGCCTTTTTTCTCGATGAATTTTCCAATTGGACCTTCAGGGTCGGTCGACTCCAGAAGTTCAATTTTGGTTTGTCCAACCATAAAGAATGCGGTTTTAACTTTTTGGTCTTTAACCTCCTCAATGTTGTAACATTTTAAACCTAAAATATTCTCGTAAAATGGAATTGCATCCTGTAAATTCTTAACAGCAATGCCGATGTGCTCGATATGTGAGATGCTCATAATTAATATAGTTTAAGTTCGTAATTAAGTGCAGCAAAGGTACTTTCTAATGACAAGTTTACCCAGAAAAAAAATCATCTATTTAATTGTTCTTCAACAGTGCTGAACAACATGTTTTCGCGAAAAAGGAAAGGCTGAAATTGTATCAACGTAAATTAATAAAAAATTAGGAGAGAAGCAAGGGAAAAAAATTCTAGAGTAATGGAGTATTGGAGTAATGGGTGTTTTTGGACCACTCAACACCCTAATACACCATTCATCCAATAATCAATTTTCAAATTGTCGAATTGACTCATTTCCCTATTGCTCTATAGAACAAATCGTGAATTTGTGTGCGAATATTCATATTGGCCAGCTTGGTGTTGTTGGCATCGGGGTAAACGCGGTTTGAGAGGAACACGTAAATAAGCCCATTTTCTGGGTCAGCCCAAACTACTGTGCCTGTGAATCCTGTATGTCCAAAACTAAGTGGCGAAGCCAATTCGCCTGCAGGCGAAGGTTGACCTTTTGGCGAAGGTTTATCGAAACCTAATGCTCTGCGGTTTCCATTATTTCCATTAGGAGTATTAATGAAAGTGTTTACTGTTTCTTGGCTAAAGAATCTTTCCCCTCCGTAAACCCCACCATTTAGGAACATCTGCATAAGTTTAGCCATATCGTTGGCATTGGAAAAAACACCTGCGTGACCTGCAACTCCACCCATCATAGCAGCGGCTGGGTCGTGTACATCGCCCCAAATTAACTGTTTACGGAATGTTAAATCGTACTCGGTAGGGATAATCCTATCCTTATCGAATTTTTTGTGGGGATGAAAAAGAGTGTAATTCATCCCAATTTTTTTGTAGAAATAGTTGGAAGATAACTCATCTAGTCCTTTGTTCTCAATATTTTCAACAACCTGTTGCAAGTACAAAAATCCTAAGTCACTATACTTATATTTACCTGGTTCCTGAAGGTTGCTTTTGTTTATGATATTGAAAATGGTGTCTTTCATTCCTTCGCAGGCAAAAAGATTCTCGGTGCAACGCAGCGGAAACCTCTCAGATTTTTTCAAACTGTAACAGATAGGGTTTGCACCAACATATTTATGGAGGAAAGTACGTTCCGAAACTTTGAATGGATACTCTGCACTTATTGTTTCCATTGAAACAGGAGTGTTGGGAACAAGGGTGGAGAGTGTTTTTAGGTAGAACGGAATCCAAGGTTGAAGTCCCGATTGATGAAGTAAAATATCGTTTAGGCTTAGTGCCGATTTATCCTTATAGTCTGACAGATTGATATAGTTGCCTAGTGTTGAATTAAGGCTTATTCTTTGACTATCATATAGTTTCATTACAAGAGGAACGGTTGCCGATATTTTTGTGATTGATGCAATATCGTAAAGCATTCGCACATCCACGTTTTCCTGGGAGTCGTATGTGGGTTTTCCAAAACTTTTATGGTAAAACACCACGCCATTTTTTGCAGCGATAATCTGCATTCCAGGGGTTACCCCCTGTTGAATTGCATCAAGTGCTACGGAGTCAACTTTTTGTAAGAATTTTGAGTTTATGTTTAATTCCTCTGGTAATGAGTATGATAACCTAATTCCCCCTTGGGTCTCAATTCCTAAACCAGCAACATACGAGTTGAATACCGAAACGGGTAACTTTCCTTTGGCTCCAATTCCCCCAAAAATCATTTGTGCTGCTAAATTTTGACTATCGGTGGAGTTATCGTATGTTATTAGAATGGATGAGAATGAATAAGGGTTATAAAACTTTGATAATGAGTAGGGCGTTCCAAAATAGGCTAGAATCATTTTTTTTCGGAATGCAATATCGAAAAGGAAGTTTGCAACTTGATTTGTTATCCCGTAATTCTTATTAAAGCGACTATCGGCGGCGTGATATCCTGCAATAACAAGGTTATATGGCTCAAGTGCTTCGAGCAGTGAATCGTATTCCGCTACTGTAGATTCAGGGTTTATGCTAAATGTCGATATAGAGGAGTATAGTTCCATTTGTTCTCTAAAAGCATCGCCTTTGTTGCTACCAATCTCTATATATGCAATTTTAAGTGTGTCCAGTCCTTTTAATGGCAAAATACCATTGTTGGAAACAATTGTTAAGGAGTTGGTTATTATTTTTCTGCGTAAAACTTTAGATGATTCCCTATTCAAATCCTCATACAGATTTGTTAATGCAATGGGCTTGTAGTTGTTTAGACCTACATAGTATTTTGCCTCCAATACCTTTCGGCATTTTTCGTTTATTTCAGCCTCAGTTATTTCGCCGCTTTTCACAAGGGCTTCAATTTTGTCAATCGATTCCTTTACTTTCGAAGGGAATAGTAATATGTCGTTACCCGCTTTAAGGGCTAAGGTATTAATGTCTACAGGGGTGTAATAATCGGCAATCCCTTTCATGTTAAGGGCATCGGTAAAAATTAAACCTTTAAATCCAAGGTCGTTTATTAAGCTATTTTTAATGATATTGGAAGAAATGCTTGCAGGTTTAAGTGAATCTGGCTCTAAACTGGGAACTCTAAGGTGTGCAACCATAATGCTATTAATTCCACCATTTATTAATTGCTTGAATGGATATTTCTCAATAGAATCTAAACGTTCAATGGTATGAGAAACAGTGGGCAATGCAAGATGCGAATCTTCATATGTATCGCCGTGACCCGGAAAGTGCTTAGCGCAGGCAATAATGCCGTTATTCTGTAAGCCTGCCATGTAGGCTAATCCGAACTTAACCACTCTTTCCTTATTCTCGCCAAAAGAACGAGTATTGATAACTGGGTTTTGTGGATTACTATTTATATCGACAACTGGGGCAAAGTTTATATGAACGCCAAGGCGTTTAAGTTGACGGGCAATATCGCATCCCATTTCGTAAACCAACAGCGAGTCAGAAGTTGCTCCAAGCATCATTTGGCGAGGGTACGAGAAAGTGCTGTCTAAGCGCATTCCTGGACCCCATTCAGCATCCATCGATATTATCAAAGGAACTTTTGCAAGCGATTGGTAATAGTTGGTTTGATTGGCTTGTCTTACAGGTCCTCCCTGAAAGAATATTAATCCGCCAATTTTCTGATTTCTAACTAAATCGGCAATTTCTTGAATGTGCTTGTCGTCACGGTTGGAGTAAGCCGCAACCATAAAAAGTTGACCAATACGTTCACGAAGCGTAAGTTTGCTCATAACAGAATCAACCCAATTTGATTGGGAAAGTGTGTCCTGTTTTGCTGTAACAAAGTTCCTTTTGCTAGCAATTGAAGTATTGGTAATCAACGCAAATACTAGTAAAACCGAGCTAAACCTCCTCATAAACGTAAATTTCAATAAATATTGGATAACAAAAATAATTCCGAAATATTTCATAACCTATGATTTTTGAGGGTTTTAACCAACAGAATGTTGACAAACATCAAAAAAAAGAGGTGTTTTTTGTGAGTTAGGAATATATATGGAACACAGATAACACAGATTTGACAGATTTAGACAGTTTGCAGATATTGATGGAGTGTTGGAGTAATGGAGTATAAGTCTAATCTTCCATCACTCCATTACTCCTTATTTCTTAGTAACTTATTACCTTATTCTCTCAATACCTCATTGCCCTTTTCATTAAACTTTTTCTCTCCTCCTGCATCAAAAAAAGGTTAACTTTAGTCACTTTAATAATTTTCTAACCAACAATAATCTCTATGAAAAAATTAGCACTTGTAGTTTTTGCCGTTTGCTGTTTTTTGATGGCAAACGTTAATGCTCAGGAAGCAAGATTAATGAGGTTCCCTGCAATATCTGGGAATCAGGTTGTATTTACCTATGCTGGCGACCTTTATACAGTTCCTTTACAGGGAGGTGTGGCTCGTAAACTTACTAATCATTTAGGTTACGAGATGTTTGCAAAATTCTCGCCCGATGGCAAGACTATAGCATTTACTGGTCAGTACGATGGAAATACTGAGGTTTTCTCAATTCCATCCGAAGGTGGTGTGCCTAAACGTCTTACACATACTGCTACTCTGAATCGCGATGATGTATCGGACCGAATGGGTCCAAACAATATTGTGATGACTTGGACTCCCGATGGAAAAAGCATAATTTACCGCTCTCGCAAGCAAACCTTCAACGATTTTGTTGGTGCACTTTTTAAGGTTTCTGTTGACGGTGGAATGTCCGAGGAGGTTCCTCTTACGGGTGGAGGTTTTTGCTCATTCTCTGCCGATGGCAAAAAGTTAGCATTTAATAGAGTTTTCCGCGAATTCCGTACTTGGAAATATTACAAAGGCGGCATGGCCGATGATGTTTACATTTTCGATTTCGATTCCAAAGAGGTAAAAAATATTACTAGCAATGTGTCTCAGGACTTATTCCCAATGTGGATTGGCGATGAGATTTTCTTTGCATCGGATAGGGATAGAACAATGAACCTATTCTCCTACAATACCAAAACAGGAGCAACCCAAAAGGTAACCAACTTTACCGAGTACGATATTAAGTTCCCATCTCATTCTGGAAATTCTATTGTATTTGAGAATGGCGGTTACTTATACCGCTTCGATGCTATTTCAAAAACATCAACCAAAATACCCGTTACCATATACGACGATTTCGAGTATTCTCGTTCAGAGTATAAGGATGCCAGCAAGAGCATTGCATTGGCAAGTTTATCGCCCAACGGCGAAAGGGTTGTATTCTCTGCAAGAGGAGATGTTTATTCAGTCCCAGCCGAAAAAGGTATCACCCGTAATTTAACCCAAAGTTCCGATGCTCACGATAGGGAGGCGCAGTGGTCGCCCGATGGAAAGTATATTGCCTATTTGTCCGATAAATCTGGCGAGTACGAAATTTACATTCAATCACAGGATGGCTCTGCAAATCCTATTCAGATTACAAATGGTGTCAACAATTACATATTTGGCCTAGATTGGTCGCCCGATAGCAAGAAAATTCTATTCAACGATAGACTAAATAGGCTGATGTATGTCGATATCGATACAAAAAAGATTACACAGGTTGATAAAGGTGAGTTTGGGCAAATTTTCAGTTTCAACTGGTCGCCTGATAGCAAGTGGATAACCTACTCAACTCAAGATGTTAACCGCTTTAGCATCATCTACC
>JAEXVC010000248.1 GCA_023406715.1 Bacteroidota bacterium | reverse complement strand
CCTTTGGATTTAAAAAACTCGTAGGCTTTTTTTACATCGGGACTTTTTACCTTTGCGGCAAAAATTCCAAAATCGCCAATTTGAACGTGGATTTCGGGCATAAGCGGAGTACGTCCTTTGTACTGCCAAATTTCCATACCACCACCGCCTTGCATATTTAGCGCAAGTGCAGCATGACGTTGTTGTGGTTTACCTCCTGTGTAGGGCAGCATTAACTCAGCAACAGCGTCGTCTTCAAAAATGCGGATATCGAAGCCCAAAAACTCCTTATACCATTTCCAAGCCTGACGCATATTGCTTACGCCAACGCCAACCTGTTGAATTCCGTATATTATCTTTTCCATGGATTGAATTATTATGTTCGACTTATTTTGTGTACAATTTTAAAGAATAATGAAGGGAATAACCTTTTGATATGAACTGCTAGGAGTTCGCCCTTGCCAATCAGTATCTCTGGTTTACGTTTCTTGATTGCTTTAATATACCGTTTGGCGCATTCCTCCGCCGATAGTCCGTTACCTTGACCTGGATCCATTACACCGTGAGCCTTTCCGTTTTGGTCAATAGCGTGGAGCGAAATGTTTGTTCTTATTCGTCCTGGGTAGGCTATGGTTACCGAAACATTGTAGGGTAGCATTTCAATACGTAGAGTTTCGAAAAATCCTTGAATAGCATGCTTTGCAGCAGAATAAGCAGACCGCAAAGGAAATCCAAATTTACCAGAGATACTACTTGTTGCAGCGATGTACCCTTCCTTTGCATCAATCATTCCGGGTAGAACCGATTTGGTAATGATAACGTAGGAGAAATAATCAATCTCCATAAGTTTTCTATCAATTTCCACAGGTGTATCCATTACCAATGAACGTTGACTAATTCCACCATTGTTAATTAATAGGTAAATTGTGCCGTATTTACTAATAGTATCGTCGGCAATTTGTTTTACCTCTTGTGGGTTGGATAGGTCTATGGGAATTTCAACGCAGAAGTTTGTGTAATCTTTACAGATTTTAGCCACATCGCTAAGCTCTGCAGGATTGTTCGATGAAATCAGGAGTTTTGCACCTTCCTTGGCTAATTGAATTGTAATCTCCTTGCCAATTCCCGATGATGCACCTGTAATCCAAACCAATCTATCTTTAAAACTTACCATAAATATGAAATTATGTTCAGTGTAATTTACAGCGTAAAAAATTAGACACCAAAAGTAAGTTTTTTTACGAAATGGGAGTAACTAAATCCGATAATATAGTTTAGATAAAAGAAAATTCCGAGAATAACCCGGAATTATTTGTGATGTTTATTGAGGTTGTTTAGTATTCTTTTTTTGAGACTAGGTTACCCTTTTCGTCGTAGATAATCCAAGTGCCTTTCTTGTCTCCATTTAGGTATTCCATATCGTAACGGAGCGTTCCATTCTCGTCCCACACAAACCATTTTCCACTCTTTTTACCCATTACAAAGTTTGCCTCGGATAGTTTTTTCCCTGCCTCGTTCCATGTCTCCCATTTTTTATCTTTTTCGCCGTTGGAGTAGGTGCGTATTTCGTTAATTTTGCCCGATTTAAAATATATCTTCACTTCGCCATTCAGTACTCCATTGAGTATAGGCATTTCTGATTTTAAAGTTCCATCCTCAAAGATTTCCTTGTGAGTACCTGTGAATAAATTTCCCTTTTCATCAAAAAATTTCCCGTCCTTTTCCACAACTTTTTGTTGGGCAAAAACCCCAAGGGGTAAGGCGAAAAGAATTATCAAAGTAAATAGTCTCATAAATTGAAAGTTTGATTGCTAAATATAGATAAAACCTAATAATTAATACGAAAGATGTTTTAATTAGTTCAAAATAAATGGCCAAAAGTTTTTACTCTTAGTTACGATTATAAATAAGGAGATTCCGAGACCAAGCTCGGAATTCCAAAGGGTGTATATTTGAGTTGAAACGATTAGTAAACTGTATTTTCAGGATCCCAGTTGCACCAGTCAGTTGTCCAGTTTTGTGTTCCAAAGGCTCCTTTAAAGGAAACAACCTCGAAGAATGTAGGTAGACCTGTGAACGAAGTGCCTGTAAGAACTGGCGAACCTACCTGTGGCATTGGGTTTACATTGCCCCAGCTCCATGCATTGGTAAGTTGAAGTCCGCTGTTTTCAGCAACTATTGTATTGCTTCCGTTTGTCCACATGGTTTCGTACTGCGCTTGAGTTAAGGATGTGCCATCGGTTTTTGCTTCAAAATCTTTAACACAACCAGCAAGAACGCAGTTTTTAATTTCAGGACCAGAAGTCGCATTATAGTTTAGCATTGAAGGACCTTCTAATCTAACACCAATTGCAAAACCAGCAATAATTGAGTTGTAAAGGTTAAGTTGTGTATTTCTTCTCAATCGTAAACCGTATTTGTGGTTAGGGTTTACGCCGGCTTGAGTTTTTGTAGCGTATGGGCCAAGGATTGTGATGTTGCTGAATTTTGCTGAAGTCAATGGTGAGTTTGATGAACCATTTGCATCGTTATCGGACTCAAAACCGTTTGAAGCATCAGACTTATCAGCCTCAGCTGGGCCACGTAGGATAAGACCAAACTGAACGTTACCGCTGAACCCGTTGTCGGTATCAAAATCATCGTCACCACCACGGTACGAAACTAGGTGTTTTGCGTTAACTGTTCCGCCAAACCACTCGAAAGAGTCGTCGCGACCAAACGATACCTGAACGTACTCAATGGTTGTACCACTACCAACTCCACCCATTGTTAAACCGTTAATCTCGTTACCGCTGGTTACCTCAAAACCTGCAAACTCAATGCGTACATAGCGAAGAATACCAGAGTTGTCGTTGGCAACAGTTCCGCCATAAACAGCACCTGTACCACCTTCAATTTCTGCTTCGCCACCTGTTTGGTTGATAGGCGCCTTACCGCATATAATAATACCAGCCCAATCGCCAGGTTTGCGTTCACCTATAGGTTTATCGCTTGTAAAAACAATAGGATTGCTTTGAGTTCCATCAGCAATAATTTTACCGCCACGCTCAACAATTAAACAAGCTTTAGTATCGCTTAATCCTCTAATAACTGTGCCTGGCTCAATTGTCAATGTAACACCATTGTTTACGTATACATAACCATCCAGAACAATTGTGTCTTCTGCAGCCCAGATTGTATTTTGGGTAATATCACCTGATACTGTAACTTTTTCACCTTTTGGTTCTGCATCTTCATCCTTATCGCACGATACAATAATAACACCCATAAGCAATAGGGTTAGTAAAATGCTTTTCGCTTTAATTAGGTTTCTCATTTTCATTTTATTTTGGTTTAAGAAATATTTTCTGATACAAAAGTATATGACGCCCTTATAGTACTAGCTAAGCAAAAATTACGCTTTCGTTACTTGTTTGTTAGGAGATTGTTAAGAGGAGATAATTTAGAATGTAGAATGAGGAATTAATAATGAGGAATCAGAAAAAAAAGAAAAATAAATAGCCCCGAGTTTCAACTCGGGGATTAATGAAAAAAGAATTAAAAGCGATGCACGCAAAGGTCATTGTTTGAAATGGTATTGAATAGTTGCATCGCAATTGATACGTATTGGTATGAAATATCACCTAAATACAAAAAAAATGAGCCAGAGTGCATTGGCATCTGGCTCCGAATAATTGTTGACCAAATCTATATTTAGTCCTTTACAGGATTTAGTTCTACCTTAATTGTTCCATTGCAGGTTGTTGCATCAACTTTTACCTCCTGAGGATTGTACGATATCAAATTTGCGTTGATTGATACTGTTTGGCATCCCATTACGGTTGTGCTGAAATTACCTTCAAAATCGGTGTAGGTTGTGGTGTTATCAATTTTTACTGCTACGCCTGCAAGTGCTTCGCCAGTTTCCTTATCAACTACTTGTCCGCTAATTGTAAGAGCTGCAACTGAGGTTGAACTGCTTGAGGTGTTTTTATCATCACCTTTAACATTTGCATTTACATTAACCGACAATGCTACTAGGGCTATAACTAAAATTTTGCTAATTGTTTTCATGTTTTTAATTTTTATTTCTTGATACAAAAATAGACCCCGAACATTACCTGAATATTACACAAAAATGATTTAAATGTTAAGTTTTGGTTAAGCGTTAAAACTTAGCAGTTATCCCAATGCTGAACGATATTCCATCGGAACTACGCTTATTGTCCATGTACATACTTGCATTACCAGAGCTATTTAGGTATGGGAAGTAGGTAACTGTTTTTTGGTTAAGCAGGTTCTTAATCCCAAACTTGAACTCAATGGAGTTGTAAAACTCCTTGCTAACTGTTAAGTCTAATAGGTGTTTTTGCTTCTCCATGATATGAGGTATGTTCTGATTAGCGTTTTGGTTGGTTTTTCCAATGGTTATTAGTCTGTCGCCAATAACGTTATACTGAACGGAGGCATTTAACTTACGTTTTTCGTTACTATAGAATATACCTGTATTAATTAGGAATGGCGATTGACCTTGCATCTCTCTATCCTCGAAAATAGAGCCTTCGGGGAATACTACTTTACTGTAAATGTAGGCGGCATTGGCAACAAGGTAAAAATCTTTTAGCAATTCAATTGCCTCTAGCGATTTACGAAGTTCCACTTCGACTCCTAAACTTTTTGCTTTGTTGGCATTGTTATAAGTGAAGGTTGGGCGGTTTCCTGCTGGCTTGTAGGTAGATTCTATGGTCGATTTAAAATCTTTGTAGAATACTCCAACTGAGAAAGTTTCGCTTGAACTTGGGTAAAATTCATAACGTAAATCGTAATTCCAAGTATAGGCATTTTCCAGTTCTGTGTTACCAACATAGTCGGCCTCGTCTTCAAAATTATAGAAATAAAATGGTGCAATCTCCCTAAACTCTGGTCTATTTACTGATAAACCAGTTGCAAAACGAATTAAATTATTTTCGTTGAAGTTGTAGGTTAAGTTTGCCGATGGGAAAAGGTCAATATGATTTGACTCAAGGTTCACAGCCCTGTTGTAACTATCGTAACCATCGAGTTGAAGGCTGTTGTATTCTGCCCTAACACCTCCGTAAAACTTAATTTTACTGGTGATATTTGTGCTTAGTGCAACATAACCCGCAAATAGCATATTGGTTGCATTGTAACTGTCAGATTTACTGGTAGTTTCTTTGATTATGAATCCATCGGCAGAGGTGTTGATATTCTCTGGGCTGAAAATGGTTTCCACGGGAAGCCAAACCGACTCGGTGTAAGAAGAGTTTTTAGCGTATCCTAAAATTCTTGTATCAAAAACCCTGTGCTTGTATTCGGAGTAAATACCTGTTTTAACAGAAGGTTGCCAGTTGCCAATTTTCAACTTTCGGTCGTAATTTACACCCAACGACGATATGTACTCGTTTAATCGCATAAAGAGTCGTCCGGCATCGCTAACTGATGGTGTTAATCCAATTGAAGCGTAGTAATCACCATAATATGGTAGTAACTCTTCGCTTTGCAGCGTGGTGCGGAGTTGCTTTAGGTCTGGCTCGTCTTTACCAGAGTAAGAGAATCCAAGAACCCAATCGATTCTGTTCTTATCATCCTGACCGTATTTATGCTCGCCACCTAGTTGACCGGAGTACGTTGTGCGCGACATATATTTATCCTGATACGAACGAACCGTGTATCCCTCGTAACCGTTCAGTCCATTACGGATTATTGCCGTATTTTTTCCATTGATGTTTAAAAGATTCCGGAACTCTATTTTGTTACCATTACCCAAAAAGAATGCCCAGTTGTGGAGTACTCCAATTTTGGTAGTTCTCGAAAAAGCGCTATCGGAATAATTATAGTTGTAAGGAGGGGTATCGCCTAAGTTAAATTGCGCTTGGTAACTTTTAAGCACTTTTACATCAGAATTATTCGCAACTCCATAGTTGATATTGGTTATAGTACCAATTTGTTTGCTTCCTACCTGAAATCTTCGCCCAAAATTTATGTTGATTTTTTGCTCAGGATATGCTGTTGCGTTTTTAGGAGCCCAGTTGCTGTTGAATTCTTTTCCCAGTGTAGCCAGTTGAGAGTTCGATAAGCCTTTTAAAGTACTTGGAAAGTTATCGGGCAGGGCTCTTTCGCCGTTATCAATACCCAGCCAATCGTATTTTCCATTGTTTATGAGTTGAAAGTTTGAGTAATCGTCCTCTGTGTTATATGTGGTTGAGTATCCAATTTGGAAGAAATTCTTTTCGGGCATATTCTTGGTGAAAATCTTTATGAAACCACCAGTAAAATCGGCTGGTAATTCGGGCGATGGACTCTTTGCTATAAGGATGTTGTCAATCATTGAGCTGGGAATAACATCGAACGAGAAAGCTTTTTGGTCGGTTTCGCTCGATGGGGTAGAGGCATTATTAACCCAAACGCTATTGTAACGTTGGTTCAATCCACGAACCACCACAAACCTATCCTCAATAATCGATATTCCAGGAACACGCTTAATTACTTCCGAAGCGTCCTTATCTTGAGTGCGAGTAATTTGCTGTGCTGTAATTCCGTTGGCAATAATATTGCTGGCTTTAATTGAACTAATCATCGCTACATCGGTATTGCTTCGTTTAGTTGCTGTAACAACAACACCTTCAATGGAGGTTGTTACCTCTTCCAAATCAACATTAATCAATAATGCTTTATTTGCTTCAACCTTAATTCCTTCAATCAAAACTGGTTTGTACGAGATAAAAGAAACCTGAACATTATAGGTTCCTGGAGTTAGATTTGCTAGAATAAACTTGCCATCGAAATCGGTTATGGTGCCGTTGGTTGTACCCTGTATTACTACAGTGGCACCAACAAGTGTTTCAGCCCTGAGTTTATCTACTACTACTCCTTCAATACTTCCTCGTTGGGCTAAGGCCGATAGGTTAACTAAACAAAAAAGAAAAATTCCAATAGATTTAATTGTTTGCCTACTCATATTTAGTTTTTTTGCAATGTTCGTATTCACTGTTTCTTAATATATTTTTCACACTGCAAAGTAAACTACTATATATGGCATCAATTTTAAGGCTATGTTAATCTTTGGTTAACCATTTTGTGGTATTATGCTGTTTACATTTAATGTTTTCTTAACTTAATCTTTGCTATTTGTGAATAGTTTTGTAAACTTACTTTTTAAAGAAAAGCACTATGGATTTATCTAAATTCAAAATTCTTGTAGTTGATGATGAGCCCGATATTATTGAGTTTTTGAGCTATAATCTCAAGAAGGAGGGTTTTACCATAAAAACAGCATCAACAGGTCGTCAGGCAATTGAAATGGCTGTTTCCTTTAATCCTCACCTTATTTTGCTTGATGTTATGATGCCCGAGATGGATGGCATTGAAACGTGTGGGGAGTTAAGAGCGAACCCTTTAACGAAGGATATGTTAATTGCATTCCTTACCGCACGTAACGAGGATTATAGCCAAATTGCTGGTTTTGATGCTGGCGGTGATGATTACATTTCGAAACCAATAAAACCAAAGGTTTTAATTAGTAGAATAAAGGCATTGTTAAAGCGTGCAGGTTCGTTGGACGATAGCGCAGATTCTAGGGGTGAGATACCCCAATCGGGTTTGGCTATTGATAAGGAGCGTTATGTGGTTTACCTTGATGGAAATGAGGTAATTCTTCCAAAGAAGGAGTTCGAATTGCTTGCCTTGCTGCACAGCAAACCTCAAAAAGTATTTACCCGCGATGAGATATACCAGGCCATTTGGGGCGATGAAATTGTGGTGGGCGATAGAACAATTGATGTTCATATTCGTAAACTGCGCGAGAAACTGGGCGAGGATTATATTCGGACTGTAAAAGGGGTTGGGTATAAGTTTATGAATTGAATTTAGTTAAAAGTTAAAAGTCAAAAAATGCCTAAAGCCATAGTGTTTATGGTATAGTAACCAAATATAAAACACAATAAACTACACATAGAAATGGGAATTGTAGATTGGAATAAAAGTTACAGCGTTGCTGTTGATAGCATTGATAACGACCATAAGCAGTTGATTAGCATAATTAATCAGCTTTTTAATGCTATGACTAAAGGTGAAGGTTCAAAGGTTTTATCACCCTTGGTTGATGAGTTGTATAAGTATACAATTTATCACTTTAACAGGGAGGAAACCTTTTTCAGAATGACCAATTACCCCAACGCACTCCAGCACAATCAGGAACACGCTATGTTTATTCAGAAGGTTAATGAGTTTAAGGCAAAAGTTAACTCTGGCAAACTAGATTTTTCGCCCGATATGCTTAACTTTTTGCGCGATTGGTTACTGCATCATATTACCAATGTTGATGCAATGTATGCCGAGCATTTTAAAAAGTATGGAATAAAATAGTTTTCGGATTTTTTGATACAAAAAAGGGAGCGATATCGCTCCCTTTCTCTTTAGTACATTAGTTGATTAATCGATATTGTTAAGGATGAAATCCCTTTGAGCCTTCATTAGGTTAACTGTGTGTAGCATAATGTTCTTAATCTCGTTTAGTAGCCCTAGGTAAAGTACGCTGTTACGTGTACCTGTTTCGCTCTGCTTAATACGTTTTACCTGCTTTTTACGAGCATCGTTAACTATTTCAAGAATATCCTGCTGTTTCTTAATAGCATCGGGAACGCCGGTGTAATCGTTTTCCTTAATCATCTTCATGATGTCATCGAAAAATACCGATATATCATCGGAAATTTGCTTTAATTCCGCTGCTTGTGCTTTGGTTAAGCCTTTATGCTGATTCTCGATATGCTGCAAGCTAGGCGAAACAACAAAGGTTAATGAGTGGGCAATTTCACGTAAATAGTCAATAACCTGTATGTAGTAGTGCCCAGTTTCAATGGAGTCGGCTTCCAGCTTTTTAAGTACTGTGTAAACATTGTATTTAAGTTTTTTAGCTTCGGCGTTTAAATCCTCCACATCCTTGTTAACCTGTTTAAGCGTTTTGCGGTCTTCGTTGGTCAATCCTTCAATAGTTTTTGTGAATGTTTTTAGCACATCTTTCAATGACTTAGTTACCTCCTTTGTGCATTTTTTAACAATGCCATCATCGGTTGTGAAGGTCTCATCATCAATCTTTTCATCAGTTGTACGCTTCTTGTGAATAAAGTGCGATTTGATTATTAAACCAACAGCAATAGCTAGAACAATTATTAACGCAGGGGTTTTACCGTAGAAAAGTGCCGCTGCAATTAAAAATGCCATTGTGAAAGTTACAAACGCGGTAAAGAACCATCCTGAGATTACAGTTAAAACGCCTGTAATTCGGTAAACGGCACTTTCACGACCCCAAGCTTTATCGCTGAGCGATGTACCCATTGCAACCATAAAAGTTACGTAGGTGGTAGAAAGAGGTAGTTTAAGCGATGTTGCAGAGCTGATTAATAT
>JAEXVC010000247.1 GCA_023406715.1 Bacteroidota bacterium | reverse complement strand
CAATTGCAAAGGATAAATGCCTAGTTTCGATAATTGAATTATTTTCCATTGTTTTTGAATTTTTATCAAAATTCGATTTTCGGAATGCCCATTGCAAATTAATTACACCACGGCGCTCCAATTGGGTACAAATTGTTCATTGGAAATCACAAAGCCGTTGGTACATAAAATTTGCCTGTTGGTACATTCATTTATCCGATGTGTACTTTTTGATGATTTAGATTTCCGCAAATCGTAATTTTCTTAGTAATTTGGCGCTATGCAAAAAATTAAGAGACGTAAACTTTATATTGCCGGTCATGTTATAGCGTGGGTGCTCATATCAATGCTTCCATTCTATTTCAACGCAAAGACTTTACTCAGCCAGCCCAATTTTGTTATAGATTGGTACAAAGGTGTAGCCCTTAACGTTGCCTTATTCTATATTTTCTATGGTTTTATTAACCCCCGATTTTTAAATCAGAAAAAATTAGTTCAGTTTATAGGTATTAGTGTTTTTGTGGTATTGCTGTATGGCGTGTTTAAGTATGGGCTTTTCAAGTTAAATATTTTGGATAATGGAAGTAAGGCTCCTGTAACGTACCTGAGGATATTCACAGAATCTGTTGTTAATACAATATTTGCAGGACTTGCTGTTTTTCTGAGTTTGGCGGAGAGTTGGTTTTTTGCCCAGCAATATCAGCAGCAGTTGGAGAAGGAGAAACTAGAGAGTGAGCTAAAGATGCTCCGATTTCAGGTTAATCCGCATTTTCTGTTTAACACACTAAACAATATACATACACTGGTTTACAAAAAGTCCGATAATGCTCCTAGCGCAGTTATGAAGCTTTCGGGATTGATGCGTTATATGCTCTACGAGTCGGATAGCGATTTTGTGCCTTTATCAAAAGAACTGGATTACATCGGAAACTTTGTGGAACTCCAAAAATTAAGGCTTACCAATTCCGATAATGTAAATTTTATGGTTGAAGGCAACTCCGAGAATAAGAGCATAGCACCGTTGCTGTTAGTTCCATTTATTGAGAATGCCTTTAAGCACGGCGTGTTCTCCTCCAAGGAGACGTTTATCGATATAAAAATCTTCATTTATAGTAATTCGCTTAACTTTATTTGTCGCAACATATACAAGGATGCTGAATCGTCTGTACACAGTGGAATAGGGTTGGAGAACGTAAAAAAACGATTATTACTTCAGTATCCCAATAAGCATAGTTTAGAGATTGATAAATCAGGTGACTTTTTCAATGTGAAACTCCAATTGTCAATTTAGTTTTATGAAAATTCGATGCATAGTTATAGATGATGAGCCGCTCGCTATTGAGATTTTGGAATCGTATATCGAAAAGATTCCTTTCGTGGAGTTGGCAGCTAGGTTTTCCAATGCTATTGAGGCGCTTCAGTACCTAAAATCGAACAAGGTTGACTTGATGCTTTTGGATATTCAAATGCCCGAACTTACAGGGATACAGTTGATGAAAGTTTTGGATAATCCACCTCAGGTGATTTTTACTACCGCTTACGACAGCTATGCAATAAAAAGTTACGAGTTAGATGCCCTTGACTATTTGTTAAAGCCCATTGAGTTTGATAGGTTCCTTAAGGCGATAGAAAAATCGTGGAAGAGAATTGAAAGGGGGCAATCTGTAGAGGTTAATAAGGTTGAGCAAAGCAGCACTAAGGATACTTTTATCTTCATAAAAACAGAGCATCGTGTTCAACGGGTCGAAATATCGGAGATACTTTACATAGAAGGAATGAAGAATTATCTTAGGGTTGTTACTCGAACCGATAAGTTTATGACACTCCAGAACTTTAAGAGCATATGCGAACTTTTACCTGCAAATCAATTCGTACGTGTTCACAAATCGTTTGTAGTTGCAGTTGATAAGATTGATAGCATTGAACGAAGCCGAATAAAAATTGGCAAGCAGTTAATACCCATTGGCGATACCTACAAGAAGGATTTTGACCAACTTGTCAAGGTTAAACAGGAATAGTAATTGTAAATGTAGTTCCTTTATTTAGTTCAGAATTAACCTCAATTCTCCCCTTAAGTTTTTCAATAAATTCTTTGCAAGTTAGGAGTCCTATGCCAGCGCCTTTTTCATTGTCAGTACCCCTTGTGGACACATAGCCCGCAAAAACATTTTCTACTTGTTGAGAACTCATGCCTATGCCGTAATCGACAATTGATATCTCGAGAAAACCATCGTTGATGTTTGAGTTAACATCAATCACTCCATTCTTAAAGGAGAATTTTATAGCGTTGGAAATGATGTTTCGTACTACTATGGCAATAATGTCGGGGTCGGTTTCCACCATTAGTTCGTGTGGAACATTCTCGTTTATCCGAATATTTTTCTTCATCCAAATAGGCCTAAGAACATTCATTTGCTTCTGAATGATGGCGTCGATAGGAATAAGCCGCAGTTTGGGTTTTATATCGCTCACGTTTAAGTTTGCCCAGTTCAGCAAATTCTCGGTTAAATCGTAAAGGTTGTGAGCCATTTCATTCAGAAGTTGAAGTCGGATATGGAAATACTCTTTGTCGCTAAAATCTTCCTCAAAGTTGTTGAGCATTAAATCGGTAATGCCCATAAATGCATTGAAAGGGCTTTTAAGGTCGTGTGAAACAATGGAGAATAGTTTGTTTTTAACGTCGTTCATATGGTGAAGCTGGTTGTTCTGCTCCTCCAACTCCTTTTGTTTCTTAATTACTTCAAACTTTAGCTCTTTGTTCTGGGCAATTAACGCGCTGAGAGGTACGCTTTCGCCCTCCACTTGTTCAACGGCAGGCTGCGACCAATGGCCATGAACCAATCTCCAATCACTATTTTCTTTTTTCAGAATGGCTGTAGTTCTGTTGTTGCTGTATTCGTAATTACCATTGGGCATTACAAAATGCATATCTACAATTGCCATTAAATAGGCAATGTCGTCGCAAAGAGGAAAAATCTTGATGGACTTGAACTTATAGCCCATTTGTCCAGCAGCTTGTTTAAACTCCCTCTCAAAAAATCCAATTGATTCTTCTGATGAGTATGAGTATTCATCAATCCCAGTACCAATCATTGTCATTGAATTGGAAAAGTAATTAAGCATACCAGTCCAGTTGCGTTTGGTATATGCCTCAAAATATTCTAGATATGCTTTTTTTACTTCTTCTTCCATCTTGTATAAAATGTCTTTCAAAGATAAGAGCATTAGAGCATAATTAAAAATGAAATTTTAAAAATCTGGAACGTAAAAGTATGAGCCTAATCCAAAGGTGTATAGCATATTGCCCACGAAGGAGTGTTCAATAAAAACTACCATTTGCGATTTGTGCTTAGAGTAGGAGTATGCCCAGTACAATCCAACTAATGTAGAACCCAGCACGGCCACCCAATTTTTGAATATAATATGAAGAAAGCCGAATAGCAATCCGTTTAACACTAATAGGATTTTATCGTTGCTAAACAGCGTTTTGTATCGATTAAAGAAGAATGGTCTATAAATGAGTTCTTGTGTAAAGGCCGACCATATTGGGTAAAATATCATAATGGCAATCCAAAGTTGAGGGTTATTTTTGGGCAAGTAGAATAGTCGCTCTGGAACAAAAACTATTGTTAGTACATACACCAAAATTACCGCAATAGTCATTCTTAGTGTTAACTGTCCCCATTTTGAATAACCATTAAAACCCAACTCCTTGCGGTTAAATTTTTTTGATAGAAGTAAATAGCCTAAAGCAATAAAAAATACTACCAATAATGGGATTGCTTTTGGGCCTGGAATTATGTCAAGGTAGAAAAGGACTGGAATCAACACGAACAGCCCAATCATTTCTATAGCCTTATAAAGTTGCATAAAGAGTTAGATGTTTATTATGGAGTTAAATTTATCAAATTTTTAATAATAACAAAAGCCGGTCACCTCTGTGCACCGGCTTTTAGAGAGCAATAAAACCACAAAAACCTGATTAAAACGAAGAGATATTTATGCTGTAATTACCCTTAGCATCTTGTGTTGATATGGTTATTTTCCAAGTTCCAACATACTCTTTCATGTCTTCCTCTTTGAGCCTTTTGCTCCAGCGTACATCGGCAACTGGGCTGACCTTAAGTTCTTGGTAAACCTTTTTGTCAGGTTTGGTGAAGGTGACTTTTATACTGCCAGATTCCAATGAACCTGAAAAATTCAAGAATATTCCTTTGCTTTTTTCGGGTATGGTAAACTCAAAATCGCCTGTAAAGGTTGTGGTCTCCCTTAACCTTTTGCTTATGTTGAATGAAGTGTTATCGCCTCGTGAGTGTCCTGCTGAAAAATCGCCGTCGAACATGTAGATTTGAGGCGTTGGCACATCTGGAATTGTGATGTTGAAATCCTTTCCTGTGAAGAAGTCTCTGTGTGGCAGAACTTCAATATCTCTCATCTCCGACAGTTTCTCAAGTTCTTGAAATGCTTTCGATTGTTCTTCCATTGCTTCGGACTGTTCTTCTAACAGGCGTTGAAGTTCAAATTCATACTCTGCCTTGGATTGCTCAGCAATGCTGTCGAGTTCCTTTTTTTGAAGTTCTTTTTCCTTCTTCTTTTTTGATTCATCCTGTTTAGATTTTTCTTGTGCATACACATTGCTAATGCTAAGTGAGCCAACAAGTACAAGGATAACTAGTTTTGATATTAGAGTTTTCATGGTGCGTTGTTTTTTTTGATTACGATACAAAATTACGTTGTCAAAACCCGAATCTGAGTTAACGAAATGTTAATGATGAGTTAATGGCTGAATTTGAATTATTAATCGTTTAAATTAGCTTTTGGAATTCAGAATAATTGAGGCAATGAACAATAAAAGGATATTAATAGGTGCATCGGTACTTTCAATGCTAATATACATTGGAGTGCTGTCGTTCCTACTCGTTAAAATATACAATCAGGAAACCGAAAAATTTAACTTTAAGTACCGCGAAATTGTTGATAAGTCGGTGGAATGGATGTTGGCCAACAACAAAGGTAATGGATTTGAGAAGGCAAACTATATACTCGATGGAGTATCGCAGAATTTTGTTGATTTTATTAACCAGAATAAAATTATTGATACGGCAGAGTTTAAGGAGACTATCTATAAGCAATTCACTAAAATACTCGACAGTTACCAGAATGTAGATTCAAACCTTGTTGGCTTTCTAAAAGTTCAAAATTATAACGTTCCATTCAAATCCACCCTGATAATTCGAGAATTAAAACTTATTGATTTTGAGCAAATTCTGCCAATTAAAACTGTGGAAGATGTATTTGGAAATGACACAAGTGGACCCAGCGAGAATGCTGTTTTGGTGTACCAGTATCAGTTTGTGGGTAACCATTTTAATATGCGTGTCGATTACTATATCGATTTTACTAACAAGAAGCAAGAGGTGCTTAGCAAGGTTGCCCTTTCGGCTTTACTTGCAGCTATTTCTCTCCTTGTTGTAACCCTAGTGTTCCTATTAACCCTGCGAAATCTGTTGAGGGAGAAAAAACTTTCGCAGATGAAAACCGATTTTATCAATAATATGACTCATGAGCTAAAAACTCCACTATCAACAATCTCAATAGCATCGCGTTCGCTTGAAAATCAAGACATACTAAGCAACCCGGTAAAAGTGGTTGAAACGGCAAAGGTTATTTCACGTCAAAATACACATCTATCAAAGCAGATAAATCATCTGCTCGAAATTAGCAAGTGGGAGCGCGGACAGTTTGAGTTGGATAGGAAGTGGGTTGATATTAACGATTTGGTGAAAGGTATAGTTGAGTCGTTCCGTTGGGATAACAAGGATAAATCCCTGGAAATAATTGAGGAGTATGCTGGGGAAATCGCAAAAATTAGTATTGACGAAACAATGATAACCTCAGCTATATTCAACATACTTACCAATGCTGTTAAGTATAATCAAAATAATCCCACAATATCAATCAAGGTTTGGGCCGATAATGATTTGTGCATATCCATTGCTGATAACGGAATTGGTATTGCTAAGGATGAGATTATGCATATTTTTGATAAGTTCTATAGGGTTTCTACTGGTAATATTCATAATGTTAAAGGTTTAGGACTTGGGCTTTTCTATGTAAAGCAAATAGTTGAAGCCCACAAAGGAACAATAAGTGTTACAAGCAAACCAGGGCAGGGCAGCACTTTTACCATAAAACTTCCAATCGATGGCAAAAACTAGAATTTTACTGGCTGAGGATGATAGAGATTTGGGCAATGTACTTGCTCAGTACCTTCAACTTCAAGGTTATAATGTAACGCTTGTGCGCGATGGTAATGAGGGTTGGAGTGTGTTTGATGTGTCTGAGTTCGAACTTTGCATTCTCGATGTGATGATGCCCTACAAGGATGGATTTGAACTTGCCGAGCAAATTCAACATAAATCGCCCAAAACACCATTCATATTTTTAACAGCAAAGGGCTTAAAGGAGGATAAGATTAAAGGCTTAAAGTTGGGTGCCGATGATTATATCTGCAAGCCTTTTGATGTGGACGAGTTGGTTCTTCGGATTCAGAATATACTAAAACGAACCGGAATTGACGATTCCGACAAGTTTGAACTGGGAGAGTTCACATTGCATTATAACGATTTGCGCTTGAAAGGTGCAAATGCCGAATTGGCATTAACAACAAAGGAGGCTAAACTGCTGAAATACTTCATCCGCAATCAAAACAAACTAATTAAACGCGAGGATATTCTTCTTGAAATTTGGGGCGAGAACGATTATTTCCTTGGACGAAGTATGGATGTATTTATAAGCCGCCTACGGAAATTTCTGCAACATGATATTACCATAAGTATAGAAACGGTTCGTGGGGTTGGATATATATTTAAGGTGAAATGATGGACAGCAAGAGGCCGCTCTAGAAATTTTGATGCGAAATTATGAATGCGATGTCAATATAATGCTTGTTCGTCAAAAAAATATTTTATTGAATATAATGTTTTATAGCTGATAATCAGATTTTTGTTGATTGTATTAATTATATTAATCGACAACCTTGATGCGCTAGTCAAATAAATTTTAATAAATTGCATATTCTTTCTTTATTGCACGTATTATACAAAGGAATGCGAAACAAATTTTAATTTATCTTGTTTTATGAAGAGAAAGAAATTATTACTAATTTTATTAGTAACTTTGGGAGTTGGGTTCTTAAGTTCGTGCAATAATACTATTCCATGCCCTGCATATGCAGGCACGGATTTTGCAAAGAGCATTGAGTAAACTTATTAGGTTGAAAACATAATTTTACGCACTATGAAAAATATGAAGTTATCTGTAAAAGCCCTTTTGCTGTTGGTTGTATTAGCCATTGCTTTTAGTTCATGTTCAAAGAAAACATGTCCTGCATACAGTCAGGTTAACCAAACTGAAATTTCGAATAAGGCTTAGTTTTATTCTGATATTTTATTTCTTAGCTACATAGATAGCTAATATCCTTATTTCCAAAAGTTCATTATTTTATTATGATGAGCTTTTGGATATTTTTATTTATAATGGATATTTATCATCATTCTTGATGTGGTCTGTTTTTTTTGCTAACTTATGGGCAAAAGCAGACTCCTATGTTATCCGAAATTCTTCAGAAATATCCAAGAAGTAAAGATTACCTTTTGGAAATACTGCACGAAGTGCAGAATAGTAGTCCTAATCAGAATATATCGTCGGAAAATATTGTTGAAATTGCCAAGCACCTGAATGTTACTCAGTCACAAGTTCTAGGTGTAATAGGCTATTACTCCATGCTTAGCAATAAGGCAAGGAGTAAATATCTAATTAGGGTTTGCAACTCTCCTATATGCAATATGTTAGGAGGTGAACATACTATTGAATATATAAGCAAAAAGTTGAAGATAGAATTAGGCGAATCTACACCTGATGGTCTATTTACATTGGAGGAGTGTGAGTGCTTGGGTAACTGTGCTGCAGCACCTTCCATTATGGTAAACGAAAAACTGTATGGTAATCTTACACCTGAGTTAATCGACAAAGTTCTGGCTGAATTGAAGTAAGCCTGCTTAATAAAAATTATACGCTAATGGTAAAAGAGGTAAGAATTGCCTTGCGCAATTCGGGAAAAATAAGTCCTGAGAGTATAGATGAATACATTAATGCCGATGGATACCAAGCTTTACGCAAAGCGCTGCGTAGTTCACCAAGTGGCATTTACGACGAAATAATCGACTCTGGGCTTCGAGGAAGGGGAGGAGCAGGATTCCCAACCGGGACTAAGGAAAAAACAACTGCGCTTATCTGTGCCGATTGCGAAAAATATGTTGTTTGCAATGCCGACGAGGGAGAGCCTGGGACTTTTAAGGATAGGGTGATTATGGAAACCGACCCACATTCACTCGTAGAGGGGATGATTATTGCAGGTTTCAGCATAAATGCAAGTTATGGGTACATCTACATTAGGGGAGAGTATTCGCTAAGTATTTCTAGGGTTCAAAAGGCGATAGACCAAGCAAGAGAAAAAAAGTTTTTAGGAGAAAATATTTTAGGAAGCGGTTATAGTTTCGATATTGAGATTAGGCGTGGGGCTGGCTCCTATTTGTGCGGCGAGGAGTTAACCCTTTTGGAATCGCTTGAAGGGAAAAGAGGTTACCCGCGTATAAAACCACCTTACCCTGCCGAAAGAGGTCTTTGGGGCAAGCCAACTCTTATAAATAACGTGGAAACATTGGCCAATTTTGCCCCAATAATACTTAATGGTGCAGTGTGGTACCGCTCAATCGGTACCGAAAAATCGCCTGGAACAAAAATTTTCACTATTAGTGGCGATGTAAATAATCCTGGTTACTACGAAACACCAACTGGGTTAACTCTCCGTGAGTTGATATTCGATTTTGGTGGAGGCATCAGGAATGGTAGGAAGTTTAAAGCAGCGCTTCTGGGTGGAGCAGCAGGTACTTTTGCATCTGCTCAGTTGTTGGATGTTGAAATGGGGTACGATAAGTTAAAGGAACATGGTTTAACATTGGGGTCTGGTGCTGTTATAGTTATGGATGAAACCAGAGATTTAGTGAAAAGCCTTGAGTCAATAATGAAGTTTTTTAAACATGAGAGTTGCGGGAAGTGTATCCCTTGTAGGCTTGGTACAGCTCAGATATACCAGAGTATTTGTGGATTCAGTGAGATTCCTGTTCAGAGACGAGAGGCCTTCTTTAAATCTATGCTAAAACAGGCCGATTTAATGGCCAAAACATCGCTTTGTCCTTTAGGACAATCACCAATACTGCCGCTAAGAAGTATGTGGCAAAATTTTTCTGATGAGTTGCTAACCCTTAAGTAAATAGAAGTTTATGGATAATAATATCACTATTTATATTGATGGTAAGGAATTAAAAGTGAATGCTGGGGGTAATCTCCTAAAAACAGCACGGCTGAATGGTTTTAACATTCCAGGGCTTTGCTATCACCATAAACTTTCGCCCACTGGTGCCTGCCGTCTTTGTCTAGTTAAGATTGATGGAATGCGAGGCTTGGTAGCTTCCTGCACTATTGCGGTTCAGGATGGGATGAAAGTAACCGCTTTCGATTCCGAGCTGGAGGACACTCGCAGATTTCTTCTCGATTACCTGTTAAGTGAACAGAATGATGATTACGATTTTACCTATAACGATGAGCTTAGGGATTTGATGTTTAGATATGGGTTAGACAATAAGGAGAATCGTTTTTTTAAACCCATTAAACCAAATACAAATTTTAGGATTGATGATAGTTCGCCTGTGTTAAGTTACGACCCCTGCAAGTGTATTAAATGCTTCAGGTGTATTAAGGCTTGCGA
>JAEXVC010000203.1 GCA_023406715.1 Bacteroidota bacterium | reverse complement strand
GTCTAAACCTGTTAAAGCAGCCAAACCAATAAACTCAAAGTATAACGAAGGTCACGTTTTTGTTTCAAAGGATGGCAATACAGTTTTTTTTACTAGCGATAGAAAAGGTGGATTTGGTGGATACGATATATATAAAACCACAATTGTAGGAGATAGTTGGAGCGACCCTGTTAATTTAGGTCCCAACATCAATACACCATTAAACGAGGAGTCGCCATTCCTAACACCAGACGAAAAATACCTGTTCTTTAGTTCCGAAGGTCATAACAGCATTGGAGGGTATGATATTTTTTACGTAAACCTTGAAAGCAGCAGTGATGTTAAGAACTTAGGATACCCCTTAAATACACCTGATAACAATGTGTTTTTTCAGCCAACAAGTCTAAACACCGGCTATTACTCATTCTTTAATCCCGATGGAATAGGCGGTATGGATATTCATTCGATTGAAATAATTCCATATGTTGATTTAAAAATCAACATAATGCTTGCCGAAAATGCTCCTACAGATAAAAATTACACCTTCACGTTAACAAACCTTGGCACAAACAAGGTTATCGATAATAAAAATGCCAAAGGTATTAATCAGTACACCCAGAAAATTATGCCTGGCAAGTATAATATATCAGTTAATGGTGAAGGGTTTCAGTCCGCCGACAACATTGTTGAAATACCCAATAATCCATCAAAAGAAGAATTCCTCGTTAGTGTTGTTTTAAATGGAGTAAAAATAGAAGAACCTCCTGTTCTTTTGGCTGAAGTACAAAAACCACAAGAAGCAATTAAGGAGGATATCAAACCAGAGGTTATCCCTGTTGTTGAACCTGTAAAAGCAGAACCTAAGAAAGAAGAGCCTGTTGTAACACCTATAAAAAAAGAAATAAAAAAGAGAGAGGTTGAAAAGCCTAAACCTGAAGTTGAAAAAGCTAAACCTGAAAAGCCCAAGCCAACAGCCAAGCCATTACCTGTAATGGACTTCAAAAGGTCAACTTCAGTCTCATCAACAGTTCCACTTAGTTATTCAGTACAGCTTATTGCCGTTAAGCAACCACTAGACATCAATTATATCAATAAAATTGATAGTGTGAGTATAACTATATCGCCTGATGGATACTACCGATACAGCGTGGGTAATACTAAAACTGCTCAAGAATCCGAAACCATACTTGCAAGTCTAAAAGCAAAGGGTATAAGCAACGCTTATGTTAGGATTAATAGAGAGCATCCAGGATATACCATCCAAATAGTAGCACTTTCAAATCCCAAAAGACTCAGTCAATTTGAGAGCATTGCTGATTTAATGGTTTACAAAGGTAACGATGGTCTTTACAGGTATTGTGTGGGTAAATATTCATCGCCAGAGGAGGCTCAGGAAGATTTAGGCAAATTGGCAAGCCTAGGGTACGATAAGGCATTTGTAAGAATCCTCGGAAAATAGTTACTCCAAGATAATGTATGAAAAAAGCCCCATTTAGGGGCTTTTCTTATATCGGGATCAACTACTGATTCTCTTCAGCAATAGTATCGTCAACCAAAA
The DNA here is from genome assembly GCA_023406715.1 of Bacteroidota bacterium. Classification (GTDB taxonomy): domain Bacteria; phylum Bacteroidota; class Bacteroidia; order Bacteroidales; family Tenuifilaceae; genus SB25. Next base: position 2,724 of record JAEXVC010000203.1, on the reverse strand, counting down.
TTCTACCGCAATACTCGCAAACAATTACTTTCTTACGTATTTTAATATCGAGTTGGCGTTGTGGTGGAATTTTATTGAAGCAACCTCCGCAAGCATCGCGCTGAACAGTAACTACTGCCAATCCATTACGGGCATTACCCCTAATACGACGGTAAGCGGTGTACAACCTGGACTCAATAATATTTGCGTACTCCTCAGATTTTTTCATCAAATCATCCTCTTCCTTTTGAGTTTCGTTGATGATATTATCTAACTCAGTTTTCTTTAACCCTAAATCGTGAGTCCTATCCTCAAGTTGTTTCTTAGATTGGTCGATAGACTGCTTTTTGTCCTTAACTTGCTGAGTGTATTCTTTTATACGTTTCTCGCAAAGTTCAATCTCTAGAGTTTGGTATTCAATCTCCTTAGTTAAAGAGTCGAACTCGCGATTGTTTCTAACATTTTTTTGCTGCTCTTCGTATTTCTTTATTAAAGTCTCAGCATCTTTAATCTCTTGTTTCTTCTTTGTAACCAGAGTTTCAAAGCTTTCTATCTCCTGCTTAAGGTTTTCCATTCTTGTCTCAAGACCCTCAATTTCGTCCTCAAGGTCTTGAACCTCCAAGGGAAGTTCTCCTCTAAGCATCTTAATTCTGTCGATTTTAGAATCTACCAACTGTAACTGAAAAAGGATTCGTAACTTTTCCTCAACTGAAAGTTCAGCAACTTGCTCAGCTGGTTTGTTCTTTTCTGCTGCCATACCTATTATAAATAATTAATTGGATTAGTCGTTATTTTTGATTTCAAAACTGCAAAGTTAGGGAATTTTTTCGAGAGATAATCATAAAATAAATCTATTGTAAATTGCTCGCTCTCATAATGGCCAATATCAGCAATTAAAATTTTCCCTTCAGCATCAAAAAACTGATGGTACTTAAAATCGCCTGTAATAAATGCATCGGCCTTTGCTGCCATTGCTGCCTTCAAGAAACTTGCGCCAGAGCCTCCGCAAAATGCAACTCTCTGAATATTTTTACTGGGTAACTCTGTATATCGAACACAACCTGCATTAAATGCAGATTTTACAAATCGAAGGAAATCCATAGGTGCCATAGCGCTTTCCATATCGCCAACCATTCCCATACCAACCTCGTTATACCTATTATTTAAAGGGTATAAATCGTATGCAACCTCTTCGTAGGGATGGCTGTTAAATAATGCATCCAACACTTTTGCTTGAATAGATTTTGGCATTATGGTTTCCAGTCTAATCTCCGGCTCCTGATGAATTTTACCTTTCTCACCCACAAAAGGATTGGTAGAATCGTCACCCCTGAAGGTTCCTAACCCATCAACATTATATGAACAGCAATCGTAGTTGCCTATATGTCCAGCGCCCGCATCAAAAATGGCAAGTCTTACTTTTTCTGCATAATCCTTTGGAACAAATGTTACCAACTTTACAAGTTCATTTGCTAAGGGCTGAAGTATTTGAGGGTTCTTAACGCCTAACTTGTTTGCAATAGCACTATTTACACCATTCTTAACACTATCAAAGTTTGTGTGTGCCGCGTAAATGGCAATATCGTTCTTGATAGCAAGAATAACAGACTGCTCAACGTAGTTGCTGCCAGTAATTCGTTTTAAACCAGAAAAAATAATTGGATGATGTGCCACAATGACATTGGCTCCAACCTGAATAGCCTCATTAACTACATCTGGGGTAATATCAAGGGCTAATAGAACAGATTTCACCTCCATCTGTCTATCACCTATTATCAGTCCAGAATTATCGTAACTTTCTTGATATGATAATGGGGCTAGTTGTTCAAAAAAACTAACAATATCGCCTACCTTCATTAGTGCAACTACTCCAGTTGATCCTTAATTTCCAAAAGCATCTGTTTAATACTGGTTAAACTCTCAATAATTTTATAATTATCGGAAACAGATTGCTTATTTTCGCTCAATTTCTTTTGAGCTCCCTCAAGGGTCATTCTTTGCTCCTTTACTAAATGGTATATCAGTTTTAAATTCTCAATATCCTCTTTTGTAAAATACCTATTGCCCTTTTTATTCTTATGAGGTTTAATAATATCAAAGTTTTTCTCCCAAAAACGGATTAGAGATGTATTAACTTTCAACATATCGGCAACTTCGCCTATTGAATAGTACAACTTCTCAACTTTTTTCTCCTTGTAGGGCATTGGAATTAGGTCTTATTGAGTTTTTATATAGTTTTAATCGAAACTTTGCGTTGGCTGCGAAGCAATCTCAATTAACTTATCGTATTGCTCAGGAGTCAAATCATTAAAATAGTAATTGATTGGATTTACAGGAGAGCCATTTCTTAAAACTTCATAGTGAAGATGAGGTGCCACCGATGTTCCTGTATTGCCAACATATCCAATTACGCTTCCTCGATTAACCTTCTGCCCTGGACGAACAATAATTTCGCTCATATGAGCATAAAGAGTTTCGTATCCAAAACCGTGATCAACAATTGTATTATAACCATACCCACGCTGTGCATATTCAATTCTTTTAACCACGCCATCGCCAGTTGAATAAATCTCAGTACCCGTTGGTGCTGTAAAATCCATACCCGTATGCATTTTAAGCACTTTATAGAATGGGTGTATACGCATACCAAACGCAGATGCAACCCTAGTTAAATCCTTATTACTTATTGGCATTATTGCAGGTATACTACGAACCATATCATCCTTACGTTTAGCCAGTACAGTT
>JAEXVC010000201.1 GCA_023406715.1 Bacteroidota bacterium | reverse complement strand
ATTTACAGCTCTATGCACTCTTTGCTATTGCTGAATCTATTTCTTATCCTGCCTTTTTTCTTCTTACGAAGGATGAAAAAGATTTGTAATACACCAAAACTCTGGGGAAGGGATTAAAGATGAAATATATATTCAACTATATTCATAACGCAATCAGGGAAACGGGAACTCTTTGGCTTGCTGAACTTAAAAGAATTTTTGGCGATGCAGGTGTTATGCTCCTATTTTTTGGAGCAACTGTAATTTATCCAGTTTTGTATAGTATAAGTTATAATACCGAAGTGCTTCGCGATACCAAGATTGCTGTGGTCGATTTGGATAATTCCAAAAGTTCAAGGGAAATTATCAGAAAGATTGATGCAACAGAACAAGCTTTTGTAGCAACAAAACCGAGCAGTTTGGCTGAGGCCACACAGCAATTCTTTAAAGGAGAGGTTAATGGTATAATTGTTATTCCTGAGAACTTTTCAAAGAATACTCTGGTTAAAAAGCAGGCATACGTTGCACTCTATGCCGATGCTAGCTACATGCTTATCTACAAACAGGTTTTGCAGGGAACGGTTTCCGCAGTAATGTCGGTTAGTAACAATGTGAAAATTAACCAGTACGAGATGCAAGGAGTGAGTGCCAATTTAGCAAAGAACTATTCATCGCCAGTTGAGTTTGTAAGTGAGCCATTGTACAATCCAACGTCAGGGTATGGCAGCTATGCTGTGCCTCCACTTATTTTGCTGATAATACAGCAAAGTCTACTAATGGGAATTGGAATGCTTGGCGGTTCCCAGAGAGAAAGAGGAGTTATGAGTTACGTTGGCATTTTGGCTAAACTGAAAGGTAGTACGGTACGGTTGATTTTCGGCAAAGTACTGGCATACTTAACAGTATACATTCCTGTAATGCTTTACTTGCTGCTGTTTGTTGTTAGAGAATTCAATTTTCCAAGCAATGGAAATGTTTTTGAGTTGATGCTTTTTGTTCTGCCGTTCCTATTGGCATCAATATCTCTTGGAATGTTACTATCAACAATATTTAAAAGTAGGGAGCAGTCAATGATGACGTTACTTTTCACATCGGTGCCAATGCTTTTCCTTTCAGGATTCTCGTGGCCAGTTGAATCGTTGCCATTTGGCTTCAACTATTTGGCTCAGGTATTTCCAATAAATCCAGCAATCAAGGGTTTTATAAAGTTAAACACGATGGGAGCACCGTTCTCTGCCGCAACATTTGAGTGGTTACACCTTTGGATTATGACCGCGGTTTTTTTCTTCGCAAATTGGATAGTGCTGCATCTAACCTTCTTAAAAAACAAGGAGCATATAGAACAGGTTCGGCAAACGGCTTAGGCAGCGTTTGCTATATCGTTATTTTTTTGAAGAACGTGGAGCCAAATCGGTATCCATTCTGCGTTTTCACCAAAACGAATTTCCAGCCATCGGTCGTAGTTGCTTCAATATAGGAAGATTTTTGTTCCATATCTACATCCTTTGTATCCTTTTCTAGTTTTCTCATCAGCATAATAAGTAGTTCTCGCTGCGAATCTGTGGCAAATACAGGAACATCTTTGAGTTGATTAACTTTTTCAAGGAATGATATTCTCCCAAGATTGTAGGAGTCGTACAAACATAAATCGCTTGCAAATTTTAAATCCTTCTTATTTTCCAAAAACTCTAGTGCTTTGCTTGCCAGTAGCGATAACGAATCTATCTTTAATCTTGATTGTACTTTTATACCTAAGTTTTCTAGGGTCTTTATTGGGAGTTGATCGTAAGTTTGTTTGTGACTTAGCCCAAAGTTGAAGACTGTTTTATCAAAAAGATTAATTGAGATATTGTTCGAACGTCTCAGGAAAATTGTATCACCATTGTTTTGTTCAAGGTTTATCTTGAAAACTGCTGAGTAATCAATATCGCTAGGATTAGCTTTAAAGTACAATGTTCGATTATGCATAAATTGAGGGATAACTTTTAACTCTTTGTCTGATTTTATAGTTCTATAGTTTTGTATGATATTATCGCTGTCAATGTTAAGTTTTGCATAATAGGTAAATGGTGTTTTAAGAGAATCGTTATACGATGCAACATTTATCCATAATTCATCATACTTTTCATCTTTAAAAACTGTACAGTTGTAAAATCCTTTAGAATACCCTTTAAAGTATTTTTTTAACTCGGAGTTAATATCAATTGTCTTTTTCGCTTTAAGATTTTCATCATAAATAGTTAGAGTTTGCTCTTTTACCTTAAAGAATAAATATTGGTTTTTGAAACGAAAAATATAGCAGCCAAAATTGTATTTCCCATCATCGTTGATTTCTTCACATTCAATTTCGGAGGGAACTCCATCTTTATCCTGTTTTACTAGTATGTTTTTTATTTTAGCCTCTTTAATTACTTTTCCTTTTCCATCGGTAGTTGTTGAAGGGTATGTCCAAAGAGTATACAACCTGCTTTCATTATGTTTTACGAATGACACTGTAGTCCATTCCCCATCATACTTTCCATACTTTTTATTAATGGTTTCTGGAATTATGTTTTTTGTTTCGATTGGTACCAACTCATAGTTAATTTTCCCATTGTTAACATTTGCACAAAAAAAGAAATTAGCAAACATCGATTTTTCAATTTTCCCAAAAACTACTTTTCCGGAGTCTGGTAGAGAGTAAATCTGTGTTCCATGAAATAAATGAAAAGGTGTTGTGAGTTTCCATGCAAAAACATCTTTCCCCTTTTCATCCTTTCCTGGAGAAAAACGCACATTTCTTACTTTGATTTTTCCATCTTTTTCGAAATCCCACTCGTCCTGTATTAAATGGTTTTTATTGTCGATTAAATAGAGCTTGGCTCCTGTTTGGGTGAAAATTAAGGAGTAGTCGTCGAATACTGCAATTTTATCAATTGAAAATCCTGTGCTGGCGTAATGGAGTTGAACCTGAGGGTTAATTTCAACAAAATCGCGAATAGTTGGGTCAATAATTAACTCGTCAATTTCTTGGGCTGTAGATGGCTTTAAGGTTGCTAAAAGACCTAAAAGTAAAAGGGTAAGAGTTTTATTCATATTTTTTATTAATTGTTTATAGGATTTGTCATCCTGAGCGCAGCGAAGGATCTATATAATAGGTAATTAAGATGTTTCGCTTCGCTCAACATGACACTTAACTTCTCACTCAAGGGTTTTAAACCCTTGAGGGGGTTAATACAGTAAAAGTAATAAAATCTATAAAACGAAAAACCTCCATCAGAAATGATGGAGGTTTTTATCAATTTGAATTCTATTACTGTAAAGGCTTAATTACCTCAATAAGTTCTGGTAAATCCATGCCTATTTTTTGTAAGTGCTCAATTGTCGGAACACCATTTTTAGTCCATCCGCGGCGTTTGTAAACTGCATCTAGTAGTTGCTCGTAACGACCCTCACGATACTTGCGTAAAGTGGCCATTTTTTCCTCAAGGCTCATTGTGGTAGGGTCAACGCCTACTTGCTCCTTAAGTTGCTTGTCGTAACGCTCCTCGCGGCTTAGGTACTCCTCCTTGGTTACAGGTCCGCATGCACGGTAAGGTTGAGCATCGTGCTTACGTAAACCATATCCACGGCGGATGTTAAATATACGTTGGAAGTTGTATACGCGCTCACTTTGAAGAATTAGTCCATGCTTATCGATATTGTTGCCAGTAACTCCGTTGTGAACGGCTACGTAGTTATCAACGTGTCCGGGGATTTTGTGTGGTTCTGGAAGTTGTGCATTACCTTTTGGTACAACGTCGTTCCAAGGTAATTTGCAGAAACCGTTTAGGCCAAACCAAGTACGGAACATTGGGAAGTAGTGTAGCGCTTCGGCTTTATCCTCGAAGCTGGGAAGTTGGTTGTTAACCATATCCATGAATATTAGCCAAGCTTCGTCGTGCTGAGGACCTTTGTTGGTCATAGCGTAACCGCCCTGCTGAGCAAGCGATTCCTTTGAAACGTACTGTGAGTACTCCAAACCTTTGTTCTCCATACCAATATCTTGTAGGAATGCAGGATCGGCACCGTACTCCTTAATGAATTTCTCCTTCATCTAGCGAACACCCTGTCCAACAACCAATCCGAATCCTTCGCCACGGGCAAGTTGGTGCATAACCTCCATCATATTCTCAAACTGACCAAAGCTAAGGTCGAGACCTCCGGTGCGTTCCTTGTTTAGGATACCATTTTCGTAG
>JAEXVC010000191.1 GCA_023406715.1 Bacteroidota bacterium | reverse complement strand
TTACGAGGACTTACGAGCATCGTTGGACAAACTCAAACTCAACGATGCATCGCTCAGCTACGAGCCAGAGTCTTCGCTAGCGTTAGGGTTTGGTTTCCGTTGCGGATTTCTAGGGCTTCTCCATATGGAAATTATCCAGGAAAGGCTTTACCGCGAATTCGATATGGATGTAATCACAACCGTTCCCAACGTATCGTACAAAGTACACACAACTAAAGGTGAGGTTATTGAAGTTCATAACCCTAGCGGACTACCAGGACCAACAGTAATCGATTTTATTGAGGAACCCGTTATCAACGCACAAATTATTACAAAATCCGACTATTTGGGCGCAGTAATGAAACTATGTATTGATAAGCGAGGAATTCTTAAAAATCAGGTTTTCATTACCTCCGATAGGGTTGAAGTTACATTCCGTATGCCTCTAAGTGATATTGTTTTTGACTTTTACGACAAGTTGAAATCTATCTCACGCGGCTACGCATCGTTCGACTACTTTATGGACGGTTACGCTGAGGCTAAACTAGTAAAACTTGATATTCTCCTTAACGGCGAAATGGTTGATGCATTATCATCACTAATCCATTTCGATTACGCCTACGATTTTGGGCGTAAAATGTGCGAAAAGTTAAAAGAGTTAATCCCTCGTCAACAGTTCGATATTGCCATTCAAGCCGCAATTGGAGCAAAAATTATTGCCCGCGAAACAGTTAAGGCATTACGTAAGGACGTTACCGCAAAATGTTACGGTGGCGATATTACCCGTAAACGCAAACTTTTGGAGAAGCAAAAGAAAGGAAAGAAACGAATGCGTCAGGTTGGTTCAGTTGAAGTTCCACAGGAAGCATTCCTTGCGGTTCTTAAGATGGATTAGGAAGATTTTAAAAAACATAAAAATGAAAAGAAGCAGCAATGCTTCTTTTTTTTACTTTTATGCAATGATAAAGGAGTGGCTACGAAATATCAGGTTGAATTATGCCTCAGAGCAAACCTACATTGCTCAAAGGATGTTGCAGGAGCAGGGTGGGTGGCAATCGCATCTGAATAACTCAAAAAAATTCATTGAGGAATTCATCAAAGAACACCCGTCAAAATCAATCAATATTATTGGCAGTGGCTGGTTGCTCGATGTCCCAATAGATAATATTATCGAACAATTCGACAGAATTGTTTTAACAGATATCTGCCATCCCAAGCAAATAATAAATAAGTACTCAAAATTCTCAAATATAGAATTCCGCACAGCTGATTTAACCAATGGAGTTGTTGATTTAACCTATTCTCTGAACAAACGAAACTTCAATTTTGAGGAATATATCGCCAAAATAAAAACCATTAAACCCAATAATTACGAAGAGGATTTGATAGTCTCTATCAATCTTCTGAGCCAACTCAGCATATTTATAACTGACTACCTTACAAGCAAAGTTACTCTAAACAATAATCAATTAGTCGAAATAGCATCTGCAATACAACTAAATCACTTAAAATGGTTGCCACAAAACAGGTCGGTATTGATTACTGATTATGAGGAAGAATTCATTGATGAGGACAACAAGTTTATAGGCTCAAAGCCAACCCTTTTTATAGATATTCCCAGAAATAAGAACTCAAAAGAGTGGACATGGCTGTTTGACACTTTGATGACCTATAAGGAGGACTGCAAAACACACCTAAAAGTGGTCGCAACAAAAATATAAAAGGGAGCACTTGGCTCCCTTTGCAATATCAATTTACGATTTCTTCCAGCATTTAACCCAATCTATTTCCATGTAGGCTGGCAATTTTGATTCATCAATATTACCATTCACTCCCGAAGCAAATACAAGGTAAAGTGGCACATTAGGACTTAAGTTTGGCTGAATTTTATATGGTGTTCCATTGATTGTCCATATAATAGCTTTAGCATCCCATTCAACTCCTAAAACATAGAATTTTGAGTCCAATTTCAGTCCACCAATGCTATGAACCGATTTACGTACTTTAGCAGAGCCATTAGTCCAAAAATAAGCCCCAGAAATTGAATTCTGCTTAGAATCGGATTTCAAGAAAACATCCAACTCTGGCAGCATCTTATCTCCCACAAGGTAAAACGCATGGCTTACACCATTTACGCAGGAAATCTTCACCTTAGCCTCAATTTTACCCTCAGCTTGTCTATAAATATGGCCTGTATTTATAACACCGGATGTGTAGTTGAATGACTTTGGAATAAAACCGAACTTCTTATCCCAAGCTAGGCCTTCAGCCTTTTCCTTGCGTGTAACAATTTTAAGTGTTCCGTTTTTCAACTCTAAATTGCCACCATCGGAATAAAATTGCTCGTTGGTTGCAAAGGAGTAGGCTTTATTAATTAAAGCATCGCCCCAAAAAAACTTTGTAAGCCATCGTTGGGTATCAATTGTTTTCCCTTCAAAATCATCGTGAAAAGACAAGTTCCAATGTTTCAACTCATCAAACTTATGGCTATCCTTTACCTTAAAGTACCATTTCACTTTCTCTGATGATTCGAGAGTTCTGAATTCCTGAAGTTTTTTGTAAGCCTCGGTTTGCTCAAACTTATTCTTACTCAAAAGATATTTTTTCCTTTCGGCAAACTCAACCGACTCAACCTTAGCCTTAAGCTCATTATAGCGTTGAAGTGTTTGTGAGCCCTCAATGCTAAAGTAATCCTTTAATGGTTTAAAATTAAGCAGTTTGAAGTATCGCTTTAAATCAGAGTTAGGCTTCAACTCATTAAACCTAATCTCCTTTTGGTACTCCTTGGTGTTGTCTTTTTTGTAAGCACTCCTATTCTTCTTATAATCGGCACTAGAAATAAAGTCTTTCAAGTTGTTATACTCCTCAACAAGGCCAGATTGCTCAATCTTTCTGAAAAATATAGGATTATCGGTTGCGGATTGCTTAATATAGTTTTTGAGAGCACCATTCGACAATAACTTTTTTAGTTCCTGTTCCTCTTTAAACTCATTAGAATTTTTGTAAGTAACAGCCTCAACCTCCTGTTTAACCTTAACGTGCTCCTTGGAATCCACCCAAGCCTTCAACTCCTGATATCGAGCCCATTCGTCGGATTGAGAGTATGTAAGCAATTCTTCGTACTCGGCTTCAAGTGCCTTTTGAGCATTTTCGGCTGCATCGGTATCCTTGAAACTACCAAATAAACGATTGGTAAATACTTTAAAGGTTGAAGGAGTTGTTGCCATCTGAAAAACTTTTGTGTTGTAAATTTATTGTCGTTGACTTGCAATAAAGTTGAAAGGTAACTTTAAGTGTTCGGCATAATCCTCGCCTGCTTCAACCATATCCTCATCATCCTCCATGTAATGCCAATTCACCACAACGGTATAACCTTTACGATGAATCTCCCTAAATTTCTCCAATATTTTTAAAATCATTTTTGAGGACGATGTATTGTAATAATCAAAACTGAGATCGAGTTCTGTTTTCTGGTTTGGATTCGCCATATAATCATCAATCCATTCCATTATTGGGTTGTAAAAGGATGTTACATCTTCAGGTAATGAGTTACCTGCAAACTCAAAAATTGACTTTTCCTTATCGAGAACCACTTTGGGGGTTTCAGTGGTTGGTTCTAAAATAATCGATTCCATAACACCTACATTTTTTCCAGCCAACAATAATGTTAAAGTTATGTAATATTCTTAAATAATCCAAAAATAAAGTCTTTTAACATATGTTACGCAAATATAAACGCAAATTCTTTTTTAGAGTTATAAAAATATAAAAGTATTTGATGTAAACCACCAAATACTTTTATTTAAGAATCAAGTTAGTAAATTAATTTAAAGCCTTTACCCCGAACATTAATAATTTCGATAGTTGGGTCATCGCTCAAATACTTGCGAAGTTTTGTGATATAAACATCCATGCTCCTAGCATTGAAGTAACTATCGTCAACCCAAATGGTTTTAAGGGCAAAATTTCGGTCGAGCAGTGAATTTTTATTAATACAAAGATATTTAAGAAGTTCACTCTCCTTGGTGGTTAACTTTCTAACATCATTATCAATCTGGA
>JAEXVC010000114.1 GCA_023406715.1 Bacteroidota bacterium | reverse complement strand
CCCTTAAGCAGCGTCCCACGTCTTGATAGTATAAAACTGCCATATATTGACAGGCTTTACTTATATGCCAAGCTAATTGAAAAACTAGAATTTGAGGCCGACGAATATTTAAAACTTATCGTATTAAGAATAAAAGAACAATACTCTACCCTTTTTGATAGATACTTCGGCCTCAAAATTAACAATAACCCACTTAAAACCGCAGAAGATACAATTGCACTCTATAACTCTATAATAGAATCGATTAACGATGTTGCAGAAATTTATAAATCGCTTTCAGCAATAAAGAATTTGGAAAATCCATTGCACTTCGATCCACATATTAACTCATTTTTAAGGGAAAAATGGCTTATACCTCAAATACAATACTTCAAGGAATTGCTAGACTCAGGTATTACTACAATATGTTTTCATGATGATGCAGAGCCTAGTTCAAATAGTTATTTAGAGAAAACCCAAAAAACAACAAGATATAATGCTTCAATTACAATTAATGAGATTGCGCTGCTTCATTTTTATAGAGGCATGCAAATTACTAGGCAAAACAGTAACTCAATAGCCCAAAATTACGGCATGAATTCGGGCGAAAAACTATTTCAAAGGTATACGCATTATACAAGTAGGGCAAATCGGATAGGTACCCCTCACCCATTTACTCAAAAAAGACTCGAGAATAAAATTGCTCTTTTTGAGAAGGTTTTTAATATGCTTGAACACGATAAACAGTTGATTATGCTTGGAGAACTATCAATTCTCAAATCGAAAAAAGATGAGCTATAGATTAAATAAGTAGCTAGCTACAACAAGCTACCTCCTTTTATGCTAATTCATTTTTGTATCGAATTAAACGTGATACTAAGATGAACAACCCCTTTGAAGCCTTAGAAGCCAGATTAATACATATTGAAGAACTTCTTTTAGAGTTAAAAAGCAGTCCTTCAAAAACAACGCTACCCGAAAACGAAGATCAGCTACTTACAATACAAGAAGCCTCAGAGTTTCTTAAACTAACAGTTCCAACGCTTTATACCAAAGTATCGCGCTCAGAATTACCAGTAATGAAACGTGGCAAACGACTGTATTTTTCGAAAAATGAGTTAATAGAATATATCAAAAAGGGCAGAAAACTCACAAACAGTGAAGCGGAAAAAGAGGCTGAACTTTACTTAAAAAGTAAAACATAATCAATAAAACAGATGAAGCACACGCAAATCTTGAGTTAATAATTTCATTAATTAAGTAGCAAATAATAATCAATCCCAATTAAAATGAAGAAAATGTAAATAATATCATTTTGAGACAAGAGTTTCCCTAAGAATGGAAAATAGTTTTGCAATAATAAATAGACGAATTATTTACCTTTAGCTTTCATATACAAATGAATGTAGAAAATATGTTTACCTTTAGTAAATATATAAGATAGTTAGCGTAAAGGCTATTAAGACGGTTGAGATAAAATGATTTCTGATAACAATTTGAAGAACTAAAAAGAAAAAGATAATTACCCCGCTTGCGCGGGGTTTTAATTTTTTCCCACGCGCCTTGCGCCTTTCAGGCGCATTTAGGATTAAGAAACCCAGCGCACAAAAACAGAGTATGGCTGATCCGCACAAAGTCCCACACTTCGCAGCCATACACAGTTTTTCTTACTCCCTGATAATACCAGATCAGAATCTAATAAGTACAATCAATTAGATAAATACCTAAATTTGAAATATCACTGTATTCCTCCTTCATTCTATCAATAATTAATTCATACTTATCATAAGATTTACCTGTCCTAACTTTGAAAATGAGATAAAATGAATATTGAGAATTTGTAGCATTAATATATTGTTTAAGTTTTTCCTTATATTCAATTCTATTATTATCATTTGTGATTTCAGTATTATGAAGCAATTTTACCTCGACCATAATAGGTCCAACAAAACCATATTTAATTAGAAAGTCTGGTCTTTTCCCATCGTAAAGTTCAACTTCTCTAAATATATCAGATCCTCGAAACCCCTTCTTAAACAAAAGATTTTCAATTTGCACTTTAATTGTTTTTTGGATTATATCTTCGTTTAAATTTGTATACATTACTTTATCTTTATCCTTTGTAGGTATTATAGCAAGGTCTTGAATTGTCTTATACAAACCCTCGTTTTCAATCACATTCTTTAATTCTTGAATTATTACTTCAAAGTAATATCGCAAGTCAATATTATCATAAATGGGAAGCAAAATAGATTTAGTCAACTCATTATACCTATTAATACAAGTATTAATATTTAATGGCTTTGAACTTTCAACAATATTAATTTCTAAATTTCTTATATGCCTTTTAAAACTTTCTGTAATACTTGAGTTTGCATACTTTTTAACATAGTCCTTCAATTGATTAAGATAGACTGTTTTATTAAGGTATTTAAAAAAGTTAAAAACTATAATTTGCAGATAATCACTATATTTAATATAAGATATATTACGTCTAATTTCAAAAGATCGTTTTAACAAATCTAAAAAATTAGGAATTAATGATATCTCACCTGTTTCAATCAAACAGTTTGCAAAAGTAGGAAACTCAAGTTCAACTTCAGTTTCAGAAACATAACGAGCACCTTCTTTCTCTGGTTCAACATATTTAATAGTTTTATTATTTAAATGATTAAACCGCCATTGAATAGCATCAATATCCTTAAACTTAACAATTAATATCTCACTTAATTTACTTTTAATATTCCAATTTTCTTTGGTGTCTTCAGGTTGTAACAAGAAATAATCCTTAAAAAAAGAACAATCTACGTCAGCAAATAGTTCACTTAAACAATTTAATGCTTCTATCTTTTCATAAGGCCTTAACTTGCTGTCTTTAGAAAGGTTCTTAACTATTGGTATAAGTTTTTTATATTCTTTTGCTTTAATTAATCTAATGAACTGAGAAGTTGAAACATATAAATAATCATCTACATTGCTATTACAAATTACAAGTAAATTATGAATATCATCATCAGTTAAATCATCAATTAAATAAAATAGTTCATCCTCGTTAATAGTATTATCAGAACTATCATCAAACATAATTGGGATATAATTTATAATGTTACGACGATATGGAAGAAGTTTCTCCTTCAAATTATTTAAATAAGCAATTTTAAGTATTTTAGGAAACAACATAATAAATTGCCCCATACTTATTTGTCGTTCACTTTCGGATTGTTCAGTGACTTTAATAGGAACGTCTATAGGATTATGGTTTTTAATTATATAAACAATTAGGTTAGTTAATTTTTCCTTTGTTTTATCATCTATTAATTTTTCAATAATGCTTCTATTGTTTAGATATGTTTCAAAAACACGCAAATAAAACAAATTGGGTTCTGGTTCAAGTTCAAACTCAAATCTTTGATAAATTTTTAATTCTCTTTTGTCGTCTTCATCATTAACTATAATATCTGGCTTGGAAAACTCTTTTTCGAAATATTTCAGTCTTAAATTATAAATTACATCTTTCTCTATATTGTTAGAAGATTGGATTCTTCTGAATATATATAGCAAAACCCTATTATTACCATACACTGATGTTAACTTATTTGATAATATTTTAATATCATCAGGTTTTATGTACTTACATATTGCATCTATTAATAAATGATCAAAAACTTTCTCAGGCAATACATCTACTAATTTAGAGATTAAATGGTTATCCTTTTGATATAATATTCTATACAATTCTTCAACAAATTCATTATTTTCATAACCAAAAAAATTCTTTTCATCTTTCAAAATTTTAATAAAGAGAATGAATAGATTAATACAATCCACATCGTCCAAAGAATCAATTACAGAACCTATATTGTAAATAAAAACTTGATTGGTTCGCAGATGATTATGATTATAATTAAAGAAATTAGCATATTCAGTATCTCTTTCATTTAACACTTTAACAATATCTAATAACTTATTTTTTTCAACTATTTGATTTAAACAAACTATTGCTTCTCTATTACTATTTTTTAACCCCTCTAATAATTCATTAAAAGTAAATTCAGAGTCAGGTGCAATGATCGAAATAGCACTATAGTAAGAATTCTGTAACTCTTTAGATTTTGAAAACAATTCTTCCTTAATGCTCATAAATATTGCAACATCTTGCATACTAGTCAGGGTGTGTATGCAAGCACTTTGAACTGTAGAATTATCACTATCAATTAGTAACTTTGTTAACACATTTTTCCAATATTCAATTTGATTCTCAGTTAACTTTTTAATATGTATCAAATTTTCGACAGTATATATCTGATTAACTAACTGACTTACATTATGCTCCTTCAATACAATAATTTTGTCAAAATAAAGTTCATAACTAGCATCTTGATATAGATCAACAATTCTATGGATATTATAATGTATCCACAAGTTATTTCTTTGATGATATTCAAAAATCGAATTAAAAACAAATGCCTTCTCCTTAGTATTAAATTGATTAAAATCAACATAATCTAACAATCTAAAATAATCATCAATAACTAAACCACCTTTTTTTTGATTAAGTAGATTAACAATAGGTAGTATTTGTGAAGCATCAATCTCAACAACAAATCTTAAAACATCATACCAATTTTGAAATATATGTTCTTGCTCTTTATGCAAAATTAACTCATATAAAATCTGACTTTTAGAGCCTAATCTTAGTAATTCTTTCGCAGCAAGATATTCTTGAAATTCTGTATTATCAAATTCAACAATATTATCTGTTTTCTTTAATTGCCTTTCAATAAAATTGTCAATATCTATTGTTTTAAGAAAAATAAGATTTAGATTTGAATCAATATTATCAAAGAATGTTATTAGTTCATCAATCTTTAATTGATTAGTTTGATAGATCTCCATTGTTAACGCCAATTTCTCAAGCACTCTTTTAACAATGTATTTCTCATTTTCATTCTTATTCTTACTATTGGATATTTCATTATCCATCTTACTGTATATTGCCAATTCTAGGAAATTATGTCTTTTTAGTTTACCGATCTCTTCTTTTGATATATTTTCAACTTGAAGGTATTTACATATTTCTTTCAAGTATCTAGGTATTGCAAGTATAGATTGACCAAAATTATCTTTCGTTGTATTAAGTATTTTATTGACGAGGTCTACATTACCAATTACATTATTGGTTAAGTAAACACGAATTTGATCCTCTGTAAAGGGTGTTAGAAGGGTAAAATCAAACTTTAATGAATTTAATAAATATTGATTTTCACTTATATAATGCATTCTACACGAAACAAGAATGGTTGAACCAATCATTAAATTTTTTAAATCAAGTATTTTATACACAACTTTAGAAAAAAGGTAAGAGTTCACTTCATCTAAAGCATCTAAACAAATTATAAATTTATCTACACCTTCATCTATATCAATATTAAATTGGTTAATAATAGACTCATTTTCGTCTAAATCTTTTAAAGAAATTAATAAATACTTTTTGTTAAGTTTTTCAGCATTTTTCCTTATTTCATATAACAATCGACTTTTTCCACATCCTGGCTCGCCAATTATAAAGGTTTGCATTTTCTTATCAACAAGATCAGAAAAACTTATTGATTTATATTTTGGTGGCTTGGTACCAATGGGTAATAAAATTTCTCTTTGCTTAATGTTCTCTAAATCCTGAAAGGTATTTGAAACAAAAAGATTTGGTAGTATATAATTATCATCCATATCTCTTATATATAGCTGGCTATTTAAATCATCTTGCATACCTGTATTGATTGTTGTTTTCGAATGTAAGTTCGATCTCTCTGATCTCCTTTTAAAAGATGATATAAGGTTAGAAACAAATTTCATAGTTTTGGTCATATTGAATTTCTTTTCTAAGATAATTATTATTAAAAGCCTTCCACATAAAAATATGAACAAAAAAGGAAAAATTTATCATTAATATATATTTTCTCATTAAACAAGATTAATCAAACCTATTACTGCATCGATAAAAACTCTACTTTCATAGAGCCAATTTTTCAACTTTACATAAATCAATAGACATTGCTGACCAACGGTTGTAAGGTGTCCTCTCTATTTAACACGAGTCCCATTTAGTTAATAACCTGTTAACATTTAACGCTATAGCCTATTTTTGTTTATTGATTTTTTTATTAATTTCAACTAATCATTGCCTTTTAGTATAAACCTCTAAACAAAAAGTTATGGCAAGTACTTCAGAAACTTGACATCAAAAGAATGTAGCGAACTTTGATGAGTTAATTTCTTTCGCTACTGGTTACCGCGAAGCCTACAACCCATCAAAGGCTTCAATCAAAATCGATTCGCTAAAAACCCTTTCAGCCCAAGCAAAGGCAGCAATCAACGCGGTAAGTTCAGCAGAACCAACTTATAAAAGCGCAGTTGCAGCAAGAGAGGTGGCCTTTGAGCCATTAAGCAAGCTCACCACACGAGTTATGAACTCCATTAAGGCCACCGACACCACCGAGCAGGTGGACGAGAACGCCAGAACCCTAGTACGCAAAATTCAGGGCGTAAGGGCAACCGCCAAGAAAACGGAGGACGAAAAGAAAGCCCTAGCCGAGCAGGGCAAAGAAGTGGTTGAAATATCCACATCGCAGATGAGCTACGATAGCCGCTTGGATAACTTTTTTAAGTTAATTCAACTGCTCTCGTCAGTTCCAGAGTATAACCCCAACGAGAAGGAACTAAAAATAGAGCATTTAAACACCATTCTGGACGATTTAAAGGCAAAGAACGCCGCAGTGGTAGAATCCGCCATTCCAGTAAGCAACGCCCGTATTTCCCATAATAATATTCTTTACAAGGGAAACGCTGGGCTTTGCGATGTAGCAATGGACGTAAAAACCTACATCAAGTCGGTTTTCGGTGCAACTAGCCCCCAGTACAAGCAAATAAGCAAGTTGGAGTTTAAAAAGGTTAAGGTATAGTTACAAGTAACCTACCTCTTTTTACAAATAATGAACAGCTGTTTTCGAATTGTCAACTGCATTTTATTTTTTTGCTCTTATGTTTTATTTTTTACCCACTGCATTTATTAATATTTGAACTGCAATATTTTATCTACCCCCTGCGCCAAGCCAAGAACTTACCGCTTATACCCATAAGCCTACCCACTAATGCCAAAAGTGGTAAGAACTTGTCTTGATTCCACGCTCAAAGTCTCATATCGTTTTATAGGAAAGAGAAAAAGACCCACCCTCAAAAAATTAAAACCCTAAAGAAGCTTTCTCCCTCGATGAGAATCGAAAAAAGCAACATAAGGTATGAAAACAATACCAATGTTTATTGTCACTCTTCGACGACAATAAAACCCAGCTGCTAACAAAGTGTTTATTTTTAACTGTTACACGGGGCTTGCCTACATTGATGTTTACGAGTTAACCCCTAAAAATCTTTCTATAGGAATTGATGGCGAATACTGGATTAATACCATCCGTCATAAAACCGACATCCCGGTTCGTATACCATTGCTACCTCAGGCAATGGCAATCATCGAAAAGTATAAAAACAATCCACGTGTTTTAGAATCCGGCAGGCTATTGCCCATTTACGCAAACCAACTGCTTAACTCATACCTAAAAGAGATCGCTACGCTGTGTGGTATAGAAAAGCCCCTTACCTTTCACCTTGCCCGCCACACATTTGCAACAACTGTAACTTTAACTTATCGAAACCGTTTCAAAACTTTTGGGGCATACTAGTATCAAAACAACACAAATTTATGCAAAGGTTATTGAGCAGAAAGTAAGCGAGGATATGAATACATTACGATCTAAACTCGAGAATAAAAGAGATGATAACAATGAAAGGAAAGTGGCAAATAAAATTTAATTTTATATTTGGAAAGTAGTTATTTTCGTATACTCTCTTATAAATTGATCTTTATGAATTTACCTGAGCATATAAAAAAAATGGCAAAACTTTCAAACGAGTTGGAAGATGAGTTTTTCAAAGCATTTAAACGTGAAGAATTACCTAAAGGTCATTTACTATTTGAACAAGGTAAAATTTGCAAACACATCTTTTATATCGAGAAGGGGTTTGCCCGTGTATATTATCACTCAAACAGCGGAAAAGAAATAACCGCTTGGTTTTCTGCCGATAATTCATTTGTTACGGCAATTGATAGTTTCTATTACCACAAACCAACTCGTGATTACTGTGAATTAATAGAAGATTCTGTTGTTTATTCAATTAAAATTTCCGATTTGGAAGATATGTTAGAAAAGGGAAATGGAGCTCGTCTTGCATTTTATCTTTTATACGAAATTACAGGTAAAATAGTTGAATTTATAGTAAGTATCAAGTTCCAAACGGCTGAAGAACGATACAATGCGCTAATGCAGGACTATCCCTCTGTTTTTCAGCGGGCTTCCCTCGGAAATATTGCTTCATATCTAGGTATTACCCAGGAAACCCTTAGTAGAATAAGGGCTGTAAAATAAGTGTTTGATAATTTTTTTTTGATCTACATCAAAGAAAAGTTTGTTGAGCAATAATATGTTTGCCTTCGTTTTATATATCTATTAAGGATTTAAGTAACCTTATAGTATCTATAATTATAATAAAAACAAAGAAGGCATGCACATAAGATTTGTTTCTATATTGCTTATGCTAACTTTTTCATTTGTTATAGCCTCTTCCCAGCCAGTGAAGCGACCTAAAATTGCAGTAGTACTGAGCGGTGGCGGTGCAAAAGGATTCGCTCATATCGGCGTTTTGAAAGTGCTAGAGCAAGAGGGCGTTCCAATTGATATTATTGTGGGTACAAGTATTGGAAGTATTGTAGGTGGACTTTACTCAATTGGATATAATGCTGATCAAATTGCCGAAATGGCTTTGGCTGAAAATTGGTCTCAACTATTATTAGACTATACGCCTCGTAAACAACTAGATCAATTTTCGAAAGAAGAGCAACAGCGCTATGTATTATCCTTGCCAATCTCGGACAACGGAAAACCAGAATTGCCCAATGGTTTAGTTAATGGTCAAAATATACTAAATCTTTTTTGTGGATTAACGGCAGATCTACCTGACAATGCCGATTTTTCAAAATTCCCAATTTCCTTTGCATGCATAGGTGCCGATCTAGCAACAGGAAATCAAGTTATATTGAATTCTGGTTTCTTGCCTACTGCTATTCTCTCAAGCATGGCCATTCCTGGGATTTTTTCACCTAGCCATCATAATAAACATATTCTTATCGATGGTGGAATTGTAAATAATTTTCCAACAGATGTTGCAAAAGAAATGGGTGCAGATATTATTATAGGTGTAGACATTAGAAGCGATTTGCTACCAGCCGAGAGTATCAAAAGCATGAAAAATTTAACAGATCAATTGATTAATTTCTATACTACGAAAAAAGATTCTGTAAATAAAAGTTATTGCAACATTATTATTCGCCCTAATATTGAGGGATATAATGCTTCAAGTTTTTACACGGATGCAGTTGATACACTGATTCAAAGAGGAAGAGAGTCCGTCAACCTCGTCTTAGACGATATTCGTGCATTGAAATTGAAGTACGACCTAGCACCCAGAATTGTTTCAGCAGAATTGATAAATAGAAAAGCATGGAAAATTACCGATGTTAAAATCAAAGGAAATTGCACGATGTCAGATAAACAATTAATTGACGCCCTAGATCTAGAATTACCAGGCACTTTTAATTATAAAACCATAAAAAAGCACATAAACAATATTTATGGAATGGGGGGATTTCGTAGAGTTTTTTTTAGTTTGGAAGGAGAGGATTCCGAAAAGACCCTGAATGTGACGGTTGATGAAAATCGATCTTGGGTTATGAATTTTGGTGTTAGAGCTAATTCTAGAAGCGTAGTTTCCATAGTGTTAAATGCAACTCGAAAAGATTATACAAGAAACCTTGATTTGATTTCTTTTACTGCTGATGTATCAACAAATCCAAAGTTTACATTTATAGCCGAATTTGGCAAAAAGAGATTGCCTAAGTTTGTGATTCAAACAGAGGCCTCTTATCGCGATTTAACAGTTCATCTAAATAAAGATTACTCATATCCTGCAAATATTTATTTAGGCTCCCTTAAACTGTTTACATATCAAAGGATCGTTAAGTATTCTCTTTTTGGTGTAGGAATGAGGCAGGAATACTTCGTTGGCAAAATTTATAGTACAATTGGAGATAGCAGTTTATCACTATCTACTAATAAAAAACTAACTACTCATTTGTATGGGTTTTACAGTTTCGATAATCTCGATGATTACTATTTTCCATCTCATGGGGCAGAGTCTTTTGTTGAAATGTCGTTGGTTCAGGATCTGGATTTTCATAGTATTAACCCAATACTGCTTGTTAAACATCGAAATGCGATGAGTTTAAGTGGCAATTCCACTGTGTTGATAGGAATTTTTGGACGTTTTTTATTCAGAGAGACAACTCCCGTTCAATTAGGGAATTATGTTGCACCGCAGGACTATGAACTGAGTGTTAATTATCATTTACCATTTTATGGTTTGCCATCAGTGTGGGCAGCAGAAAGAATAACAATAATTGGTAGTCTTGGTCTACGACTAAATTTTAAACACAATCATTTTATAACATTAATTACCAATGGCTTACTACAGAATAGAACAGTTGAGGACTTGGATCAATATAATGTTATATTAGGTGGTGGAATAACCTATTCCTTCAGGTCTAAAATTGGCCCAATAGGATTAACAATTGGCTACGCAGAAAAATATCAAAAACCAGTTGTGTCTGCAAATGTCGGTTTCTGGTTTTAATTTCATGTTAGTTTATGTTTTTTGCTGATAACTATCCTTTATAATTGTTGCTTTCCAATTGATTTGATTTTTTTTTAATCTAAACCTCCTGTTGATTGAAAATCTACTGACGTTTTAATAATCCTAAGTTGGTATTGAGATTTTTTCTTTTTTGATCTAGGTCAAAAAGATTCACCATAAACCGCTCCAACTTTGCATCATTAATTATTCATGCAATGCAAAGTCAAAAATATAGTAAACGGTGGATCAATGATGATCAAAATCTCAACAGTGCATCTGATGGCAATCCTGTCTATAATTATATTTTCGTGACCGATCCCAAGGGAATTCAATTAACATTCGAGCAACTTAAATATGAACTCGAAAAGGAATTAGACGACTTTATAACTGTCATTTATCTTGTTCCTCGAGAGCAAAGCACTCCTCTTTATAGTTCAGAACTAGATATTCTCGAATATCGGTTTATTCATAAACTACTCATCTACTACATCTATTACGATTACACCAATCTTATTGATCAAAACCTCAGTCAAAAAATTCTTGAAGTATTAATAAACAGCAATACTGGGAATGTTATGCGCTTTTTCATAAATGGAGACAAAGATCTTGTTGATTTTACCTCCGACAGGTTGCTTTTTCTTGGTATAAAAGAATCAAACATCTCTACTCAAGTACATTAACTCAAAATCAATACGATATGAATATCAAGTACAATTTAATTATTTTATTGTTTTCTGCACTCCTGTATACAGGGTGTAATGGAAGGGAACATGTTATTGAAAATAAAGACAATTCTATTCCTGTAGTAGTACAAAAGGTAAGTAACATTACTATTTCGAGAGAAATTGCCGTAAGTGGTAACATCGAGGGGAATAAAACTGTTCGTCTAGGGTTCATGGTTGCTGGTAAACTGAACTACATTTCAGTGGAAGAAGGCTCGCCCATTCAGGCAAACCAGTTGCTTGCCAGTTTAGATCCCGAGAACTATAGCATTGCAAAAGATATTGCCGATGCCAATTTGGATCAAACTCAGGATGAATATAATCGCTTAAGCCAGATGTTCGATAGGAAAAGTATCTCGGAAAGCGATTTTTCTAAAATAACCAATGCCCTTAAAGTTGCTAAAGCTCAGCAGCGCTTACAGGCTAAGAACCTTGCCGACACGAAACTGTATTCCCCCATCAGCGGAATCCTGCTTAAAAGAGGAGCTGAGGTCGGTGAAATTATAAATACGGGGATGCCTTTATTTGTAATTTCAGATATCAGCAAAGTAAAAGTAAACGCATCGGTTCCTGAATCCGAGCTTCATCTTATTCAAATTGGTAACGAAGCCAAAATACATGTATCGTCCTTGGATTCAACTTTTATAGGTAAGATTGTGGAAATAGGCTCTGTTGCAGAAGAAACAACCCGTTCTTTCTCTGTAAAAGTTGAACTCAAAAATTCTCAACTTCTTATTCGTCCAGGTATGACTGCAGAAATTCAGTTTAAGACTAATCAAACCGAACAACATTCAAGTATTCCTGCTGAAGCAGTATTGCACGATATTGATAATTCCTCGTATGTGTATGTTATGGATTCTATTAAAAATCAAGCTTTTAAGCGAAGTGTTTCTTTAGGTAATATTTCCGACAATCAGGTGGAAGTTATCTCAGGACTAAACCTTGGCGAATCAGTAGTCATTAGTGGTCAGTACAAATTAAGCAATGGTTCATTTATCACTTTAAAGTAATCGGGAGTATGAATTTTGTAAGAACATCTTTAAAGCATAAACAGGTAACACTTACAGTGTTAGCGATGGTGTTTGCGGTTGGCGTTTATTCTTTATTGACCATGCCTCGCCGCGAAGATCCTAAAATTACCGTTCCGCTTGGCTTAGTTGTGGCCTATTATCCCGGAGCAACAGCTGCCCAGGTTGAAGAACAGGTAACAAACAAACTCGAACAATACTTATTTCAATTCGAGGAAGTAAAAAAATCAAAAACATATTCAACTACCCGCGATGGGGTGGTTATCATCAATGTTAACCTAAATGATGACGTTAAGAAGCCTGATATATTCTGGAGTAAACTACGCCATCAACTTCTTTTGGCTAAAAATCTAGATTTACCTCAAGGCGTCCGGGGGCCAGTGGTTAATTCCGATTTTGGCGACACCGAAGCTCTTTTAATTGCTTTAGAAGGGACAAGCGCTACCTATCAACAACTGAAGGATTACAGTAAACTGTTAGAAGATAAACTCAGAACTATACCAGCAACATCTAAGATTAAGCGTATTGGGGAGCAGAAAGAACAAATTACAGTTTACTTCAACTCCCAATTGCTTGCACAATATGGCATTAGCCTTCAACAAGTTGTTAAAGTATTACAATCTCAAAACACTATAACACCAACGGGAGATATACAAACCGGAGAAACTAGGGTATCTCTTTATACTACGGGCACTTATACTTCACAAAAAGAAATCGAAAAGCAGATAATAGGGACATCCAAGACAGGCGCTGTAATCAGGCTATCGGACATTGCAACGATTAAGCGCGAATACGCTGAACCGACTAATAACATAGGAGTAAATGGTCAAATGGCAATGCTTGTTTCGGTTCAGATGCAGGAAGGAAATAACATTGTGCAATTTGGAAAACAAGTTGATGCAAAAATCGCTGAAGTTTCCAGTCTTTTACCTTCAAATATTAAACTAACAACAATTGTCAGTCAGCCAAAAATGGTTGATGAGAATATCTCACACTTCATGCATGAATTTTTGCTAGCCATTATCTCTGTCATCATTGTTGTTATCCTTCTTCTCCCCTTTCGCATTGCTGCGGTTGCTGCTACAGCAATACCTATGACAGTAGCTGTAACCTTTGCTATGCTTCATGCCTTTGGTATTGAATTGCACCAAGTTTCTTTAGCCGCATTAATTGTAGTACTTGGCATGGTGGTTGACGATGCAATTGTTGTTGCCGATAATTACGTAGAACTGCTCGATAAGGGAGTTGACCGCTGGACGGCTGCCTGGCGAAGTGCTTTCGATCTTATCATTCCAATTCTTACAGCCACAGTAACTATCATTGCAGCATTTATGCCAATGGTTATTCTTACTGGGGCATTAGGTGAATTTATACACGATTTACCAATCACGGTAACTATTGCACTTGCATCATCATTTGTTGTGGCAATGGTTTTAACACCAACCCTTTGTTATGTTTTTATAAAAAAGGGTTTACATAGCCATGATGCAGAAGAAGTTAAGCCTAAAAATAAAAAATCTGCTCTCGACTACATGCAACAGGGTTATGACTGGGCTATCGACTGGTGTGTAAAACATCCTATTTTTACCATCGGTGGTAGCATTGTTACTATTTTGTTAGCACTACTGATTTTTAAATTAGCCGTCGGTCAGAAATTTTTCCCCTATGCCGAACGTAACCAGTTTGCAATTGAAGTTTGGATGCCGACTGGTACTAAACTTGATAAAACCAAGGAAGCTATTGCTCAAATTGAAAATCTGATTAGAGACGACAAGCGGGTAACTTCATTTGCTTCTTTTTCAGGAACAAGTGCACCACGCGTTTACTATAATTTTTCACCTGAATTTCCGGTAAGTAATTATGGGCAAATACTTATAAACACTGTTAACGATAAAACGACTGAAGAACTAGCCAAAGAATTAGAGCCAAAGGTCGGGAATTTAATTTCTGATGGAATGGTTCAGGTTAAATTGATGCAACAGGGACAGCCCCTTATTGCCCCAGTGGAGATTCGTATTTATGGTGATGACATAAACGTTTTAAAACAGTTAAGTAGCCAGATAAAATCAATTCTTCATAAAACAGAAGGAAATTTCCTTGTAAACGACGATTTTAAAGAAGATTATTACGGAATTAGTATTCTCCTAAAAGACGAAGCTACCCGTTTGGGTTTTACAACCAGTAGTATTGCACAGGTATTATATACTAATATCAGTGGTGTACCTGTTTCTTCAATGTACGAAGGCGATAATAATATTGATATTGTTCTCCGCCTCGATGAAAAAAAGCGTCGATCCTATCAGGATATTGAGGATGTATACCTTGAGTCGCCTGTTACTGGTGCCAGCGTACCCTTGCGCCAGATTGCAGATATTAAGCCCGAATGGCAGCCCGGTCGCATCATGCACCGCAATGGCGTTCGTTGTTTAACGGTAAGAAGCGAAACAACTGATGGAATTTTACCTGCTGAACTATTGAAAAAAGTTCGTCCTGAAATTGAAAAGATTAACCTCCCATCGGGTTATTATATTGACTATGGTGGCGAATACTCCAATAAATCGGAAGCATTCGGACAAATGATTGCCGCTTTGGGTATAAGTCTGGTCTTAATATTTCTTATCCTTCTGCTCCAGTTTAGAAACCTGAAAGAAACCTTAATTATTATGATTACCATTCCGTTGGCCTTGTTTGGTGCCATGTTTGGGTTGGCAGTTACCCATAATAATTTTGGTTTTACAGCATTTCTGGGTTTAATTAGTCTTTCAGGCATAGTTGTAAGAAATGCAATTATTCTCATCGACCACACCAATGAAC
>JAEXVC010000072.1 GCA_023406715.1 Bacteroidota bacterium | reverse complement strand
CCTCATATCCCTCGCCATATAGCGGAGGGAAGATAAAAATTAGCACTCCAAGCGCAATACTACCAATTACCCATTTTTTGTAACGATTTGTTACTTTGCCAAAACGCTTCTCCACGCGCATTACCGTGCGCATAAAGTATAGAGAAACTAATCCACAAAAAATCCCTAAAAAAACAAAGTACGGAATATTATGGAGCTGAAACGGGCGAACCACTTCGTATGCAAAAACCACCTCGCGACCCAAAAAGAAGTATGATACCGTAGTAGCCGAAACAGCTGAAATAAGCAATGGGATAATTGAAGCGGTTGTTAAATCGAGCATCAAAACCTCTAGTGTAAACACCAAACCTGCCAATGGAGCGTTAAAGATTGATGCGATTGCACCTGCAGCGCCACAGCCAATTAGCAAAGTTAAAGTTTTGTAGTTCATCCTAAAGAATTGCCCAATATTGGAGCCAATAGCGGCACCAGTAAGCACAATTGGAGCCTCGGCTCCAACAGAACCCCCAAAGCCAATTGTCATTGTGCTTGACACTATAGAACTATAGGTATTGTGAGACTTTAACCTGCTGTTTTGCCTTGAAATTGAGTAAAGAATTCGAGCAACACCATGACCAATATTATCCTTCACAAAGAATTTTATAAAAAGAATTGTTAAGAGAATACCCACTGCAGGTAATGCCAAAAACAAATAGTTAGCCGAATCCTTAGGCAACGATTCCTGAAGAAATGCATGGGTTATGTGAACTGTATTTTTAAGAACTACCGCCGCAAAACCGCTTAATATTCCAATAACCAAACTTAAAATTAAGGTAACCCTACGTTCCCCAAGTCTCCGAATCGAAATCCAGAGTGAATTCAACAACTTATTAATTAACAACCTCATTTTAAACAAATAATCCTAAAATTAAATATAAATCAAAGCAACATCACCAAAAATGGTTATTTTTGAAACTACAAATACGACAAACTAATTAGGTATTTACTTACAAAGAGGATTGAACAAATTTGTCATGGGTTGTAAACAGATTTGCAAGAAGGTTCAATCCAATTTTTATCCAAATTTACTGTACTTTTTTAAAAGTCGAAAATTAAATTATGATTGAGGTTATTAAACATACTCTTCCGAATGGATTAAAACTATTAATCCATCAGGATTTTAGCACACCAATCGCATCTTTCAACCTACTTTACAATGTTGGAGCCAAGGACGAGCACCCCGAAAAAACAGGATTTGCTCACCTTTTTGAGCATTTAATGTTTGGTGGCTCAGCGAACATACCCATTTACGATGAGCCACTAGAACGAGTAGGCGGCGAAAACAACGCCTTTACCAATAATGATATAACAAATTACTATTTAACTCTTCCCGTTGAAAATATTGAAACTGCCTTTTGGCTTGAAAGCGACAGAATGCTTAGCCTTGCTTTTACCAAGAAAAGCCTAGATGTTCAGCGCAATGTTGTTGTGGAGGAATTCAACCAACGATACCTAAATCAACCTTACGGCGAAGTTTGGCTTCACCTAAGGCCATTGGCCTACAAAGTACACCCTTACATGTGGGCTACAATTGGCAAATCGGTGGAGCACATTAAGAGCGCAACCTTAAATGATGTAAAGAATTTTTTTTATAGCCATTACGCACCAAACAACTCCATTCTGTGTGTTGCGGGACCTATTGAACCAAACGCAATTATTGAGTTAACCAACAAATGGTTTGGACCAATTGAAAAAAGGGATGTTGTTGAACGCAAGCTTCCTAAAGAGCCAATCCAAACATCGCCCCGTAAACAGGAAATTGAGCGCGATGTTCCTTTTAACGCCATATACAAGGCATACCACATGTGCAAAAGGAATCACGCAGACTTCCCTGCAACCGATTTAATGTCCGATTTGCTGTCGAACGGAAAATCGGCAAGGCTGTACCAACGATTAGTGAAAGAAAAGCAGTTATTTAGCAATGTAAATGCATATATTACTGGAGATATTGATGAGGGATTATTTATAATAACTGGTCAACTATACCCCACAACCACATACGAACAGGCTGAGATTGCCATTAACGAAGAAATTTCCGTATTGCAAAACGAACCCGTTTCGGCATACGAACTTGAGAAGGTACAAAACAAGTTTGAGTCGAATTTCACATTCGAGGAAACCAGTGTACTCAACAAAGCAATGAATCTTGCGTTCTACGAATTGCTGGGCGATGCTAATAGCATCAACCTCGAGGTTCAAAAATACAGAAGCGTTACACCTGAGCATATCCAGACTATTGCTCAAAAAATCCTTAAAGAGGATAACCGCTCAACACTTTACTACAAATCGAATCAAAACAAATAACCACAATGGCAATGCTCGATAGAACGAAAGCACCAGAGAAAAAGACCACAGGGAAAATTACTATTCCTCAAGCCCAACAAATAAGGTTGGCAAACGGTGCACAGCTAATTGTGGTTAATGCAGGAACTCAGGATGTAGCTAAAATTGAGATAATTTTTGACGCAGGAACTCGCTATCAAAACCAATCACTCTCGGCACGAGGTGCAATATCGCTACTCAGCGAGGGCACTAAAACAAGAACATCGCAACAGATTGCCGAGCAATTCGATTTTTACGGCAGTTTTCCAGAGCACTCATTCGACAGGGACTTTGCGTCGCTTACACTTTACTCCACCAACAAGTTTCTGGAGCAATCATTGGGTGTGCTCGGTGATATGATTTACAACCCAATATACCCCGAACACGAATTGGATATTTTTAAGAAGAAAGGTAAGCAAGCACTAATAGTTGAGTTAGAAAAAGTCGTTACTGTTGCAAGACAAAACTTCTTTAGCACCTTATTTAGCAACAAACATCCTTACGGAGCATATGCAACACCTGATGATTTCGATTTATTACAGCGGAACTTTATCGCCGATTTTCACGACAACTATCACACCTCTAACAACTGCCTGATAATACTTTCGGGTAAAATATCCGACAAGGAAATTAAAATTGTGGAGGAAATTCTAGGCAAAACACCATACGGAAAACCTGTTGAAAATAGCAATCAAATTCTTCCGCCAACATTGCAAACTCCACAGAAGGTATTCTCGTATAAAAATGATGCGCTACAATCGGCCATCAGAGTTGGAAAACAAATGATAAAACGGAACCATATCGATTTTCCAAAATTTATGGTATTGAACACAATACTCGGAGGGTATTTTGGGTCGAGACTTATGCGTAATATTCGCGAGGAGAAAGGCTATACATACGGAATATCATCCACAATTCTACCATTCAAGGAAACGTCGGTTTTTGTTATAGGAACTGAAGTTGGCGCCAACTTTACCAAGGATACTTTAAAAGAAATCTACAAAGAGATTGATTTACTTTGCACACAAAAAGTTCCTGATGCTGAACTCGACCTTGTAAAAAGCCATTTAATTGGAGAGGTTTTGAGAACTTTTGATGGTCCATTTGCCATTGCAGACAGTATTGCTAGCCTTTACGAGTACAACGATTTGGATTTCGCCTACTTTGAAAGAACAATTGATACCATTAGAAGCGTTTCATCTACAGAACTTTTGGATGTTGCCAATAAATACCTTAGTCAAAAAGATTTTATAGAAAGCGTGGCGGGTAAACTCGAAACAACTTAAAAGTTTGCTATACTTGAGGTTGTTTTTATCCGCATAAAAAAAGTTTGGCCAAACTAAAATTAGAAAGAAATGAAAACGAAAGCAATTACCCTAATAATCATTCTTTCGGCCCTGTGTGTCGACAGTTTTTCGCAAATGTACACAAAGCCCAACGAACCAACATTTAACTACCTAACCATAAATCCTACCAACGGACAACCAACCCTATTCTGGACTGCACCTGCCACAAACCCTCAATACCCTGACCCTATAGGCTATATCATCTACCGTAGAACTTTAGATAATCTAGGTAACGATTACTATCTAGAAATTGACACTGTAAACCAAACCACATTTCAGTACACCGATGTTAATGCCAATGGAAATCAATCCAGATTGTTCTATAAAATATCGTCGTTAGGACTTTCAGAACCCAGTAGATTAACCCCACATCATGCACAAATATGGCTACAAAGCCAATACGATAGTTGCAATGCAAAAATTGACTTAACCTGGAACTTTTATGAAGGCTGGAATAACACCAACATATATCAAGATTATTCAATTTATATGGGACACGATAATAATTGGCCCGCCTATACTTTATTAGCCAACGTAAACAAATTTACAAATAGATATAGTATTACAAATGTTGACGAGAATCAAGATTACTACTTTTACATTACAGCCCGTAGAACAGACCAACCCTACACAACCTACTCCAACCTGAACTACATTAACTCCAAAATGGCAATCCACCCCACTTACATGACACTCGACTCTATCCTTGCAGAGAACAACAAGATTACCATTCATTACAAAATTGACCCAGCTACAGCAATTCGAAATTTTAAGTTGGTACGCTGGGAGTACCCCGACACCAACAAAAGTATTTTCAGTGCAAAAGTTATTGACGAATTCTCTGACCCAAACCAAACACTATCAGTCGACACTAACGATATGTGGGCTGCACGTACACGAAAATTCTACTATAAGGTTGATGCCCACAATGGATGCAAAACAGTTATAAAAACAACAAACCTATGCAATACAATTATCCCTAAAGGGAAATCGGACGGAACCTTGGTAAAGCTTGAGTGGGACACACTAATGATAGATAGAGTTCGCCAACCCAACAGGGTTAACAACAGGGTTGTTTACAACGTTTACCGAAGAGCCTACAAGCAAACCGATGACATCAACGGACCAGGAGAGTTAACCCTAGCAGCATCGTGGCTAACTGACAATTTTTTTGTAGATGATTTAACCCCATACAAGGGTCAAAACCCACTGTACAAAATTGTTTTTAAGTACTTTATCGAAGCCTATGAACTAGAGTTTGATAATTCAGTTGCAACAATGGTTCGAACTCGCGAATTAATTGTAGAAATCCTGCCAGGAGTAATTATGCCAAACTCAATTGCTCCTACCAGTCAGGTTGGAGGCAATGGTAGATTGAGAAGCATATTTGAACCAATTATTAGCTTCGATGCACGATTTGAACTAACCATATACGACCGGTGGGGCGGAGTAATATACCATGGAAACGAAGGATGGAATGGAAAAAACTCCAAAGGAGAATACGTAAAAGAGGGCGTTTATCCTTATAGAATAGTTGTAAACACCTCTGACTTGGGCGATGTGGTAAAAACAGGCACATTATCCGTTGTATATCCACCAAAATAACCCCTAGTTTAATTAAGTTAAATACTTAGCAAGATATTTTATGAACCTTCAAACCGAAGAAGAAAAGCTATTAATTCAATCGCATTTCGATGACATGCTCCAAGGATGCCCGCGTTGCAACTCCGAGGAGGACAGAAATCTTATTATTAAAGCATTCAATCTTGCCAACGAAGCGCATAAGGGTGTTCGCCGGAAATCTGGCGAGCCATACATACTTCATCCCATAGCGGTGGCAAAAATTGTAACTCACGAAATTGGACTTGGAGCAAAGGCTGCAGCCTGTGCACTTATGCACGATGTTGTGGAGGATACCGATTATACTGTTGAGGATATTGAGCGAATATTTGGGAAAAAAATAGCATCAATTATTGACGGCCTTACTAAAATTACCGATGTTTTTGATGCAAACTCAACTATTCAGGCTGAGAATTTTCGAAAAATAATTCTTACCCTTGCTGATGATATTCGGGTTATTCTCATAAAACTTGCCGATAGGTTGCATAATATGCGCACCTTAGACTCGCTGGCAACCAACAAGCAAATGAAGATTGCCAGCGAAACAATTTACCTTTACGCCCCACTTGCGCACCGACTTGGACTTTACGCTATCAAAACAGAACTAGAGGACTTAAGTCTGAAATACCGATTCCCTCAAGCGTATGACGAAATCCGAAGCAAGATAGCCGATAACGAAAAACGCAGAATTCAACAAATCAACCATTTCTCGTTACCAATTATTAAAAAGTTAGAGGAGAATAATATCGATTTCGAAATTAATGGACGTCCAAAATCGGTTTACTCTGTCTGGAAAAAAATTCAATCCAAAAACGTTTCGTTTGAGGAAATATACGACCTGCTGGCTATTCGCATAGTATTCAACCCATACCCCCATATCCCCGAAAAAACACAATGCTGGCATATCTACTCAATTATTACTGACATTTACAAGCCAAAGCCAGATAGGTTGCGCGATTGGGTATCAACTCCAAAAGCCAATGGATACGAGGCATTGCACTGTACCGTTATGGGACCCAACGGACAATGGGTTGAGGTACAAATCCGCTCTCGCCGAATGGATGATATTGCAGAACGAGGTTTTGCCGCACACTGGAAATACAAAGATACTGATACTTCAAACCACGAAAATGAATTGGATAAGTGGATTAAGCGAGTTCGAGAGATGCTCGAAAACCCACAGGAGAATGCCTTGGAGTTTCTGGACGAATTCAAACTAAACCTTTTCACATCCGAGATAGTTGTTTTTACACCCAAGGGCGAAACGCGCTCTCTACCAAAAGGAGCTACTGCTCTCGATTTTGCATTCGAAATACATACCGGCGTTGGCAACAAGGCTATTGGCGCTAAGGTTAACCATAAGTTAGTTCCTTTAAGTTACCAAATCAACAGTGGGGACCAAATTGAAATCATCACCGCATCTTCGCAAAAACCCACATGGGAACTTCTAAAATATGCAACAACGGCTAAGGCGAAAGCAGCCATTAAGGGAGCATTAAAAACTGAAACTAAAAATAGGATTGAGAAAGGAAAAGATATCCTCGAAAACAGATTAAACGAACTTGGCGTTCAACCATCGTCACGTGTTTTTAAAAAAATCCTCCCAGCCTATGAGGTTTACTCAAAGGATGAACTTTACAGCAAAATTGGTTCGGGATTAATTACTCTCGACAACCTAAAAAGAATCCTTAAAAAGAATACCAAGAACAAATGGATTCAGTACTGGAGCCTGCAACTAGGCAAAAAGCACAAATACGACACAGAATCTTCGAAGCCACTCAAGATTGATACGAAAAAACCATTCATGCTTAACGAAAATGTGGATGAAGAGAACCCTTCGTACGTTGTTGCCCGATGCTGTAACCCAATCCCTGGCGATGAGGTCATTGGCTACATCTCGCCCGAAGAAATGGTTATTATCCACAAAGCAACGTGCGCTGAAGCCGTTAGGTTAATGTCACAGTATGGCGATAAAATTGTAAGCGCCAAATGGACTACCCACAAAATGCTTTCGTTCCTTGCCCGAATTGATGTGAGAGGAATGGATAGGATAGGTATTATTAGCGAGGTAACTAAGGTTATTTCCGATGAATTAATGGTAAACATTCGAAAATTCCACATTGAGAGTCACGACGGTATTTTTGAAGGATTTATTGACCTGTATGTTCACGACGTTTCGCACCTTAACAACTTAATCATGAATCTCATGAAAATCAAGGGAATGGACAACGTGAAACGGATGGACAAGGTGGACGACTAAACAAAAACACCATTTTAATTGTTTTTCAAAAAACACTAATAAATTGTGTTGATATAAAACCTTTTGCTAAATTTGCTATTTAAAATAAGACTAAATAATCATGGTTTGCCACGACACTAAGAATGTAGTAAAACGAATACTTACAGATTATCTTGAACGTAAAGGTCATCGGAAAACACCAGAGCGATTTGCTATACTCGACGAGATATACTCGCACGAGAGCCATTTCGATATTGAAACGCTCTATATCCAGATGAAAAACAAGAACTACCAGGTTAGTCGTGCAACACTTTATAATACAATAGATTTACTACTTGAGTGTGGCTTAGTTGTTAAACATCAGTTCGGTAAAAACTTCTCGCAGTACGAAAAGGCCTACGAGTGCAAACAACACGACCATCTTATATGTACCCGCTGCGGAAAGGTAATTGAGTTCTGCGATCCTCGTATTCAGGAAATACTAAACTCAGCTCGAAAAAACTCAAACTTCAGCATATCGCACCACTCACTATACCTTTACGGGTTGTGCCAAAACTGCCAGAACGAGATTGACCAAATGCCAATGCCAGAGTAAAATCAACCGCAATAGTCAATCAACTGTTGATAAGTTTTCCCAAGCAACTCAGTTAAAGTTTGTAACTTTAGGAGGAATTTGTAATGCATTTTAATGCATAATAATAGTGTACTAACTATATCGAAAACGTATTAAACCTATGGTTAAAGTTGATGTTTTGCTGGGCCTACAGTGGGGCGACGAAGGAAAAGGAAAAGTTGTTGATGTGCTTACTCCTAACTACGATGTAATTGCACGCTTTCAGGGAGGACCAAATGCTGGCCACTCGTTGGAGTTTAACAACATTAAGCACGTTTTACACACAATCCCTTCGGGAATATTTCATCCCAACTGCATCAATATTATTGGGAATGGAGTTGTAATTGACCCAATTATTTTTGCCAAGGAAATTGATGCTCTCGAGAAAATGGGTGTTAGCCTAAAGGAAACCCTTAAAGTATCCAAAAAAGCCCACTTAATACTCCCCTCGCACCGCGAACTCGATGCTGCATCGGAAGCAGCAAAGGGTAAAAGCAAAATTGGTTCAACCCTAAAAGGAATTGGCCCAACTTATATGGATAAAACAGGCCGTAACGGATTGCGCGTTGGGGATACACTTGCTCCGAACTTTGTTGAAAAGTACAATAACCTCAAGAATAAGCACAAAGACATCCTAAAGCAGTACAATTACGAAAGCAACATTGAACAACACGAACAGGATTGGTTTAAGGGAATTGAAGTGCTTAAAAGATTCGACCTCATTGATTCAGAATACGAAGTTTACGAGCATCTTCAGCAAAACAAAACAATTCTTGCCGAAGGAGCACAGGGCTCATTATTAGATATCGATTTTGGCTCATACCCATTTGTAACATCATCCAACACCATTTGCGCTGGGGCTTGTACAGGTTTAGGTATATCGCCACAAAGCATTGGCGAGGTTTTTGGAATAATGAAGGCTTACTGTACACGCGTAGGCTCAGGTCCGTTCCCCACTGAGTTAGAAAATGAAACAGGCGAAACCTTACGTAAAGTTGGGGCTGAATTCGGGGCTACAACAGGTCGTCCACGTCGCTGCGGATGGTTAGATTTGGTTGCGCTTAAGTATGCTATTATGCTTAATGGGGTTACTCAAATTATAATGACCAAGCCTGATGTAATGGACTCTTTTGAAACTATTAAGGTTGCTGTTGCATACAAAGTTAATGGGAAGGAGACCAACAGACTTCCGTTTGATATTGACACTCTAATTGAACCTGTATACAAAGAATTCAAAGGTTGGAAAACGGATATTACAAAGTCGAAAACCGAGGCCGATTTACCCAAAGAACTAATGGAATACATCAAATTTATAGAGAAAGAAACAGGTGTGCCAATAACAATAGTATCGGTAGGGCCTAACAGAGATGCTACAGTTTTTAGGAAATAGTTATTTCAGAGATATTTTAACCACGGGAGCAGTAACATTTGCCCCATTGAACTCACCTCCATTTGAGGTGAGTTTTTTTATAATCCACAAATAGTAGAAACCACCAGTATTTATATCCTTCTCTTGTTCCGCCTCCATATTTGAGTTGAATTCAAAATCGTTGGATTCTTCAAAATTTAATCTTAAGGATGTTTGGCCAATTGGACTACTTATAATACTTACTGCAGGCCACTCGTAAAAGCCCTTAGGCTTTACAACCAAGAGTTTATAATCGAGTTCGACTTTGAGCGTAGAACCTCGTTCTGTGTGCTTAGAAGCAAAATATTGAGGGTTGAATTTTGAGAACTCAGAAATAGATGGCTTCTTGATTTTCTCCTTTTGAATTAAACTTCCCTCGTTATCATACACCCTAACTGTATAGTTAGTTATCTTTACTTTTTCTGCAATAGGTACATTAAGTTGAAAGGAGCCTTGTTCATCGCTAATATCCACATAAAACAAAATGTTAACAGATATCTCCTTTGCATCCTCATCTACCCTGCGAATATCGGTTACATAACGCTCAATCCTGAATGAACTTGCATCAACAATTTCCTCGCTATGCAGCATAGGTTGACTGTATGAAAATTGAAGTAAAGAACTAAGTATGATACACAATAGCAATCTTTTAACCATAAAAAAAGAATTATTTGATATAACTTATGTGTTTACGTTAAGTAGGCTAACAAGTTACAATAAAAAAAACGCCCCTAAAAAGGGGCGTTCAATATGTTATACCAAAATCTTTTACTTTTTAATATTTGGAAGTTCAAGGCCTAATCCCTGTTTTTTATCCACGCGCTTCAAAATTATTCCAATGAAGAACGCTGCGACGCCCAAACATGCTAGCATAACAAGTGGCCAAGTATAGTTGAATGTTGTAGGATCTGTTACTCCAGGATTGGTCTTATCCAAAACCTTACCAATAAGTAGAGGGAATAACCACAACCCAATATTCTGAACCCAGAATATAAGTGCATACGCTGAACCAATAATTTTAGAATCAACTAGTTTTGGCACACTAGGCCACAAAGATGCTGGTACCAATGAGAATGATGCACCCAATACTAAAATGGTAAGGTAAGCAATAACAACTCCGCCAACAGCATTACCCTGGAACATAGGTAAAATAAACGCAAAAGTAAGGTGGCAAGCTATCAACAACAACGAACCTATCATAAGCATAGAAGCGGCTTTTCCCTTATGGTCAACGTAATTACCTAAGATTGGGGTAATACCTACTGCCAACAATGGGAATACTGCAAACACAGTCTCTGCTGACCCACGCATGTATCCCATGTAGCAGAACACCAAAAGTGATACAACAGAAAGGGCTAATAAGCTATACTTAACATTTTTAACTTTTGAAAAGTTGCTGGCAAATGCTGCAACAGCCACAACAAGCATAATAATATACTGAATAATAGTAACAGTATTACCTGCCCAAAAACTATCTACTGCAGGTTTTGTAAGTGTTAGGTTACACTGAAGCATATTTACTGCATATTTCTGGAATGGGAAAATAGCTGAGTAGTATAGTACACAAAGCAATGCAACCAACCAAAAGCCCCTACTTGAGAAAATTTTGCTAACATCAGATATCTTGAAAGGCTCATCCTTCTCTTCTACCTCACCTAATTGTGCATCAAGCCTCCTATCCATAAAGAAATAAACAACAAACATAATGAGAGCGATAAGCAGTAGTAAAACACCAAAAGCTACGGAACGAGACACATCAATGTTTCCACCAAGTCTAGCAAACATAGGAGAGAAAATCATACAGGTGGCTACACCTAGACGAGCTAATGCCATTTCTGAGCCCATGGCCAAAGCCATTTCACGACCCTTAAACCATTTAACAATACCACGAGAAACAGTGATACCCGCCATTTCGACACCACAACCAAAAACCATGAAGCCAACAGCAGCAAACTTAGCAGAAGCAGGCATTCCCTTGTAAAATGGAGATACACCCAGTTCCTCAAAACCAGGGATGTAATTCAGGTTGTTTGTAAACCATACCTCTAATCCACTTCCCGTAAAAGAATCGGTAACAGCATACCAGTTTATTGAGGCACCAACCAGCATAACCAAACCTGATAGCACCGCGGTAAACCGAACACCCATCTTATCTAGAATAATTCCTGCGAAAATAAGGAAGAAGATGAAAACATTTAGAAATGTTTCGGAACCCTGCATAGTTCCAAATGCTGTTGAATCCCAGCCTCTTTCAGTTTGCATCAAATCCTTTATTGGCGATAATATGTCCATAAAAATGTATGAACAAAACATCGCTAGTGAAAGCAACAACAACGCAATCCAACGAAAGGTAACGTTGTCTCTCAGGGTTAATTTTTCCGTCATAATAGATTTATAGTTAGTTATTAATAAAAGGTTAAAGTATTATCTATTTTTCTCTCCATTTTAAATGGGTAAAAAAATTGCAGAGCAAATAAAAGTAAAAATATTTTAAGAACCTATATGAATTAGAGGAAATAGTAAACAACAAAGCAACTTTATAACATAATTATTTCTAGACTTTTAAACATCAAAAAGCCTTTTTGATAATCAAAAAGGCTTTTTTGAAAGTTAGATATCTAACTGTTAAATATTTTCGTAAATCCAAAGTTCAATGGGTTCCTCCTTGTCAGCATTTATACGTTCAATTTCGTTGAATGCTTTGCTGTAAGTATCGTATGCAGCAATAGACACTAGGTCGAATCCATTTTTGGCATGGAGAATCTTTGTGCTATTGTACCCCATTCCGCGAACTTCTTGCTCCCAGTTTGTAGCATTAGAAGGAACTTTAAAACTACCAATAATAACGTGAAAACGGAATTTCGACTCATACTCCTGCACCTTTGCAAGAGAATCCTGACGTGCTTGCTCTAAAGCCAAACGAACTTGTTCGGCTTCTAATTCTTGGGCTCTTTTTATGCTATCTTCTTTTGCCTTTTGCATCGCAACTGGATCTACTTTAGGTTTCTTATTAAAGTATTTACAGCCAGTTCCTAAAAAAGCAAAGAGCGCTATAAGAATAAAAATTTTCTTCATTTTCATATAGTTTAGTTATAGGGTAAACAGTCAATTCAATGCAATTTAGCAAATCTTTTTTATAAAAAGCAAGCAATTAGCCCATTAATATTGCGAATATCTAAATATAAAGGTTTATAATCATATCCTATTTAGCATGCAATAAATTGATATTCAAATATTTAAATTAATAAAGACGGTTTTTTACCTTGTCAAAAAGTTACAGCGAAAAAGGCTCATTTGAGTTGAAATTGGGTCTATAGCAATCCGCACTTTCCATAGACTGAGCCCATCCTCTAAAACCCAGAGCCTCCATTGTATTCAATACTGTACGATACTCCTCGTCGGTCAAAACTCTATTTATTGAATTTGGAAGATGTAAACCTGAAGGTGGGTAGTACTGCGACATCAGAGAGAGGTGTAGCCTTGGAGAGACTTCATCGGCTAAAAAATTTAAAAGTTCAACACTTTCAGCACTATGGCTAGGCAATACCAAATGCCGTATAATCAACCCAAATTCAACTAAACCATCATCGCCTAAAAGTAGCGATGTGCCTTTTTGCCTATACATCTCCTTAAGTGCCAGTTTGGCAACGTCAAAGTAATCCGACACTCCGGAGTACCGTAACCCTAAACTGTTATTCACATACTTAAAGTCAGGCAAATAAACATCAACAACGGTTTCAAGTTCCTTTAATGTCTCAACACATTCGTAACAGTTGGTATTATAAACAATGGTAGGGAAATAACCTTTCTGATGCAAGGCATTAATTATCTCGACCATCTGCACAACCTGATGTGTTGGCGATACAAAACCTAAAATCCGAACACCACTATCGAGTATTGGAGTAATTAGGTTTAAAACATCATCAACCGACCTCTCCCAACTCTCGTTAACAAAATCATTGCAGCTAATTTGATGATTTTGGCAATAAACACATTGTAAGTTGCAATGAGCAAAAAAAACATTGCAAACGCCAACATTGCCAGAAAGGACAGGCTCCTCCCCCTTATGCAAGAATACAGAGGAAACCAATGGCTTCGCACTAGTTTTACAAAAACCTTTGCTATCTAA
Organism: Bacteroidota bacterium; assembly: GCA_023406715.1. Lineage (GTDB taxonomy): Bacteria > Bacteroidota > Bacteroidia > Bacteroidales > Tenuifilaceae > SB25. Next base: position 904 of record JAEXVC010000072.1, on the reverse strand, counting down.
CCTATTCACACCACAAAGGTGAGGGCAAAGTGTGCAGGATTTAAGAGTTTCTTGAGTTAACAATTTATTAGGTTTTGCGGCAAATATAAGTCAAAACATAGGCTGTTCACAATATTCAGTATAAAATTGACTCTCATTTTGAATAATTTAATAGATTTGCATTAGGTGGATTTTCAAATTTTTCTAAACTATTGATTCTAGTTGACTTTGTTCAACCAAGGGTTTATGTGAAAAACTAAATTAAACGTATTATGAAGACTATTATAAACCTATTTGAGGAGAGTGTTAGTAAATTCCCTAACAATCCTTATATATGGGAAAAACTAACCGATAAATTCGAGCCAACAACCTACACACAGACCCATACCGAGGTTGTAAAACTTGCAGCAGGACTATTAAGTCTTGGGATTAAAAAAGACGATAAGGTTGCATTACTTAGCGAGGGAAGGAAATACTGGATACTAAGCGAATTGGCAATACTTTATACAGGTGCAGTAAACGTTCCCCTCTCCATAAAACTAGAAGGCAACGATTTGATTTTTAGGCTCGAACACTCCGAGACAAATACAATTATAGTATCGGGCAACCAAGCACCAAAAATTGAGAAAATTAGAGAAAAGTTACCCTTAGTAAAAAGAGTAATTTATCTTGACCCACAGACCAATTATAAACCTGGTGACTTACTTATTGACGATATTTTCAGATTAGGTGAAGAATTCCTTAAAATCAATCCAAAGATTATCGAAGAAACTTCAAAAGATGTAAAACCATCGGATTATGCCAACATTAGTTACACTTCGGGAACAACTGCTGACCCAAAAGGCATAATACTATCGCACCGAAACTATACGGCAAACGTGGAGCAAGCGTTAACATTAATGGATATTCCAGAGCACTACAGAAC
>JAEXVC010000026.1 GCA_023406715.1 Bacteroidota bacterium | reverse complement strand
CAACTGCACCATCGTAAATGGTTTCGCCAATTTTTGGAGCAACTACCTTTACTATGGTTTTAATCAGCGGGCGTGGGGTGTAGTACTCGCCACCATTGCGCCCTGCATTTCCCATATTCTGTATTTTGGACTCGTATAGGTGGCTCATCTCATGCTTCTCAGCGTGAGTTCTAAAGCGTAGTTCATCAATTCGGTTTATTACCTCACGCAAATTGTACCCACTCTGCAGTCGATTCTTTAACTCGCTAAAAATCTCACCAACTTTGTACTCAATGGTATTTGCACTTTCGGCTTGAGTCTTAAATTTCTTTAGATAGGGAAATAACTTAAGGTCAACAAAATCCTTTAAATCATCGCCAGTTAGGGCTTTATGGTGGTCGAGTTTTCCATCGCCATTCTTGGGCATAGCCCAAACATTCCATTGAAATTCTGGAGCAATAATAGGGGTATAACTTTTCCCTGTTAACTCGGCTGCGGTCTTTTTATCTTTCTCAAAGTCATCAAGGTACTTAAGAAATAAAATCCATGAAGTTTGCTCCACGTAATCTAACTCGCTACTGCAACCCGCATCCTTGTGGAGTATGTCGTCGATATTCTTAAAGGTTTGTTCAAACATCTTAAAATCAGAATTATAGCATATGAACTTTGTAAGGTTTAAAAGTAGTAAAAAAGTTTATGTTTTTAATATTTACAGTATTGCCAGTATTTATGTTATTGACAATATTCAGAATAATATGATAATAAAAATGCTTAACCGCTTAGGTTAAGCATTGAGTTATGCCTGATTATCTGTTAATTGTTTATTCTGCGATTAAGTTCTTGAGCATCGGCTTTAGCTTTTCTCGCTTCAATCTCCTTCTGCTTTGCAATTTCGTTGGCTTCAAAAAGCTGTCTTAATTCCTCTTCTCTCCTTATTACATAGTTTTGGATTTCGTCTTTTTTCTTGGAGTAATGGTAATCCATCGATTGAATCAACTCCGTAGTATTTCTAATTTCTTTCTGCATATCATTTAGTTCATAGCCTTTCAGTTTTAGGTATCTGTACTTAAAATCATTGGCCTCTTTACTAACAATAGTTTCATTAAGAGTAATGTTCTTTTCTACTAGCCAAATACATATTCCTAGACTTAGTATAAAGTAACAGGCAATTCCTATAATCCACCAATGAGGTTGCTTAATCTCAATAACTCGATGTACTACTTCGCTTCTCTTTTCTTCTATACGTGACCGTAAGTTTTTTAAAGATTCGCTTACTTGGTTTATCCCGTACTCACAGTTATATTGCCTTCGGTTAAGTTCTTTTAATGGTTCATCAATGCTTGATAGTTTCTTGATTATTGGCGAAAGGTCAATCTCTGTTTTTTCTTTATTCTGGCCTAAGGTTTTCTTTAGTTCATTGAGTTGATTCCCTACTTCCTCAATGGCTGCCAATGTTTTTTCTTCGTTTGTCATTTGGTTTAAGTTTTAGAGTCCATGTGAAATTCCTTTGCTAATTATTTTTGTGGCTATTTTTAAAGCAGGGCTTAGGTTGCTATAAAGAGTCTTGTAGGCAAACTTTTTCCCTAAGTCAGAGCCCTTATAGGTATTGCCACCAACTTTAAAGTTTACCCCATACTCTTTACCAGTTTTGGAGTGTTTGAGTATTTCCATTTCAACACCTTTCTCCCTTAGTTTTAGTGATAGTTCTTCTAGAGAAGTAATGCCTTTGCTCTCTAAAGTTTTAGCGATAGTTTGCTTTAGTTGCTCCTTATCGGGTATAAACTCATTGTTTCTTTCAACCTTCCTGGCTTTGGCAATTTCCTGTACAACTGTAAGCCCATACTCTTTCTCAAGTTCCTTAGCCCATTGAACTGTTTTCGATTTAAAGTAAAAATCGCTAACAGCTCGACCATTAAACCCTACTCGATTGGCTACTATATGGCAATGCCTGTGGCCTTTATCGTTATGCTTTATAACAATGAACTGGTTGTTTTCCAGGCTGAATCCAGCCTTTTCCATAAACTTCTGGGCAATCTCAGCCATTTTATCGTTGGAGATATTATCCTCCTTTGCAAATGATAGAGATGTATGCCAAACTGGTTTGGAAATATTAGGATTTTCTCCTCTAATTGTCTCAAACTCCATTATAAGCCCTTTCATATCCTTGCTGGCTAAACCATTGGAGAATAGAATCTCTGAGTCTTTAACTTTTTGAAGATTATAGTATACTACTCCCTTAAAGCCACATCCAATTTTTGTCTTACCGAGCATTACTTAAAAGTCTTTGAATTAAAATTCTAATATCCACAAGAGCTTTGTCAAGTTCCATGTACATTCTATCTCCCACATTGTATCTCTTTGCAATTTGGTTCATATTGTTAGCAAGCCCTACCAATGTTTTATAGAGTGCCTTTTCTTCGTCTGTAAATTGCTTAGGTTTTATCTCGACTCCTAAAGCAGCCTCCCTTACAAACCTTGATTGGGTTCTTCCTGCATCTTTTGCCTTTCGCTTTATTAATGCGTTTTCGGTAAACGTAAGTCTTACCCTAAATATTTTAGTTCTTTTGACTACTGCCATTTTCTTAGTTCTTTATTTGCGAACGAAGTGAGCAAATCATTTTCAAGCGAAGCGAGAAAATCGAGATAAAAGGCCTACAAGGCCACTATCTCGCTTTAACCCTTCCACTACCTCCAAAGGAACGATTCAAGATTGAGTCATTCAGATCCTTGAAGTCTGAATACCTGATAGACATATCTTCAATGTAATCGACCTCTAGTCCCAGCAAATCATTACTTGCACCCTTCCCTGCTTTATCGTTGTCTAAATAGAGATAAACCTCTGGGAAACTCAACATTAACTGCTTACCCTTACTTAAGAATGAAAGTGTATTCAGGATCAAATAATCTTGCCTACCAGAAAAAAAGAATGGACTTGAAAACCAAGACAAAAAGTCTACAAACCCTTCGAAAACAAGCAATTTTCCAGAATCGTTCTTTATCAGCGTAATATCCTTTGGAGTACAAGAACCTTTGAAATATTTTGTCCTTAGCTCAAACCCTCCAGAATTGTTTTTGAACCCTATAGCATAATACCTTTTCTGATTAAGCAAGAATGTAACTTCATTGCAATAACTCTTTGCTATATCAATGTCTACTCTTCTTTGATTTAGATAGTGCAAAAGATTTATGTTTGACAAATCTTTAACCTCAAGAATCGTGATTGATGAATCCTCTGTAGAATACATAGTGCTATGGGATAGTTGAGAATAACTTGATAATAGTTTCAAAGCATCAGAATAATTCACTTTAAACATCATACAAACCAATTTAATTATATCGCCTCCCTCCCCAATACCAAAGTCAAACCATATATTCTTATACCTATTCACTTTGAACGAAGGAGTTTTTTCTTCTCTTAGAGGTGATTTATACCAATAATTAATGCCTTGAATCGAATCCTTATCTATACCGTTCTTAGCGAGAAACGATACAATATCTATTTGTTTGGCTTCCTTACAGTTCATATTTACAATTCTTTTGGCCAAATGGATAATTGGTGCTGGTCTGTGTTTATCGAATTCCGCTTCTTCCGCTTAACATATGAATCAGCAAACGTGATTCTATCGCCATTAAAAACTACCAAAGGATTTATGTAATACTTGTATGGATTTCTAGACCTCGCAATAATTCCTTGGTTAACTAAACATGACAATCCTGTTCTAATAATATTATTAGCAGAATAGCCAGTAAACGTCTTGGCCTCATCAAAGTCTATGTAAAACATATCCTTATTGGGAATAACACATTTTGTAAGGATGTACCCAAAAACCTTCATTGCAGCCTTATTCAAATCGTAAAATGCAGCAAATCGGCTTAAGTAGACCTTAACAAACAAACTTTCTTCAACTTCAATCGTTCTTAAAAATGCACTGTGCC
>JAEXVC010000230.1 GCA_023406715.1 Bacteroidota bacterium | reverse complement strand
CGCATTGTACCATCGGTCCAGAAATAGTAGAAATTTTCAGGGTTAGGACTTCCGTTTAGTTTGAAATTTCCTTTTGGACTGAAAAACATAGTGGATATTCCCACTGCAATAAAAGGCCTAAAGCGTTTTCCTTTGATAAGGTGCCCAAAGCCATACTCAATGCTAGTTCCAATTTGAATTATTTCTGTTTTAAATGACGAGTTAAGATATATTGGGTTGCCATCCTCATCTAAAGGTAATGGCTGTTGTTGCATTTGCCTCGATAATTCGAAATTGTGACCACTTATAGTACCGTATAATGCAAAAGCATTAAACTTAAAGTTTCGCTTATTGCCAAACAGTGCGGAACCATTTACCTTAAATGCATAGTTTCCTGTTAAAGGTGAGTTTACCCTATTTTGCACATCACCCCAAAAACTCATTACTCCTGTTCCCAATGAGATAACGGGTTTGTAAACAGGATCTACCACTTCAACCACAGTGTCCAGTATACTTTTATAATATTCCTCGTCATCTTGTGCAAAACCTTGCTTGCTTGGTATAAGCAAAGATGCAACCAGTAATAGTGTGCAAATTAGAAGTTTATATGAAAAATGTGTCTTTGCCATTTACAGTTATCTATACCATTGCTGATTTGTTATCATCAAAGCTTCCTGAACGGTTATTCTCGCACCATTATTATAGGCTGCAACAAAAGCATCATTAACTTTGGTTGTATTCCAAATCATCATCCTAAAATCTCTTGCTTCGCGGTATTCTCCAAAAGATCCAATTGAGTATTTGTACCAACCGTCATGTTTTTCGGTTCTAACCTCGTGGCTTATATTGTACCTGAGGAAGTATTTTTTTATGTTGATTGGTTTGTGGCCTGCGGCAACCTGTACCCTATAGTAAACACCTTTTTCAGGTTCTAGCATATAAGGGATCATATTGGGCTCACTTTTTGCAACTTTTTTAGGTTTATCCTTTATCTCTTGGTAGCGAATTGGTATTTCAATTCCGCCATCAGTTCCCGATTGGGTGAAACTAGAACTAATGCCCTGACCTTCGATTCCTGTGGAAGTTGTAAGTGTTGAAGCAAGGATTCCATCAAGGTATTTTGGATCAAGGTTGCTAAGGTTAACATCTTTTTGAATGATGTCAATTACCCTTGTTGCATCGTTGAGTATATAGGAGAATTTACCCGATAACTTAATGGTAACATCCCCTGAACCATCGGCTGGGATTAATCTATACGATACAATAAATCTTGGGTCGGCAGGTAGATTCATCCAAAGGAATTTAACTTTCTGATCCTTGAATGTAAATATGGCATCCTTTGATTCTATTGCTTCAGCAGTAAATCCGGTTGGAATTTCCTCCTCTATCTTTGCAAATTTTTCAGCATTAGCCTTGTTTACAAGAAGTTTTACCATTAAGTCATTAGCTTCACCCGTAGGTATTGGCGTTTGGCGAATACAGCGAACATTGCTAGCTAGCAACGTAACTGGAGCTTGGACCGGAATAATATTTTGGAATTCACTAATGTCAACAATTAAATTTGGATCTATTCGAGTGGAAGGATTTATTGATATTGAGTTTGATTCAACATCGGTATTCTTCCTGTTGTTATCACTTATGTATGCAAAGTTTCCTTTTAGGTTGAATTGCCCTTTAAGTCTTTCGTCAACTTTTACTCTGTATGTAAATTTAATTTCCTTGTCTGAGGGCATCTTTAGCCAAATAAACTTAACCTTTTGATCTTCAAAAGAGAAATCCCCATAGGATGATTCAACTAATTGCGCAGTCAAGCCCAATGGAAGTTGCTGTTGGAATCGAGCAAATCCATCGATATTATCTTTTTTAAGAATTATTTCAACATCAAATTCGGAACCAGCACTGATGGTTGTGGGCGCATTAATAGTTAAAGTAACATCACTTCCTATGAAAATATTCATAAGCATTACTCCAACCATGTTAAGTAGCACAAATAATAACCTTAGCATTAGGCCTAAGTTCTTAGTTTAGGTATAATTTAGTACAATAATAATAAATTATTACAATAGTTAGTACAGGATTAGCCTAAAATATTGGCTTTTATCGTATTTATGATTTGAATTAATGTCAACAAAAACTAGTTAATGGTCAGATATACAGCCACATACACTGTTGATAAGTAAGTGTGTATTTTTTACTTATACGAGAATGTGCTACCTCCGAGAAATTCTCTGATTATTGAGGTTGGTGGAACCTCTTTGTCAGAAATTGGCGAAAAGTAACTTAGGAATTTAAGTAAACGCATAGCCTCATCGTATTCTGGTCTATTGGAAGGGACTTCCTGTAAAATTGGTTCTGCATAACTCTTAAGGATTCCAAACTCAAGCAATAATGCCGAGTTGAACATTTCGTCGGCTTCTTCTTGGAAGGGGAATATGTTTTTGTCTTCGCCTCGGCGAACACTTTCCCAGCGGCTAATGGTGTCGTAGGCACTGTAGCCTCTATATCTAAAATCTCTAACAATACGTCGAATTAGCCTGTTGTCGGTAGTTGGGATTCTGTTTATACCATCAATGGATAGGGATGTTAGGGCTGATACATACACTTTAAATTTTTTATCATTTGGGATTAACGGGGTTAATTTGGGATTAAGCGCATGTATACCCTCAATTACAATAATGCCATTTGAATCGATTTTCAGTTTAGTATTATCAAAGTATCGCTTGCCTTGCTCAAAGGAAAATTTTGGTAATTCAACTTCCTCGCCATTGAGGAGCCTTATTAAGTCATTATTGAAGTATTTGATATCCAGCGCTTCCAATGCTTCAAAATCGTATTCTCCATGTTCATCAAGGGGAGTATCCTCCCTATTTACGAAATAATTGTCTAGGGATATAGTGTAGGGTTTAAGTCCATTAACTTTTAACTGTACAGCGAGTCTCTTTGCAAAGGTTGTTTTACCAGACGATGATGGACCGGAAATGAGGACTACTTTTACCTTGTTTTCCGATGAATGAATTTTATCTGCGATATATGCAAACTTTTTTTCATGAAGGGCTTCCGAGATTTTTATTAATTCACTTGCATTGCCTTTCTTTACCTCGTCGTTAATGGCAGCAACGCTTTCAACACCCAATATTTCAACCCAGTTTTTATACTCCTGAAAGATATCGAACATTTTGTTTTGCAGAATAAGGTCTTCCACCTCGTCTGGGTTAAAACGTTTTGGGATTCTCAGTAACATTCCATCGTAATATTTCACTAAATCGAATACTTTGAGATACCCTGTAGATGGGACTAAACTTCCAAAAAAATAATCAGATATGTCGCTTAGATAATAAACGGATGTGTACAATTTTGGTCTAGTAATGAATAGTTTGGCTTTATCGTTATAGCCCGAATCTTGAAATATTTTTACAGCATCAGTGGTTAGTACTTTATCGCGACGGAAAGGTAGGTCCGCTGCAATTATCTCCCTCATTTTGTCACATATTGTAAAGATTAGAGGCAGTTCCAGTGATTGGTTGCACCCATCAATTTCACAATAAAAACCTTTCGATACAGAATGTTCAATCCTAACTTTCGAATTTGGGATTATATCACGAACTGCTTTTTGCAGCACGAAGAAAAGCGAACGTTGGTACATCCTCATTCCTGCTTGGTGAGTAATGTCGATGAAGCGAATTGTTTTTGGAGTAAAGACTTCGTAATCCAGTTCTTTAATCTGGTTGTTAACCATTGCTCCAAGTATTTGGTGCTTTAGTTTGATATCGAAAATGCGGGCAATATCATGCAGCGATAATCCTGGAGTTATATGTACCTTTTGGTTTGTATTTTCAATTACAATTTCAACTTCTTTTCTCATACTGTCCATTTTTTAATAAAGATAAAAAAGAATTTGGAAAATTCTTTTAAACATTGCAAGCCGATATTCCATCTATATATTTAATAGATGTTGAATTTATTAATTGTATATTTTTACTTGTGAGATTTTTAAGGATATTGGTGCTTCCGCTTGAGTAAAATTCAATGCTGGGAGAGTTTTGCTCTGTTGTTAAAAGATCGTTCTCCTTCAATATTTTTTCTGTTTGGCGCGCTACAGCGGGGGCAGGGTCGATTATTGTAATACTCTTAGGAATAATTTTCTCCAATACTGGTCTTAAGAAAGGGTAGTGGGTGCAACCTAATACAATATGGTCTATATTGCAGTCGAGCATTGGTTCAATGTACTTTCTAAGTAGTTTTTCGGATTCCTCAGAAT
>JAEXVC010000082.1 GCA_023406715.1 Bacteroidota bacterium | reverse complement strand
ATATAAAGTTTACCGACCCTCGTTTTGGAACTGCCGCACCGGTAGCCAATAAAACAATTGCTCAATTGAAAGCCTATAATACTGGCTCAAGTCCGGTGAAAATTACTGGCGAGTTTGTAATTCAAGGTATGGTAGTTGCCAACGATGAGAATGGTAGTATATTTCAGTCGCTTAGTATTCAAGACGAAACAGGTGCAATTGAGTATAAGATTAACACATTAATGCTTTATGCCGATTTCCCTGTGGGGACTATAGTTACAGTAAATTGTGAAGGGTTATACATTGGAAAGTCATACGGAGTTACTAAACTTGGAGGACAGGATGGTTCATATTTAGGAAACCTTGCCCCTGATTTGTTCTATAAAAGTATCTATATTACTGGTTCTGGTGAACCAATTGCCCCTCTTGAAACAACTATACCAGAGATTAACGACTCTATGTTGGGTAAGATTATAACATTGTCTGGGGTTCAATTTTTAGATGGCGAAATAGGTAGAGGATATTCCGAAACCAATTCTACTACCGACAGAAGTGTTGAGGATGGCGATTTTAATAAGATTGTTGTTCGTAATAGCAACCGTGCAACTTTTGCCACCTGTATCCTACCCTCAGGTAGAGGAACAATTAAAGCATTACTTGGTAAATATACTAGTTTTAGCACAAGTTACTACCAGTTATATTTACAAAAGGTTACCGATGTGCAGATGGATGGGCCTAGAGTTCTGAAAGCTCTCTCACAGGATTTTACTGCAGCAACAGTGAATTTTCCAATCTCTGTGGGAGGCTGGCAAACCATTGCCGAAGCTGGTACTAAGGTGTGGAATGCTAAGCAGTATAGTGGCGATACCTATGCCGAGATGAACCCTTATCAGTCGGGCGAGGCTAGTAATATTGCCTGGTTGGTTTCGCCTAAGGTTACAATTCCAGCAGGAGTTACCTACTACCTAATGTTTGAATCGCAGTATAATTTCTGGGCAAATTCAACTCTGAAAGCATACATTCTAACCAACTATGATGGTTCAAGTCCCTGGAATGCTACTATGACCGAGTTAACTGAAGCTGTAATCGTGACTCAGGCCGATGGTACAAATAAATGGGTTAAGTCTGGTAAAGTTGACCTCTCTGCATTCTCTGGTGATGTATACATTGCATTTAAGTATACAGGTAGTGGTACGCAAACCACCGCATATCGCATTGATGATGTTACCGTTTTTCAATAGAACATTATTAAATTAATACAGAAAGAGCCTGTAGCCCTTGTGCTATAGGCTCTTTTCTTTTGCTAAAGAGATAATATTGACTTAATCCACCCCTTTAGCCGACCTTTAAACAAATACCTAATTCTAAAAAAAAGCATAGCGTTAAGGGTTCTTATATCGCTTGTATTTGCCTCTTTAGCATACTCTGCCGCAATTATTCCCATTTTATCCACAGGTATTTTTAGTCTCTCTAAATCTTTTATACCTCTTGTGTAGGAATATTTTCGGAAAGTCATCCTATTATTGTCGATTAGCGAGAATTTGTATTTGCCATTCTCTTGGGTATACAGAATGTTGTTAACAGTATAATCGTTGTGCGCAATACCTGAGCGGTGTAGTTTGAAGGTGAATTTGGCGAATGCTTTTAGCGCGTCTTCCGAATCGGGTATTGTTTGTTCAAAAATATCGGTAAGAGGTTTAAAATCTGTGTAAACGCTAATGTAGTAACACTTGTAAAGCATTCCCAACTTGTATAAATTAATGTACGCAATTGGTTCGGGGGTGCTTATCCCTCTGCTTAAAAGATAAACAGAGTTCTCAAACGACCGTTGTGCTTTTGATTTCCGAATAGTAGCGTATATATACCTGTTGGCTAAAGTTATCCTTTTAAAGTATTTAGCCACCATTTTAAAACCATTTACATCTATTACCCTAACTTGGTTTCGGCCAGTGTGTGTTAGTTCTCCTTTGTTTCCAAAGTTTTCCGAGATACTATTTATAGCAGCGGATAGGTGTTTGAATGCAGGGTTAATGTAGATTTCTTTTTTCATTCTTTTAAAAGGATTCCAAACAATGCCAGGGTTTCAAACCCTGACATTGTTCATTTAGTAAGGTTGCCTTTTTATGAATAATCACTTTATGAAGTGTTTAGTTTTCAGAGATAAGCACATTCGCGTTAACCAGTTCTGAGTGTGTGCTATCCTTTGGTGTTTTTTTTACAAGTTTATCGAGCAGGATATATAGTACAGGAACAATAATCATTGAAAGGAACATTGAACTAGTTAATCCCCCAATAAGTACCCAGCCTAAACCATTTTTCCACTCTGCACCTGCACCAGAACCAAGGGCGATTGGTAATAGTCCAACAATTAATGCAAGGTTAGTCATTAAGATTGGTCTAAAACGCACTGATGTTGCTTCTACAATAGCTTTTATGGGGTGCTTTCCTTCCTTTTGTTGGTTATTAGCAAAGTCTACAACGAGAATTGCATTTTTTGCAACCAATCCCATAAGCATTATGACACCCATGATTGAGAAAATACTTAATGAATTTCCTGCTAATGCCAATGCTAGAAGTGCACCAATTATTGAAAGTGGAAGCGATAGCATTACTACCAATGGATAGACATAACTATCGTAAAGCGCAACCATAATAAGGTACATAAATATTATTGATGCAAGTAGCGCAATACCCATACTTGCAAACGATTTGCTTTGTTGTTCCATGCTTCCCGCATAAATCACATCAACACCTGCAGGTTTGTCCGTTTTTGCAAGTCGCTCTTGGATTTCTGTACCAACAGTTCCAATAGTTTTTCCAATAGTGTTTCCTGTGATTTTAACGGAGGGCAACTTATTGTATCGTGTAAGCGTTGAAGGGCTTTCGCCTTCGCTGATTGTTGCTACTTGCGATAGTTTTATTGTTTGCCCTGAACGGTTGCTAAAGGCAATGTTCTCTACGTCGGTTTTGCTTTTCCTGTCGAATTCGTCAAGCGAGATGTATAGGTCGTACTCGTTACTTCCATCGCGATACTTTAAATCGCGGTTACCTTCGTAGGCAATGTACATCTGTTGGCCAATTTCGCCAATGGTAAGTCCTAGTTTGGCCAGTTTTTCGCGGTCGAAACGAACTACAATCTCCCTGTCGCCAGCTTCTACTGACGATTCAATATCCACAGTGCCTTGAATGTTCCTAAGCTCATCGGCAACAATTTGTCCATAGGCTTTGGCTTCCTCAAAGTTATTGCTTCGTACGTAAATTTCGATAGGGGTAGAAGTACTTCCCACCATACTTACTTCTGTCACTTTAAATTTAGGCCCAACAAAGGTTTCGGTTAATTCGTTTTGAAGTTTTTTACCAAACAGCTTAGCGCTTAACTCCCGCTCTCCTTTTGGAACAAGTTTAACGCTAAACTCAGCTCCATATGGTGTTTCGGCAATAGCCATACTTCCACCTTTAGAGCCAACTTTGGTGTATACGTGCGCAATTTCAGAGAACTCTAACATTTTCTTCTCAACTCCTAAGCAGAAACTGTTTGTTTGCTCAAGGGTTGCTGTTCTATCCAGTTCCATGGTGATAATAAACTCACCACGGTCGCCTTGGTCCATCATCTCGGTTTGTATAAAACCACCACCAACTAGGTAGAACGAACCAAAAAGTAATATCGTTGCCCCAATCATTGTGGCTAGTTTATGCCCTAGAGCCCAGTTAAGAGCCGACATGATAAAGTCTTTAAATGCAGTTACCAATTTTTCGAACCAAAGCAAGAACTTATCAAAGGGGCGTTTCTCATCCCACTCTTTAAGTTTCCCAAAGCGTGATGTTAGCAGTGGAACCAAGGTGAACGATACCAAAAGACTTATCAAAATTGAAATAACAATAACCAAGGAGAATGAGCGAAGAATTTGTCCAGTCATTCCCGTTGTTAAACCAATTGGCAAGAACACTGCAATAAGAACAATCGTAATTGATGTTACTGTTAGTCCAATCTCCTTAACCGATTCAATTGATGCTTTCCATCGCGATTTACCCATTTCAAGGTGACGGTATGTGTTTTCGAGTACTACAATGGCATCGTCCACAATAACCCCTACAACAATGGACATTGCAAGCAATGTCATGATGTTTAGTGAGAATCCGAATAGCCAAAAGAAGGTGAATGTAGATACAATTGATGTTGGAATTGATACAAAAATAAATACCAGGTTACGGAAGGTGTGCAAGAATAATAGCATTGTTACCGACACCAAGATTATAGCAAATACAAGGTCAATCATAACCCCATCAATGGCATCCTGTGTAAATTCAGATAAGTCGTTTGCAACTGTGAATTTTAGATTTTTATCGGCGTACTGCTTTTCAAAATCAGCTAGCGTTGCTTTAACATCCTTGCTAATTTCCACTGCGTTACCATCGGTTTGCTTAAGTATGCTTATACCAATGGCAGGCTGACCATTCATGCGGGCTAGTTTAGTTGCTTTTCTTGTTCCATCCACAACTGTTGCCACATCGCTAACCTTAATTGAGGTGCCCTCACGGGTTGCTCCAATAACTAGGTTACGAATCTCATCGAGGTTTTCGAATTTACCTGCAATACGGATAATCGTTTTACTCTCGTCATCCTTTATTTTTCCAGTTGGAAAATCGACGTTTGCGGCCTCAATCATCGTTTTAAGTTGAAGTAGCGATATGCCATACTGTTCCAACTTTTGAGCATTAGCTTTTATCTCTATTTCGCGCTGATTACCACCAACAATGTTAACCTGTGCAACGCCCTTTACCTGAGCAATTCTAGTTTTGATGTCTTGATCGATAAGGTCGTAGAACTCTTTCTCTGGTATACTTGATTCTGCTGCAATATCCATAACAGGAAGCATCCCCATGTCGAACTTCATGAACTGTGGGTCTTTGCTATTTGCCGGAAGATTATTCTTAATGGCATTAACCTTACGCTCGCATTCCTGTAGCGATAAATCCACATCAATTCCATCGTTGAAGTAAATGACAACAATGGACATACTCTCAAATGAGTAAGCATTGATTTTATCAATTCCTTCAAGCGACGAAACAGCCTCTTCAATTTTTTCTGTTAGAGCGGTTTCTACTTCCGATGGAGCTGCGCCAGGGTAAACGGTCATTACAGCATTTATAGGAATATCCATTGAGGGCATTAGCTCCTTGTTCAGCAGGGTGTAACTGTATATACCACCAAGAGCAAGGATAATAAATAGTACAACAGGAATTGTTGTGCGTTTTATTGATATCTCTGTTAGTTTCATTTTATCTCAGTTTACTTTCTTGACAAATGCATTACTTTTTCTCAATGATTTTTACATCATCGCCATCCTTCAGGTTCAATTGTCCGCTAATAATAACCTTTTCACCTTCGGTTAAACCGCTTATCACTGAGATTTGGTTGTTGCTGCTCTGCCCAGTTACAAGTTGACGCTTAACAGCCTTTCCATTCTCAACTACAAACACAACTGGGTTAAGCATACTTCCAACAATGCCAGCTTTGTTTATCAAAAGGGTTTCGCTGTTTTTAACTGGTAGAGTGGCTTCAGCATATAATCCACTTTTCAGATGTGTTGCATCATTATTGAGGGTTATTTCAACATTAAACTTCATGGCAGCATCAGCTTTTTCAGCTATTGCAGTAATTTTTCCAGTAAATTTCTGTCCTGGGAAAACGCTTAGGTTTACTTCAACAGCCTGTCCAAGTGATATCTTGTAAACCTCCTGTTCGGTTATTTTGATGTTCAACTTAAGTTTGTTGTTGTTTACAACCTCGCAGATTTGAGTGCCTCCACCTACAAGTTGCCCTTCAGTTATAAAATCGTTGTTGATGTAGCCAGCAATTGGTGTTTTGATGCTTGTGTTACTTAGCGCTTTTTTAGCAGTAATAAGGTCGGCCTTAGCCTTTTTTAGGCCAATGTTTGCTTGTTCTAGGTCGCGCTTTGTTACAGCGTTTTCTTCCGAAAGACGAGTCAACCTCTCAACATCTTTCTCAAATTGTGCATAGTTGGCTTCAGCGGTAAGAACGTTTGCGGCAATAACCTCGTCGTCAACCTTGGCAATTATATCGCCCGATGAAACCCTGTCGCCTTTCTCCTTATATATTTTGATGATTTTGCCTTGAGTTTCCGATACTACAGTTAGTACATCCGATGCTTCAAGTGTGCCTGTTGCAACAACTTTTTCCGATAAGATTCCCTTTATAACAGGTTCAACTGCAACAGGAATACTCTCAACTTTGCGTTGAGCGTATGCAATATTGTTTTGGAATTCTTTTTTGTTGTCGGCTAGTTTCCATACAATTAAAACTGCAACAATAATTACCGCTGTAAATGCGAATACGTGTGTTTTTTTGATTGTCATATTTTTATTCTTTATGATTTCTGAAATTGGGTTATTTAAGCATCGATTTTAGATTGCCCGATGCTTGAAGCATTTTGATCTCTGCTGTTTTGCACTTTAGTATTTGTTGGTTGTAAGAGTTGTCGGCTTGCAGAAACTCGGAGTTAACGTTTAGCAAATCGGCAAGCGATGCCATGCCTTCCTTGTATAGCGATGCCGTTTGGTTGTAAACTTTTAGAGCCAATTCTTTATTTTCTTGTTGAGGTGCTAGCATGCTTTGCGATGTTTGATATTCCAAGAATGCATTGTTGTAGCTTACCTCAAGTAAATCTTTAGTTTTCAGAATATCCTCCTTCAGCTGAAGCTGTTTGATTTGAGCCTGCTTAACTTTATGGTAGTTAACACCCGAACTAAATATTGGCATAGTAAGGCTTAACCCAAATGTGGTTGAGTTGCTCCAATCGTTAATTTTTGCCTCGGTGTTGTACGATGAGTAGCTTAACTTTCCGAAGGCTGCGATGGTGGGGTAGAACTTAGCCTTCGATAACTTTACTTGTTGTCCGTAAATTTCGTTCTGCTTAAGCAGCGCTTGGTAGGCAGGAACGTTCTCTGCAGTAAAATTACTGGTGTTATTGTTGCGAATAAAATCGGTTACTAAACTTAGAGTGTCAATAGCAATTAAACTATCGCTAGGCATTCCTGCTAACGCCTTTAGATAGTTGAGTTGAATGTTTACTCCATTTTGTATAGTTTGACGTGTAACCTCAAGGTTTGCGATGGAAACCTTTAAGCGGTTAACCTGGCTCTCCTTAATAAAATCGTTTTTATAGCTTAGTTCTGCAATTCGGTGAATCTCTTTAAGGTTGTTTATGGATTTATCAACTGTTTGCAGTTGAAGTATTAGAGAGCCAGCCTGATAATATCCTGATGCTACCTCTGCAATAATATCTTCCTCGCTTTTTGTCTTAAGAATTGAGTATAGTTCTTGTGCCTTTTTGCT
Source organism: Bacteroidota bacterium (assembly GCA_023406715.1). Lineage (GTDB taxonomy): Bacteria > Bacteroidota > Bacteroidia > Bacteroidales > Tenuifilaceae > SB25. The sequence goes on along the minus strand of JAEXVC010000082.1, from coordinate 25,458 downwards.
TGTTTTTAGCCCAACCCAGTACGATTGGCTATAAATAAGTTGAGTAACCTGAACTCCTGCGGTGGCAGTGTACATAGCATCAATGCTACCAAGTTGATTAATTACTCCAGTTAATTGGTCCTTAATATCCTGTCTAACATCGGCGCTTACACCGTCGTTAATAATCATATCCAGAATACCTCCAATCTTGATAGATGCAGAATCGGATATTCCAATATCGGGTAGTTTCATTTTACTGTAGCTTGCCGATGCCTCTACCTGTGGTAACCCGTATCCAATGGCCTCTTTGCGCATGTAATCGGCCTCTTTGCGCTGAAGTTCCGATTTTTTAATGTCCCTGCTATGCTCAAGGGCATAATCAACAAGACTCGTAAGTGATATTTGCCCGCTTGCATCAACACAAAGCAGTGTAAGTCCTAAAACTGAAAAAAAACTTAAAACTTTTATTCTCATATAATTAAATTGTTTTGTTTTTACTTTATTTAAAAACCGACCAGTCGGTATGTTGTTGTGCTTTAAAAAAAGGCCAATGCCTTTTTAAGTTTTAAACTTTAATGCTTTGGTATAGTTCAAGTAGTTGCTTAGAGTGCATTTCTAAGGCATAATCAATTGAGCCTCCTAGCATTGTGTTTGTTACGATACTTGTTCCAATGGCCATAAAGTTCATAGCCATTATTTCAGAGTTAACCTTACTTGAAACCTCTCCATTCTTTTTGGCTAGTTCAATTGCATCGACCCAAATACTTTGTTCCTCATTGTAGAATTTGCGTCCAATTTCCGAAAAATTTGGGTAGTATTTGAAAGCAGCCATAAACAGTGATATGTGTTGAGCGGGAGAGCTTAGGTCTATCTCGCTGTTATTAGATTTAAGGTGAATTTTTTCCTTTGCTTTGTTAATACTATTATCAATAAACTCTTTAAGACTTGAGTATTCAATGTGTATTGATGTTCTGTTTTCAATTAAAAAATTATCTACAACTGCCTTAAAAAGTTCCTCTTTACTGGCGTAGTAATGGTAAATTCCCCCTTTAGTAATACCTGCCGCTTTTATTATGCTGTTAATTGTAACTGCCTCGTAGTTGTTGTTCAGGAACATACTATAAGCAGTGTGCAGGATTATGTCTTTTGTTTCTTTCATTTTTATTGATTTTGACATCAAAAACCGACCGTTCGGTTTGCAAATATACGTACCTTTTTATACGTTGGTTACGCAATTTGATTTTTTAACAGAATTTAATTTTTTAATGTTTTGTTCATTGATGCCAAATTGCTGTTAATGATGCATTTAATTTGAATTGTCATTTTTGGATTTAACCTAAACCCAATAAGAAATATATTATCCTGATTAATCTTATTAGTTTTGAAATTATCTAACTAAATCAGAAACTTAAAAACAACCCGTATATGAGTAAACTGTTTACAACGTTATTCACGTTTTTACTGCTTTGTCAGGGCTCTTTTGCCCAAAGCATATTCGACCAGGTTAACGACCCCTATTTTGGAGAAACCTGTACCAGTATTCTTGTTGGAAAGAAAGCATCAACCGATGGCTCTGTAATTACCAGCCATACCTGCGATGGGAAATATCGTACTTGGATGACTGTTGAAAAGGGGCAAAAGTTTAAGAATGACACAATAACATCAATCTATAAAGGCTTGCTTAAAACCGAGTCGAAATGGGATTTGCAGAATGTTACAAAAGTAGGGGAGATTCCACAGGTAAAGGAAACCTTCACATTCTTTAATACCGCTTATCCTTTTTTGAACGAGAAGCAATTGGCAATGGGCGAAACAACCATAACTGGTGCTAAAGTACTGGTTAATGAAAAGGGGATGTTCCTTATTGAGGAGTTACAGCGAATTGCCCTTCAGCGTTGCACTACTGCCCGCGATGCCATTCAACTTATTGGGAAGTTAATTAAGGATTACGGTTATGGCGATTGGGGCGAGTGTATTACAATTGCCGACAAGAAAGAGGTTTGGCAAATGGAGATTTTTGGCGAAGGCCCCGATAAAATTGGTGGTGTTTGGGCTGCTCAGCGTGTTCCCGACGACCATGTTGGTGTTTCTGCTAATATTGCCAGAATATCTACAATCAACCTAAAGGATAAGGAGCATTTTATGGCTTCGGATAACGTTTTTGAGGTTGCAAAGAAACTGAACCTTTGGGATGGAAATGAGCCATTTAGGTTTTGGAAAGCATACGGTAATGTGAAGAAACCGTATATGATTCGTGAGTTTTTTATACTAAACACTTTAGCTTCTTCACAAAACTTAAGTATGGAGATGGAAGAGTTGCCCTTCTCTGTTAAGCCTGATAAAAAGGTATCGGTTTACGATGTGTTGGCTCTTTATCGCGAAACTTATGAGGGTACAAAATACGATATGACCCAAAACATGAAATATGTGCGCAAGAAGTATAACGATAAACGTGAGGTTGTTAGTCAGGATACTGTGCTTTCGCCAATTGCACATCCATGGTTAACTGGGCCTGAGCGCAATATGTTGAATTTCCTAAAAGATGGTACAATTAACTTTCAGCGCACAGTGGCTGTTTCATGGTGCGCATATTCGCATATAACTCAACTAAGAGATTGGCTGCCTGACGAGATTGGAGGTTTATCATGGTTCTCTGTCGATAATCCTGGGCAAAGTCCCCGTATTCCAATCTTCTCAGGAATTACTGAACTACCCGATTATTTTAACTATTGTGGACAGAAACGGTACAGGGATGATGCCTTGCTATGGCAATATCGCAAAGCCAACAAGTTAGCCACCTTGGCTTGGCAAGAAACAAAGGAAGATATGATTGGCGAGGTGAAATACTTTGAGCAAAAAGTTGAAATGGAGTCAAAAATGCTTGAGCAACAGGTTGATGCATTGCTTAAAGCAGGGAAGGTTGATGAAGCAAAAAAACTGTTAACCCATTACACCAAGGACTTTACTGGTGCAACCATTTTGCGCTGGAAAGAGTTGGAAACATTCTACTGGAATAAGTTTGGAATGGGATTCTAGTTTATAATAATGTTAACCCTGTCAGAGTTTCGAAACTCTGACAGGGTTTTTTATTGTTCGATTCTTAGCCAGAATGAGCCCCCGTGTTTTTCAACCTCTTTTAATGCTGGATGACTCCAGATTGGATTTAGTATTTGACTTAGTTCTTCGTCCTTACTTATAAAGTAGTTTGGAAGTATAGGCTGATAGCGTTCGCTGTTTGCAAGAAGGTATATTGCCAATCCGTATTGTTCTGAATAAAAGCGCTCGCACATAAATTGAGGATAATCGTAGGGTAAGTATATGTCGTGGATATGGACAATAACACCCTTTGCTAATCGTGGTAGAACCTCAAGGTAAAATACCATGGAGTCAGAGTTGGGAAGAATTCGGTGAGAGTTATCAATAAATAGTATATCGTTCTCCTTTAGCGATAGAATTAAGTCAAGGTTTGTGTTTTCAAAAGGTTCCCTAATCACAACATCTGCAATGCTATCAATTTCTGTGCGAGGTTTAGGGTCGATGGATATGATTTGTGTGTTAAGATTATTCTCCCTAATGGCTTTAAAAGCAACTTTTGTTGAATTACCCGAACCGACTTCGATGTATTTTGATGGTTTATACCTCGAAATCATAGTGTAAATGCCCACAATATCTAGTCCAGGAAGGTAACCATTGTTATATACTGGTTTTGTTGTGTCTGTTTCAACACCTGAAATTTTGATATTTTGAAGTGTTTCCCTATGCTTTAATGAGTATTCTAAGATGTCTGCATATAGCGCCCTGTTTTTATTTATTATCTCGTAAAGAATTGGATGAACATCTTTACCTTCCCATTTTCTAGGTTTTAAATTGACTTTATACTCAAGGAATAGAGTTTGGAATTTGGGCGATAAAAATCTGTAGATATTTTTTATTGATTTTTTAATCATTCTCATGCAGTTGTTTTGATTTTAGTGAAGGTTGGCCCTTTTTAGGATAATCAAATCATCATCTTCATAAATTTTCACGTACGATTGGTTAGTTATTAGTTCGTTGATTTTCGAAAAGTAGGCTTCCTTCGATAAAGGCCAGAACCCAATGTTTTTCGTTAATGCAATATATTCTGCATTGTTGATGTATGGGAAATGGTAAAGTTTCTCAACCGATACTATATGCGAAGCAAGCCTAGAACTTGCCGAAACACTATTTGCATTGGATACTAATTCTAACGCCTTTTTAACTTTCCGAACATCAACCTCTGGTATGTAATGCTTTTTACTGTAGAATTTTGTATTCTTTGAGTCGTACCATTTTGATGCTCTGCTTTCTATGGTTTGAATGTTTGCCACAAGGGTAATTATTGCAACTGCAACTCCAATTGGGACTCGCCACTTTGTGCTAATTTCTTTCAATGAATCAATAACAACAAGACTTAGAATAGGAACAAACTCTATAGAGTACTGATTGTTTATGCCCCAAATACCATAATCGTCCGATAAAAATTTTTGCCCCAAAATTGGAATGAGCATAATAAGGTACGATGGTTTGAAGAATAGGAATATTCCTCCTGAGAACAAAATCATTAGGTGAGTCTCAATTTTAACGGAGTCGTAAATGGAGTCGGGGTTTGTGTTTACAAATAAAAGTTTGAGAAGAAGTTGGGGTTCTTTAATGAATGAGTAGATGATTTGAAAAACTGAATCGCCATATTCCGAGTACCTTCCAAGTTGATGATTGCTATCTGCTCCCTGTAGGTAAGGCATTACAACGAAAATGATTATGATTCCATAAATCAGGCATAAAAATGCAGCAGGAATTTCGAATTTAATATAATCGTAAAGGCTGCGTTTACTTTTTAGCATAAAACCTAATAGAATGAAGAATAACCATATTGGCATTGTCTCCATTGCTATTGCAATTAAAATAAGTAGTATGATAGATAATTTAAGATTCCTTTTTTCTAAAAAGTATATAAGCCAAGGAACCATCATGCTTCCTATAACATTATTGTGGAAGTCGAATGATAGAGCGGAGTAGATGCCCCAAATTGAGAAGAAGTGGAAGATGATGATTAATGGTAGCGATGTGTTACCCTCGAATTTTAGTTTTGAGTATTTGTAAATTCCTAATCCTCCTACTAGAACAGCAGTAATTTGGATAATTAGTAGTGTATAACTTCCGAAAATGTAAAAGAATGGAGTGTAAAGGATTGTAATGGGGGAGAAGTGTGTGCCCAGAAAAGGCATTGTTTTGCCTTCGGCATCGAGGGTGAATGTCGCGTTATTAAAACTTGAGTAATTGTATAGGGCGTTATTAAACATCCCCAAATCAAGCGCGTATGTTCTGAACTGGTAATGGTTAACTAACGATATTGAGCAGTATATCAGCGCAAAAACAAATAATATTAATGCTGCATACTTATCGGTTTTGCTGACTTTTATCTGCATCATTTACTTTAAGACTCTTGTTTAATGCGAATGCAAGTTTAAACTTCTCGGAGCGAGTAGCCTAATTTTAGTAGATTCTCAGGCTTGATAATTTCCTTGAGCCTTTGCTCATCAATCAGTTTTAGTTTCGTATTAGCCTCAAAAATGTCGATTTTGGATTGGCGCATCTCGTTGGCAATAATTGCAGCCTTGTTGAATCCTATAAATGGAAGTAATGCAGTTGTAATTGATGGATTGCTTAATAGTTGTTGTTTGGATTTTTCAGCATCAACCTCAATTCCACTGACTAGATTTTGTGCAACGGTATTGTTTGCAGCAATAAGCAATTTTATAGATTCCAACAATGCGTGACCTATGGTAGGTATGTAAGCATTTAAGTCTAGCGTTCCTTGTCCCGCCAAACCAGAAATTATCATATCATTTGCGTAAACCTTATGGGCAACACTAACAACAAATTCAGGAATAACGGGGTTAACCTTCCCCGGCATAATGGAGCTTCCCACTTGCTTTTTGGGAATTGAAATGGCGTTACCAGCAATGTCCGATGCAAGTAACCTTAAGTCCGAAACCATTTTTTCGAGGTTAACTGCGTGTGCTTTTAGTATGGCATGCACTTCAACAAACGAGTCTAAGTTTGCTGTTGCATCGTTTAGATTTTCGCTCCTAGTAAATGGAAAGCCTGTTAGCATTTGTAAATGCTTGGCAACCTCCATAACAAAGTAGCGTGGCGTGCCAACGCCTGTTCCAATTGCCCCACCTCCAAGGTTTACAACCTTAATGCGTTCAAAGCATTTGGATACTCGCCACCAATCACGCGATAAGGCCTCGCTGTATGAACTAAACAGTTGTGCGTACGATGATGGAACAGCTGCCTGCATTTGGGTGTATCCAATTCGTAACGAGTTCCGATGGTCTTTCTCAAGATTCTCAAATCCAGCACGTGTGTTGTTGATTGATTCTTCCAGAAGAACAAGTAACCTCACGGCTGCAATCCTTAATGCTGTAGGAACAACATCGTTGGTGGATTGGAATATGTTTGCGTGCTCAATTGGGTCTATAATCTTATAATCGCCTGTTTTATGGCCAAGTTTAAGCAGCGATGCGTTTGCAATAATTTCGTTCACATTCATGTTGATGCTGGTTCCAGCACCTCCTTGAATTGCGGGTACTATGAAGTGGTTGAAATAATCGCCATTATGAACTTCGGTAGCAACGGATGTTAGGGTTTCAATTATATCGTTGGGAAGAAAGTTAAAGTCCTTCAGCTTTAGTTCTGTATCATTCTTGGCTGTATGAACAAACTCTTGGTAGGTCATATAGCAAGCCTGCTTAACCAATCCCATTGCCTGGTACCATTCCTCGTGGAATAAACTATTGTCGGGAAAATTTTCCCGAGCTCTTAAGGAGTGTATTCCGTAAAGGGCATCTTCAGGAATCTCTCGTGAACCAAGGTAGTCGGACTCTTTACGCATCATTTCTGCTTGTTACTTGCTAACAATTTCAACTTGATATAGTTTGGGCCAGTTTTTCCCTGTAACAAATATTCGCTTGGTGGTAGGGTCGTATGCAATACCATTTAATACATCTTCGTTGCCCGTTTTATCCGAGTTTTTAAGGATTCCAGTGAAGTCAATTTCCGAAACAACAGTTCCGCTCTGTGGGTCGATTATTACGACACGATTGGTGGTGTATACGTTTGCCCATATTTTACCATCGATATACTCCAACTCATTTAGCATTTTTTGCGGGCCATAATTATCAAAGACTTCAACTTTTTTTACTTCGCTAAAATCGTTTGGCTCCATAAAGTAAAGAGTGTTAGAACCATCGCTCATAACAAGTTCATTTCCGTAGGTTGTAAGCCCCCAACCTTGGGTTGTGTAGTTAAAAGTGTGTAGCCTTTTAAAAGTTTCGGCATCGTAAACAAATCCTATTCCGCTAGTCCAAGTTAGTTGGTAAATTTTATCGCCAAATAAAGTGATGCCTTCACCAAAATAATCCTGTTCTAAATTGTTGCTTTGAATTACTTTACCTGTTTCCAACTCTACTTTTCGTAAACTCGATGAGCCATTCTGTCCAGTTCCCTCGTAAAGGAATCCATTGTGGTAGAATAAGCCTTGGGTGTAGGCCTTAGGGTCGTGGTTGAATGTTTTAATGACCCTGTAGGTGTATTTTTTAGGTGCGATGTTTGATTTAAGAAATACACTTGTCGATGCAGTTTGACGTTGCCCATTTTTCCAAGCCGTGGCATTAATCCTGACAGTTCCAAGTGGATATCCTTTTGTTAGAATGGAATAGCTGTATTCTTTTAAATTGTCAACCCTATTGTTGTTAATGTAGAGTATTACAGAGTCGGGTTGCAGGGTGGCTTCAGCTAATTTTATTTCAAGGTTGATTGATTCGCCAACTGTAATTGTAGTGCCATTTACAGGTGTGTCAATCCGAATTAAATTAATTGGTTTTTCTGCAGGTTTACTTTCTGCTACTGCCGATTGGTCGCCTCTGCCATTTGAACATCCTGCAAATATTAGCGATAGAGAAATAAATACAATTGCTAAATTCTTCATTTTAAATCGATTTTAAATTGTTTGCCTTGAAAAAAGCCTTTGTAAAAAGTTCTTTTTTTTATACTGACTAAGGAGTTTCTTTTCCGCAATATGGTCTGGAACGCTGGGGCAAAGCAATTCCCAAACCTTACTCCATCCAATGAATCCACCAATATTTCTATCATCAATAAAAATATCCACTAAAAGTTTTCGAGGTGTTTCGCTGTCCATAACTTCCTCTGGATGATTGCGGTTAACGGCATAAAATTCTACATTGTTACTTCGGCAGAACTCTACTGCCTCCTCTAACGATTTGCCCTCACGAACCGTCCACATAATCAAAATAAATCCGCGTTTCTGGAGTTCACGTAAAGTTTCAAAGGCAAATAGCATTGGCTTACCAATCGCTGGGTATGCATTTTCTACAATTGTTCCGTCAAAATCAACAGCAATCCTAAGCATCGTTATTTAAGTAAATGAGTTTCAAATCTACATCAAATTTGCTAAACAACAAGGGATTTAGTTGATAGTTGATGGTTGTTCGTTGTTTGTAAAAATGTTTTTTGAGAAATTTCTGCTATTATTTGCGAACATCCAGTAATTAATGCTGTTTTTTATCAACATGAATTGATTGTATACGGAAATATCTAAATTTGTTAGAGGTAAAATGTATTTGGATGGAAGAGGGAAGTTTGAAGATGGAAGATAAGGTTGGGTTCAAGTTTGAGAAACTTATCAACTTCCTGCTTGATTGTGAATACAAAACACTAAGCACCAGACTATGACAGTGATAAAAAGAATATTTCGCTTCTACTACGAGGGATTTAAAAGTATGACCATTGGCAAAACGCTGTGGATTATCATTCTGATAAAACTCTTTGTGATGTTTGCAGTGCTTAAGATTTTTTTCTTTCCGAATATCCTGAAACGAAATTTTAAAACCGACGAAGAACGTAGCAACTACGTAATTGAACAACTAACCAATAACCCTAAAAAATAAACTATGGAACACTTCGACCTTTCGCTGGTCAACTGGTCGCGGGCGCAATTTGCTCTCACGGCAATGTATCATTGGGTTTTTGTTCCGTTAACCCTAGGACTAGCTTTTATTATTGCGTTCATGGAAACGCTTTATGTTAAAACGGGCGACGAGGAGTGGAAGCGCATCACAAAGTTCTGGATGACCCTCTTCGGAATTAACTTTGCCATTGGTGTTGCAACAGGTATCATTCTGGAGTTTGAGTTTGGTACAAACTGGAGCAACTACTCGTGGTTTGTGGGCGATATTTTTGGAGCCCCATTAGCCATTGAGGGTATCATGGCTTTCTTTATGGAGTCAACCTTTATTGCGGTGATGTTCTTTGGCTGGAATAAGGTTAGCAAGAAGTTCCATTTAGTTTCAACTTGGCTTGTTGCTGTTGGTGCAAATCTTTCGGCGCTGTGGATTCTTGTGGCCAATGGTTGGATGCAATTTCCCGCAGGGATGTACTTCAACCCCGACACGGCCCGCAACGAGATGCATAATTTTTGGGAGGTGCTTTTCTCTCCTGTTGCAATCAACAAATTCTTACACACCATAACCTCGGGTTACGTGCTTGCTGCAATTTTTGTGATTGGTGTTAGCGCATGGTACATGCTAAAAGGTCGAAATATTCTGCTCGCTAAGCGAAGCATTATTGTAGCGGCAGTTTTTGGCTTGGTTACGTCAATATTCCTTGCTTTAACTGGCGATGGTTCAGCGTATCAGGTTGCCCAAAAACAACCTATGAAGCTGGCTGCCATGGAGGGTTTATATGAAGGGCAGGAGGGTGCTCCGCTAGTAGTAGTTGGTGCTTTAACACCCGGAAAGCAATACAACGATGATAAGGATCCATACATTTTCCGCATTCAGATTCCAAAAATGTTGTCGTTCCTTGGTTATCGCAGTGGCGACGCTTTTGTTCCTGGAGTAAATGATATTGTTGAGGGAGGTTATACTTACGTTGATAAAAATGGTGTTGAAAAGGTTGCTCTTTCTGCTGAGCAGAAAATTGAGCGGGGTAAAATAGCCATTAAGGCTCTTGCCGATTATAAAGCAGCCAAGGATGCCAATGATACCGCTGCTGTAGCATACAACAAAGCGCTCTTAAACGATAACTTTGAGTATTTTGGCTACGGTTATCTTAATAATCCCAAGAGCATAATTCCAAACGTTCCATTAACCTTCTATAGTTTCCATATTATGGTGGCTTTAGGGTTTTTGTTTATCGGGTTCTTTATGCTGATGCTTTACTTGATTTACTTCCGTCAGTTTAAAATCAATAAGTGGATTTTACGATTATCAATACTGATGATTCCTCTTGCATACATTGCCAGCCAAACAGGTTGGATTGTTGCAGAGGTTGGCCGTCAGCCTTGGGTTATACAGGATATTTTACCAACTGTGGCGGCTGTTTCCAGAATTGATTCAAGCGCTGTTCAAATTACTTTCTTCCTTTTCTTCGTAATCTTCACCGCTCTCTTAATTGCAGAGTTGCGCATAATGTTCAAGCAAATAAAAATTGGACCTAAAGAGGGAGGGAAATAGTTATGGTTGATACTACATATTTCTTTTTGCAGCATTACTGGTGGTTTATAATATCGCTACTTGGTGCATTGTTGGTTTTTCTGCTTTTTGTTCAGGGCGGACAAACATTGATTTACACCCTTGGAAAAACTGAACTGGAGCGAACAATGCTTATCAATGCGCTTGGACGTAAGTGGGAATTTACCTTCACAACGCTAGTGACTTTTGGTGGAGCGTTCTTCGCATCGTTCCCATTGTTCTACTCAACTAGTTTTGGTGGAGCCTACTGGGTTTGGATGGCCATACTGTTCTGCTTTATTGTACAGGCAATTTCGTACGAGTTCCGTAGTAAACCCAACAACTTTTTGGGTCAAAGAACCTATGAGGTTTTCCTTTACATCAACGGTTTGCTTGGTACAATTCTGTTGGGAACTGCTGTGGCTACATTTTTCACTGGTTCGATGTTTTCTGTCGACAAGATGAATCTGACTGATGTAAATAATCCTGTTATCTCATCGTGGGAAACACCTTGGCATGGTTTGGAGGCTGCGCTTAACCTTCATAACCTCGCACTTGGATTAGCAGTATTCTTTTTAGCAAGAACACTGGCAATTCTTTACTTTATGAATCACGTTAACCATAATGCGATTTTCGAACGTGCAAAGAAACATCTGCTATACAACGCTTTACCATTTGTTGTGCTATTCCTAGTTTTTGTAATTTGGTTGATGTTGCGCGATGGTTTTGCCGTTAACCCTGCCGATGGAACTGTATTTATGGAGAAGTACAAGTACTTGCATAACTTAATTCAGATGCCTGTTGTTCTGATTGTGTTCTTAGTAGGCGTATTGCTTGTGCTTTGGGGTATTGCTAAGTCTTTAATATCGACCTATACTAAAGGTATATGGTTTACTGGCGCAGGAACGGTTCTTGCTGTACTGGCACTTTTCCTAATAGCCGGTTGGAACAACACTGCGTATTACCCTTCAACATTCAATTTGCAGCACTCACTAACCATTTTTAATAGTTCATCGAGCAAGTTTACTCTTACCGTGATGAGCTTTGTGTCGCTGTTAATTCCGTTTGTTGTGGCTTACATCTGGTATGCATGGAGGAGCATCAATGTTAAGAAGATAGATGAGGATGAGATGAAGTCAGAATCGCACGTTTACTAAAAAAGTATGTTATGAAGTATATATCTGAGATATTATGGTTGCTGAGCTGGCCTGTACTTATGTATGTGAGTTATAGATTAAGTGTTTGGGCCATTAAGCACTGGGAGAAAAAACAACCCGAGGAAAATGCTTAAATTTGCAGGGTCTAATTTCTAGCATCTTATCTGATGTCTGAAATCTAGTGTCTATTATCTGTATTTAATGATTAGCATTTACCGAATAATAAGGTTAAACCGAATGATTAGGAGCAATAGGCTAAAATTGCTCCTAATTTTTATTGCCCAGCTGTTCAATAAGCGGTACTACTCTGTAAGAATCGACCCAATTTTTGCCTGCAACCTCAAGTGCCGGATGTGCTACTTTAGCCAATCGCGCAAGTCGGAATCGGCAAGGTTTACTCCCGAGGAAATTGAAATCCTGGCAAGGAACACATTTAAGAATGCTTTACAAGTTGTAGTTGGTTGCGGCGCAGAACCAACAATGTATAAAGATTTCATTTACATTATTCGTAAAGCAAAGGAGGCTGGTGTTCCAAATGTCAGTTTGGTTACAAATGCTCAACTAATCAAGTATAACCATTTGGTTGAGATGCTCGATGCAGGATTAGATGAATTGATAGTCTCTGTACATGGAACCACCAAGGAAACTTACGAGAGATTTATGGTTGGTGCAAAATGGGAAAAATTAATTGAGGTTCTTGATGGGTTCAACGTGGCAAGGGCTAATAAGCTTAACTGCAAAACCTCATTAAGAATAAACTACACCGCAAACCCCGACAATTATTCAGAATTGCTAAGTTTTTTTGATGTTTTCGCAAAGTACAATATTTCAACATTGCAGGTAAGGCCTGTAATGGCTATTGGTGGAGAGTACGGACAAGGTTTTAACGGTGATAATATCGGTGAATATCAAAAAGTAATAGTTGAGTTAAAGGAGCTTTGTAGTAGACACCGCGTTCAGTTACTGGCTAATATAGATAATCCAACTTATACTGGTTCTGGTAAGCCAAATCCAATTGTGCAGGAAACCTATAAGTATATTTCTCCAACCTTTGTGATTGATGTGGACTACGATTGGAAAAATGAAACATACACGCAATATCAACGAAAAACTAACTGGAGAACAAAGATTCTCCGAAAGGTCTTCCTTCCCAATAAACAGAAAAATTCTGATGATTTGGCCGAGAAGTATAGTGGGAGATATGACGTGTTCTAAACAACTGCCCATCAATTCTGTTTTTATTACGTCTCTTGCAACAAATAACTAGAATCTATATACCTTTACACCAAATAATCTATTGTTTTGAATAGTTTACTAAATATTACCCCAATACCAGAATGGTACAGTGAATTATCGCAACCATTACTGATTGCTGGACCATGTAGCGCTGAGAGTGAAGCTCAGGTTATGGAAACTGCCAATGCTTTGGCCAAGGAAGGAAGGGTCAAAGTGTTTAGGGCTGGAATTTGGAAACCACGTTCTAGGCCAGGCAGTTTTGAAGGTGCAGGCGAAGTTGGGTTAAAATGGTTGCAGAAGGTTAAGCGTGAAACTGGCTTACTTGTTACAACTGAGGTTGCAACAGCATTGCACGCCCAAAAGGCCCTTGAGTATGGAATTGATATGGTTTGGGTTGGCGCTCGTACTACTGCTAATCCTTTCTCTGTAGACCAGTTGGTGGCAGTTTTAAAAGATGCCAATATTCCCGTTCTGGTTAAAAATCCTGTAACTCCCGATTTAGAACTGTGGATTGGGGCTATTGAGCGTTTTTACCGTGCAGGAATAACAAAGTTAGCGGCTATTCATAGAGGTTTTTACCCTTATGAACGCTCTCGTTTACGCAATATTCCAAAGTGGGAGCTTGCTATCGATTTAAAGAGCCGCTTCCCAAATCTGCCAGTTATTTGCGACCCTAGTCATATTGCTGGCCTTGCAGGTCTTATTCACGAGATAGCCCAACATGCTTTAGACTTATCGTTCGATGGGCTGATGGTTGAGGTTCATCCCAATCCTCCTGTAGCATTGAGCGATGCCAAGCAACAATTAACCCCTGCTGAGTTTTCGGATTTAATTAATGCATTAACTTTTCATGATATATCATCGTCGAGTGATGATTTTGTTGATTTCCTTGCACAAACAAGGAATAAGATTGACTCAATTGACCAACAAATAATTGAACTGTTGGCAAACCGAATGCGCCTAGTTGAACAGATTGGCGAGTATAAGCGCAATAGAAATGTTACAATCTTCCAGTTACGCAGGTGGGAGAGTATTCTTCAGTCAAGAATAGAGTGTGGTAAGAAACTTGGGCTCGACGAGGAGTACGTAAAAAGCCTGCTTCAGTTGGTTCACAAGGAATCCATAAAGAAACAGGCTGAAATTATAAGAGGTAAAACTAACGGAGAATAGTTAGTCTTTTACTTCTGTCAAATGAAATTCAAATCCCTCCATTACAGGGTTCGATAGAACTTTCGAGCAAATATCGGTAACCTTTTCAATGGCAGCCTCTTTAGTTGCGGCTTCAATTTCAAGGTTAACGTGCTTTCCAATACGAACATTCGATACCTCGTTGTATCCAATTCCGTGTAAAGTAGCATTTACTGCTTTTCCCTGAGGGTCGAGTAAAGCCTTTAAAGGCATTACGGTGATTTCTGCGTGAAATTTCATCTTTGTTGGGTTTTATGCTGACAAAATTAAGGCATTTTTACCATTTATAAAGGCTATTGATTATCATTTTTAAACATCTTATCAGCAAAGTAAAAAACTACCGATAGGAAAATATACCACAGAATTATAAATGATAAGGATGCTTTCCTGAATATTACAATAAATGCAATTGCTCCGCCTATAAGGATGAATTGTTTGTAGGCCAATTTTGGGTTTAGCGATTTTAATTTTAAAGAGAACATTGGTAATTCACAAACCAGCAGGAACGATTGTATTGCTACTATTGCAATTATTATTGTGCTTGATGTTGTAATTGAGCTGTAAAGACCACTCCAGGTACTATCCAATCCAAAAACCAATCCAGCAATCAGAAAAGCGTTAGCAGGTGTTGGAAGTCCTATGAACGATGATGTTTGACGCTCATCAAGATTAAAAATGCCTAAGCGTAACGATGAGAATGCTGCCATTACAAATGGAATTGCCAATAGCCAATGTCCGTCAAGCAATCCTTCTCCATGAGGGACACCAAGACTTTGCTTCATCAGTTGGAAAAGAATCATCGATGGGGCTACTCCAAAACTTACTACATCGGAGAGTGAGTCTAATTCCTTGCCTAAGGGCGAGTAGGCTTTTATAAGCCTTGCAGTAAAGCCGTCAAGAAAATCGAGCACTCCTGCAATTAGAATAAACAAACCAGCCGCTTCAAGTTGTCCTTCGAACGATGCTACAATAGAAAAGCACCCTGCCACCAAGTTTAGCAATGTGATGGCATTTGGGAGATGTTTAATAGTATTTTTGATAGTTGACATATAGGATTTTTATTGAGCAAAAATAGATTTAATACGGCGATACTCCAAAATTATTAGCAAAAAAGGCCTAGTTCGCAGAACTAAGCCTTAATGCCATTGTCGATATATCTATTCGAATTTCAAGGGTTTATCCACCTTCTCTTCGAGTAGGGCGTATTTTAAAACCTCCATAATGCTATTAACATAAATAAACTTTAAGCCTTTTATGTATTGAGCATTAATTTCGGAGATGTCTTTCTTGTTCTCGTCGGAAAGGATAATTTCAGTGATACCAGCACGTTTTGCTGCCAAAATTTTCTCCTTTATTCCACCAACAGGAAGAACTTTTCCGCGTAGCGTAATCTCGCCAGTCATAGCAACGTTTTTACGGACTTTACGCTGTGTAAGTGCTGATGCAAGCGATGTTACCATTGTAATACCTGCCGATGGGCCATCTTTAGGTATAGCGCCCTCAGGAACGTGAATGTGAACGTTCCATTTCTCGAATATTTCGGAGTTCAAGTTAAGGCTGTCGGCGTGCGATTTAATATATTCCAACGCCAGCACTGCCGATTCTTTCATCACTTCGCCCAAATTTCCAGTGATAGTTAGGCTGCCTTTACCTTTGCTTAAACTGGTTTCAACAAACAGAATCTCGCCACCAACCTCAGTCCAGGCCAAACCTGTTACAACTCCTGCTAAATCGTTGCCTTGGTAAAGTTCTTTTGTATATCTAGGTACACCAAGTATTGTTTCTGCATCCTTTGGAGTAAGCTTTGAGTTGTGCTTTTCGTCGAACGCAATCTTTTTGGCAATACTGCGAACAACCTTTGCAACCTTTTGGTTCAGATTCCGAACGCCACTCTCGCGTGTATAGTTCTGGATGATGGTTTCGATTATCTTGTCGTTTAGCACAACCTGTTTTTCCTCCAAGCCGTGTTCCTTGATTTGGTTTGGTAAAAGGTGACGTTTTGCAATTTCAACCTTCTCCTCCAAGCTGTAGCCACTAACCTCAATCATCTCCATACGGTCGCGTAGTGCTGGGCTGATAGTGGATATTGTGTTTGCAGTGGTTATAAACATCACTTTGGATAGGTCGAACTCCACCTCAAGGTAGTTGTCGTGGAAGGCAAAGTTCTGCTCAGGGTCAAGCGCCTCAAGCAACGCTGATGAAGGGTCGCCGTGGAAATCCTTTCCTACTTTATCAATCTCGTCGAGAATGATAACTGGGTTCGACGATTTAACCTTTTTGATACTTTGTATAATCCTACCGGGCATTGCACCAATGTATGTTTTACGGTGACCGCGTATCTCGGCCTCATCGTGCATGCCACCCAACGATATGCGTGCGTAATTTCTTCCCAATGCTCTAGCCACAGACTTTCCAAGCGAAGTTTTTCCAACACCCGGAGGGCCGTAGAGACAGATTATAGGCGCTTTCATATCGCCTTTTAGCTTAAGCACAGCAAGATGCTCAAGTATACGCTCTTTAACCTGTTCTAAACCAAAGTGGTCTTCGTCCAGAATCTCTTTAGCGTGCTTTAAATCAAAATTGTCGGCAGTGTATTCGTTCCAAGGTAAGTCGAGTAGAAGTTGAACATAGTTTAGTTGAACGGAATACTCTCCTGCCATTGGATTCATTCGGTTTAACTTTGCTACCTCTTTGTCGAAGTGCTCAGCAACCTCTTTGCTCCACTTTTTATGCTTTGCTTTCTCTTTTAAATCCCCAATTTCCTGCTCAACAGGGTTTCCTCCCAGTTCATCCTGAATGGTTTTCATTTGTTGCTGAAGGAAATACTCTCGCTGTTGCTGGTCTAAATCAACCTTAACCTTGGTTTGTATATCGTGCTTTAGTTCCAGCATTTGAACCTCCTTGGAAAGGAATTCAAGTAGGAGGGAGGCTCTATCTTTCAGTAACGATTTCTCAAGCAAACTCTGCTTGTCAGGAGTTTTAATCTCGCTGTTAGAGCAGATAAAGTTTATAAGCAGCTTGTTGTTGTCGATATTTTTAATTGCAAACGATGCTTCCTGTGGAAGATGTGGCGATAGGTTGATAATCTTGATTGTTAAATCCTTAATTGAGCCAGCAATCGCCTTGAACTCCTTGTCGTTCTCATCGGGCAGGATATCCGAAAGGATGTTTACCCTTGCCATGAAGAATGGAGTATTATCAAGGTAGTCAATCACCTCAAACCTCGATACACCTTGGAGAATAACAGATGTGTTTCCGTCGGGCATTTCGAGCACTTTTAGTACGTGGGCAATGGTTCCAATCTTGTACAAATCATTATTCTCGGGGTCTTCAATCTTTGCATCAATCTGCGAGATAACTCCAATAATCTTCTTTTTTGAAGGAAGACTTTTGATAAGGTTGATTGATTTTTCACGACCAACGGTAATAGGCATCACAACCCCAGGGAATAGCGTGGTGTTTCGCAATGCCAAAATTGGAATAACATCGGGGATGTCCGATGAGTTTACCTCGGGGGTGCTGTCATCGGCTAGAATTGGAATAAAATTCACTTCCGAATCGCTCTCGTCGTTCATAAGTTGGTTTAAAACCTGTATGCTGTATTTTTTTCTCATATCAATTTAAATAAAAACAAAGTTGTGACAATGTGTCATTAATCCCGCAAAATTTTATCGGAATACATATAAGTCAATCCTTGTGCCAAACAGTTATGTCAGGTTTTAGGCTGAGAAAAGGTGTTAAAAATTGCGGAACTCCTTGGTTTGCTCAAAAACCTCTAGTAAAATTTTTTTGTCGATATCCGATAGCTTTATATCTCTGCGAGACATGACGATTTCGGCAGTTTCAAAAGCTTTAGCCGGTTGATAAACTGTAAAGCCGCTGGCTCCTCCCCAGGCAAAACAAGGTACAAAGTTGCGTGGAAATCCGCTGCCAAAAATATTGGCACTTACCCCTACAACTGTACCAGTATTAAACATGGTGTTGATTCCACATTTTGAGTGATCGCCCATTATTAGTCCGCAGAACTGTAATCCAGTTTTAACAAAACTTTTTCGGGTATAATTCCAGAGTTTAACCTCAGCGTAGTTG
Source organism: Bacteroidota bacterium (assembly GCA_023406715.1). Classification (GTDB taxonomy): domain Bacteria; phylum Bacteroidota; class Bacteroidia; order Bacteroidales; family Tenuifilaceae; genus SB25. The sequence goes on along the minus strand of JAEXVC010000082.1, from coordinate 7,256 downwards.
TTTTTAAGGTTCGAGTTGTTGGAGTCAGCACCTAGGTTGCACCATTCGCCAATTACAGAGTTGCCTAGGAATCCGTCGTGCGCCTTGTTGGAGTAACCAAAAATTACGCTGTTATTTACCTCTCCGCCAACCTTTGAGTGTGGGCCTACTGTAGTTGGGCCGTAGATTTTTGCACCCATTTTTAAGGCAGAGTGTTCGCCAAGGGCAAATGGGCCACGGACTATAGAGCCTTCCATTATTTCGGAATCCTTGGCAATATAGATTGGGCCTGTTTTGGCATTAAGAATCGAGCATTCAACTTTCGCTCCTTTTTCAATAAAAACTCTGGATGGATTTAAAACTGTATTTGTTGAAGAAATTGGTTCCGACTTTCGGTTTTTTGTTAGGAGTTCAAAATCCCGTTCAATGGCTTCGCCGTTAAATCGGAAAATATCCCAAGGGTTCGATATTTGCAGAATACTGTTGTTGTAGATTGTTGTGTTGTAAAAATCGGAAATGCATGGGTTGTTTTTTGGAACAGACCTTAATACACCGGCAATTACGCAATTTTCGGAGATTAATGCATCGCCTGCTTTTAGTTTCAGAATTGCATCAACCAAATTTTTGTCCGGACACACACCTCCATTAATCAGTAAAAACTCGGTGCTTGTTGTGTTCATTGGGTACTTCTCGGAAAGGTACTCCTTGGTTAGAAACGAACAGTTATCACCCAAATAATGCTTCCATTTTTCAGTGATTGTGAGGATTCCAACCCGAATCTCGGCCACTGGGCGAGTGAATGTTAGCGGTAGAAGATTTTCCCTTCTGATATCGTCGAAAAGTATATAGTTCCGTTCCATTTAGTTGTTAGTTTTAGTCCGAAATCTTGTATATAATACCTGCTTCTGTCATTGCAAATTTATTAAAACCTGAAGAACCAGAACTTAAAGCAATAAAAAAAGCTCTTGTTACAGAGCTTTTTTAAATGTTTTTGTATTCCTAATTACTTCTTATCCATGTGCTTTTTGTAGCGGTTCATGAACTTATCAACGCGACCAGCGGTGTCAACAAGCTTCATCTTACCAGTGTAGAATGGATGCGAAGTGTTGGAAATTTCAACTTTTACCAATGGATACTCAACGCCGTCAACGGTAATTGTGTCCTTGGTATTAACAGCCGACTTGGTGATAAAAACATGCTCGTTCGACATGTCCTTGAATGCCACCAATCGATAATTTTGTGGATGTATTCCCTCTTTCATTGTATTTATCTTTTAACTTCTAATTCTGTTAATGGCCTGCAAAGTTATTAACTATTATTTAAATATCAAACCTTTGATAATATTTTTCAAAAAACATTTCCGGATTGCAGTCCAGTTAACCGTTTCAACTATCTGCGCGAAATTTTCGACAGAAGTTTTAGGAACTCGATGTATAACCAAATTAAGGTTACCATTAGCCCGAATGCGCCGTACCATTCCATGTACTTTGGTGCACGGGCAGCAGATGCCTTTTCAATAAAATCGAAATCCAGAATTAGATTCAACGCTGCAACAGCAACAACTATAAGGCTAAAAATAATTCCGAATGTTCCGCTGCTATGTATAAATCCAATGTTAATTCCAAAGAATCCTAGAATAAACGATACAAAGTACTTAAGCGCAATGGCCCCAGTTGCAGCCAATACTCCAGTTTTAAAGCGTGCAGTGGCTTTGATTGTTCCTGTTCTGAATGCTAAAAGCATTAAAAAGAAGGTGGCAAAAGTCAACCCAACGGCCTGTATTACTATACCTGCGCTATAGGTTGCAGCAAAGTACGCCGATATTCCACCGAGGAATAAGCCTTCAAGCACAGCGTAGATTGGTGCAGAATAAGGTGATGTTTTTGGAGCAAAAATCACAACAAGCGATGTGATAAATCCACCAATGCCGCCTACAAGCATCCATACATATACCGATGACGGATTTAAACTCTCAAAAAACATTCTCCACGTAAATGCAGCACCAAGAACAACAAGCGCTAACATCAGTAATGTTTTATTCATAGTTCCTTTGTAGGTCATTGTTTCGGAGCCTGCAAAAGAGCCATACCCGCTAAATGCCTTGTCGGTTAAAGCAGGATTTGAAGAACGAAAAAAATCCATAGTAATAATTTAAAATTTAAGATGTGATGAATTATTCAAATGATGTGCCCCGAATTGATTATGACAATTCGTCAGTGTTGTCCTCGCTGAATTCAAAAATAATCTCGTTGCCAATCCAGGCAGCAATCTCATTTTCCGATTCTGTTAAGTTTTGGGCAGTTTTTAGCACTAGTTGTTCTAGTCTAGGACTACGTTTAGCTATTTCGCGTAGCGCAAATACTATTGAGCTTTGGTTTACGTCGGAAATTGTATCGGCTAGGTTTTCAATAATTCCTAAGTATGGCTCAAATATACTTTCTTTAATATCAGTGTTTGATGCATTGCGGGCAATCATAATAAACCCTGCCTTTTGAAGCAGCTCCTCGTCGCTTAAGCACCACTCAATGCTGCGCGAAAGCGCATACTCCGATTTCCAAATTAGGTTTCCGCAAACCTGCTCCACGATTTCAGTATTATCGAACTCGTTGGACCATTCATCAATTTGCTCGCCAGTAACCTGTGCAGGGTCGTCAATCATCGAGGCAATAATTTTGCATTCGCGGATTTCGTCGCTATAAAGTTCCAGCGCAAGTTCGTGGTCACCCTTAAATGCCTTGGCTATTTGTTGCAGTTCAGGGATTGATACGCCGTAGTTAACCTTGTAAATAATCCCCTCGCGGCGCATATTGTCGGCCACCTCGCCATTCATCCTATGCCTGATTTGGGTTTTGATTTCCAGAATTTTTTCTAGGGCTGCCATATCGCTGAAATTTTATACAAAAGTAATTGTTTTTATGATTACCAATAGGATTGAATTCTCATTAAATAATAAACCTTGCGATGCAATAAACAGCGATAGTTGCAACGCTGTATAGTATGAAAGGCTTAACAGGAGTGTATTCTTTGAAGGGGATTTCTAATTTGATTTGATTGTAATATGCCAAGAATACTTTCTCCAATAAATATACAATAACAGTAGCCATAGCAACACCCTCAATTCCAAATGGAATTAGTAGTAATAGGCTGAGGGCAATGTTCAAAATCATTTCAACTATTGAGGCAATAAGCGCAACACCATTACGCTGTAGCCCCATTGTAACTGTTTGGGGAAATATTGCCCTGCTTGTAATTATCAGCGTGTATATCATAAGGATATTAGCACTTTCAGCAAACTCTGGACTGAAAATAATAGGGAAGAGTGGCCTGCTCGAAAGTATTGTAAGGATCGCCAGAGGAAATAACAGGTGCATTAAGTGAAGCGACTTCTGCTTGAGTTCTTTGAGAGTACTTTTTAGTTGTACTGAATTGCCAAAGTCACTAAGCAGGCTTGTGCTTAAGCCGGTAGTCATAAGTACAATCAGAGGTATTTCACGTGCGCCAAATCGGTAAATGGCGAAGGTGGCTGAGTCGAAATGAGTTGTAATAATGGCCTGGTCAATATAAGTGCCAGAGCTGCTTATTAAATATTTCAGCGCTAGCGGAAATCCTTGCTTTGTATGCTCTTTAAGAAACTCTTTATTGATTTTTAAGGCGGAGTTCTTGCAGATCAGTGTGATTAGCCAAATCATCCTTATCGCCGAAATCGCTAAAAGCCCGTAAACAGAGTATTCAATATTTATATCGATTAAGAGAGGCCCAATAACAAGCAGGAATTGTAGTATATGAGTTATAACTCCATATGTAATCATTCGCCAGGGCTTGTCATTGAGAAGATATATATACTCTATGAGTAATGTTGGGGTACTAAGCGTTAGGTAAAGAATAACAAGGTTGTAGAATGGTAAACTAGCAATGCCTTCCACTTTAAACAATAGCCCTTTGATTAAAAATGCAATGGCACCAGAAAGTACGGATAGAGTTAGAATTAGAATAAATGCATTGTATAGTGCCGACGATTTTTTTTCATCGTTCTTGAATTTTCCGTAAAGTGGTAGTAGTGCCTGAATCATACCTGTTATCCAGAATGTTGCAAGAAGGTTTGTTAGGAATAGCAACATTTCGTAATGCCCAATTTGACTTTGTGGTACAGAAAGTTTTACCATTGCTATGCTAATGGCAATAATCCCCAAAAATCGGATGATTTGGTAGAATTGTAATGCTCCTGTTTTATTGAGTTTTAACGAAATATTCACTTCTCAAATCAATTTCAAGCTAAAGTATAAAAACTTAGATGCGAATGCTAATATTTTATGATGATGTTTAATTTCTTCAATTATTCCGAAAAAATATAAATTGATTAAATCTTTTGTTTGGATTTTAGAAAAAATATTTACCTTTGCAACCGCAAAATGGTGGATGTAGCTCAGCTGGTTAGAGCATCAGATTGTGGTTCTGAGGGTCGCCGGTTCGAACCCGGTCTTCCACCCAAGCTCCGAGATAATTCTCGGGGCTTTTTTGTTTTTACCCCTTTATGTATTTCAATGCCTTTCTCATTTTCAATGAATTAATGATTAATATCATCATCAAAAAGTTATAACTTATTTGACAAGCATATCGGAGTTTGCTAATTTAGATAAGAAATAAGAACCAATATGTTTTACGGTAAAACACATAAGCAGGTAAGTTTAGTTGGTGAGTTGCTAATGACTAGTAATCCATATTGGTTTAATCATCAGGTTGTTTTTTTCGAGGACGATAATCCTAGGGTTTGCCCCAATGGAATAATCTCGTTCTATGATGTTTTTGTTGACCAACTTGATATTAAGTTGTACGAGGAACAATTTGAAGAATCACTTTCCAGTAGTAATGCTTGTTTCTTTTTTAAGAGTTAATTAAAAGGTTAAGGGTAGGACAGAGGTAGCCAATTTTGGTTACCTTTGTTTTTATATGCAATTAAACTTTGTTGATTATGAGAAAAACACTAATTCTATTTCTGATGATTTTAGCAGGAATTACAGTTAAAGCCAATATTCCCGATACTTCCAGGGTTGCTCTTCTTGTTATTGATATTCAAGACTTCTATTTTGCCGGAGGAAAATCGGAGTTGGTTAATCCAATTCCTGCAGCGCAAAATGCTGCGAAACTTATAGAGGAGTTTAGATCCAAGGGTTGGTTGGTGGTGTTTATTAAGCATCAATCGGCTGAACAGGAATCCATCTATGAGTTAGTTAAGCCTAAAGAAAAGGAACCTGTTTTTACTAAAACAGCTGTTAATTCATTTGTTGGAACTCAATTAAATGATTATTTACGCGGTCAACAAATATTTAAACTGGTAATTTGTGGTATGCAAACGCACATGTGCGTTGAGGCTGCAGTCAGAGCGGGTACTGATTACGGATTTAACGTTACATTGATTCATGACGCCTGCGCTACCAAAGATTTAAAATGGGACAATGAAACAATTCCTGCTAAGATGGTTCATCTATCAACTCTTGCTACATTGAGGAGTTATGCAAAGATTTTAAGTACGGAGGAGTACTTAAAGACTATAAAATAGATTTGAATAGTTTGTTTTTGTTATTCTGAACTTGTTTAGGAATCTCTTTTTTATTTTGAATGCAGGGATTCTGAAACAAGTTCAGAATGACGATGCTATAAGCGATGTTAATATCGCTTTATTCAATGCCAATTAAATTTGTTTGCAGTTTTGTTTTAAAATGCAGGCCCAGCAAACGCTTTTACATCCTTGCCAGTTATCTCCTTGTCGCTTAAAATAATCAGACGTTCAATAACATTGCGTAGTTCGCGGATATTTCCTGTCCATTTTAGTTTTTTCAGTTCCTCAATGGCATCGGGGGTTATTTGTTTCGGTTGTATGCCGTACTCTCCGCAAATTAGTTCGTTAAAATGAGCCGAAAGTAGTGGAATATCTTCCAACCGTTCATTCAAAGCTGGAACATGAATTATTATCACGCTGAGTCTGTGGTACAAGTCCTCGCGGAAGTTTCCGAGTTCAATCTCTTTTGTTAGGTTTTTATTTGTTGCTGCAATGACACGAACATTCACGGTGATATCCTTATCGCTTCCTACCCGACTGATTTTATGCTCTTGCAAAGCGCGTAAAACTTTAGCCTGAGCGCTAAGACTCATATCGCCAATTTCATCGAGGAATAGCGTTCCGCCATCGGCCTGCTCAAATTTACCTTTACGTTGCTTGATTGCCGAAGTGAATGCACCTTTTTCGTGACCAAATAGTTCGCTCTCAATTAATTCCGAAGGAATTGCGGCGCAGTTTACCTCCACAAAAGGCATTGCAGCGCGACTGCTTTTTTCGTGCAACCAGCGAGATACCAACTCTTTACCAGTTCCATTAGGTCCTGTAATTAGAACTCGAGCCTCGGTTGGGGCAACACGTTCAATCATATCTTTAACCTTTGTAATTGCAGGTGATTCCCCAACAATGTCGAAAGCCTTGTTTACCTTGCGCTTTAAAACCTTTGTTTCCTGAATTAGCGTGGTTTTATCGGTGGCATTGCGAATAGTAATAAGCAGTCGGTTCAGGTCCAGCGGTTTTTCGATGAAATCGTAAGCGCCTTTCTTGATTGCTTCAACAGCGGTATCAATATTCCCGTGACCGGATATCATTATTACAGGAGTATCGTTGGATTGTTCCTGCAACTTATCCAAAACCTCGATTCCATCCATTTGCGGCATTTTAATATCGCAAAGAACAATGTCGTAACCACCGTTGGCAAACATTTCAACGCCAGCCACACCATCTTCGGCTAAATCCACTGAATGGCTTTCGAATTCCAATATCTCCTTAAGCGTATTGCGGATAGCTTTTTCGTCGTCAATTACTAGTATTTTGGACATATATCTGTATTGTTTAGGGTTAAAGGCTCGTTGGTTAAACCTTACCTTCGAAGGGTAAAATTAACCAAAAAACGGATTATAGCAATTGTATTTACTGAATGCTTTCCGATAGTTCGCTCAAAAATCCTTCTTTAAGGGCGTATTCCGATTGGAACATCAATTTGATGTTGAATTGCTCCACAAGCAAATTCACAAATATCGATGCCAGTACAATTAAATCCACACGGATTGGGTCAAGCCCTTTGATTTTAAGTCTTTCCTCTCGAACCGACGTGATGAACAGATTGTGCAGGTTAACATATTCCTGCATTGGTATTTGAGCCCAGGTTTTGTCAGACATCTCTATTCTGCCAGCAAATTCAAGAATATTCCTAAACGAATCGAACGAGCCAGAACTACCA